>NZ_JAPVYS010000007.1:0-86773 GCF_041431945.1 Streptococcus sp. 27098_8_66 | reverse complement strand
CTCTTACTGTCAACACTTTTTTTCAAAAAATTTTACTTTCTTGAAAGTTTTTTGTTTATATAAAAAAATCAGGAGCATCAATACCCCTGATTCCTCTATAATTTAATTGATGTTTTCAATCTCTTTTTGATCTCTATTCTTTTACTTCCAATAGACCGATATCTCCGTCTTCTCTACGGTAGATAACATTAGTTGTGTTGTCTTCTGCATCACGATAAATGAAGAAATCGTGTGCTAATAGATCCATTTGAAGGATCGCTTCATCTATATCCATTGGTTCTAGATCAATTGTTTTTGAGCGAACAACTTTTTCTGTGGTTGTTGCTTCTTCTACAACTGCGTCGGTAAACAATTTACCTGCACCAGATTTAACACGATTTTTCTTTTCGATTTTTGTTTTATTCTTACGAATTTGACGTTCAATTTTATCCACAACCAGATCAATTGAACCGTACATATCTTGAGAGACATCTTCTGCACGCAGTGTAATAGATCCAAGTGGAATAGTTACTTCTACTTTTGCGGTCTTTTCACGGTAAACTTTTAAGTTTACTCGAGCGTCTAGCTCTTGATCTGCCTGAAAATATTTTTCAATCTTTTCGAGTTTAGAAACGACATAGTCGCGAATGGCTTCTGTTACTTCTAGGTTTTCACCACGGATACTATATTTAATCATATTAGTACCTACTTTCTAAACATTATGTTTTTATTTATATGTATATTATAACGCTTTCATAAACTTTTTGCAAATCTTTTTTTACCTTGCGATTGAAAATGTCTTTATTTCTTTCACACCTTTTTCAATTAGTAGCCGCTTCATTAATTCGATTGTTTTGCCCGTTGTGTAGATATCATCGAAGATAAGATATTTCTGCTTTTCTGAAACTTCTCCTTTTAATTGAAAGTGTTGAGAGGTTTTTAATCTTTCTTTTCTTGTTTTTTTTGATTGGGCTAAGCTGTCTTCTTTTTGGAATAAACTGCTGTACTTTATCTCTGCAAAATCTAATATTGTCGAAACCTGATTAAATCCTCTCTCCTGCTTTTTTTCATGGCTGATTGGAGTCGGTATTATCGTATAGCTTTTATATTTTTTCAAGGCTTTTTTGATTTCACATGCAAATACCATTCCTAATAAACGATCTCCTTCAAATTTATATCGCTTGAAATAGTCCTTCATTGCTGCATTATATCTATATAATGCTTCATGTTCTACCATATTCCCCTTTTGTATCCAGTATTCGCAATCTTTACATACTTTCTCCTCCTTATCTTTATAACATCTAGGACAATGGATTTCGTCAATTTGTTCGAAGTCTTCTTTGCATTCTTTACAAATCCATTCTTCTTGTTGATTCATAAAAATAAGGTCTGTGAAATGTTCACCAGTTTTCAACTCTTTAGTACAAAGCAAACATTCTTTCAAAATCCAGCCTCCTGATTCATTTCCTTTATTTCTTTGATCGCTTTCTTCATTTCTCGTGTTATGCCATCTGATAGAAAAAGTAGTTTACCTGTTGGTCTTTCTTTACTTCGCCCGACCCTTCCTGAAATTTGTACGAGGGCACTTTTAGTAAATAATTTGTGATTACTTTCTAAAACAAAAACATCTACAAACGGAAAGGTCACTCCTCTTTCTAAAATTGTTGTCGAGACTAGCATGGTTATGGCTTTGTTTCTAAACTCTTCTACTATTCGTAGACGATCTGTAGTCTGTGAGGATACAAAACCTACTGTTTCTTTGGGAAAGTATTTTTTTAAGTTCTCGGTAAATTGTTGTCCTAATTCTATTTCAGATACAAAGATTAACAATGGGTAGTGAGTTTGTATTTGTTTCTTGATCAGTTGCAATAGTTGGTAAGGGATTCTTCCTTTTTCTATTTTTTCTCTAATTTTCGGCACCCATTTTATTTCAGGGACCACTAGTGGGTTCCCATGAAATCTTCTTGGAAGGCTATAACGAATGATTTCTTTTTTCTTGACCTTTTTATCTAACTCATCTGTAGAGGTTGCTGTTAAATATAGGGTATTCCCCTCTTTTTTTATTGCATTCTGAGCTGCTTTATATAGGATTGGATTGTCTACATAGGGAAAAGCATCTACTTCATCTATAATAAGGAGATCAAAGGCCTGATAAAACTTTAGCAATTGGTGGGTTGTAGCGATCACCAAGGGTGTTCTAAAATAGGGTTCCGATTCTCCATGAAGCAAAGAGATGGGGCAGGAAAAATCTTCCTTCATTCTTCCGTACAATTCTATACAGACATCGATTCTTGGGGTAGCAATACAGACTGCTTTTCCTGCCTTGATCGCTGTTGCTACAACCTGATACATCATTTCTGTTTTTCCAGCTCCTGTCACAGCATGTACCAAGGCATGTTTTCCTGCTTTAACTGCTTGGATAAGTCCTTCAGATACCTCTTGTTGATAGGAAGTCAAGGTTCCCTTCCAGTTTAACACCTCCTGTCCTTCAAAGTCCTTCTGTGCAATAGCATAAAGTTTTTGATCACTCCGGATCCTTCCCAATTGGATACAGGCTCTACAATACAGCACCTCCTCACTCAACTTCCAAAGTTTTTGATCAATCAAACTGCCACATCGAAAACATTGGTACCTTCCATTCTGTTTTTCCATAGCTGGAAGTTCTTGGGCAATTTCTTTCAGATCATTTGTCATTTGACTCTCCGTTAAGAGTCTTCCATAAGAATCTTCTATCTTCATACTTATTAATTCGCAAAAGTTGGAGAAAATCATTCTTTTTTTGTAAAATAAGAATATGGAATATATTACATTTAAAGAGAACGGCACTGTTCAAGAAGAAATCAAAAAATCAAAATTCATTTGTCATGTCAAGCGAGTCTCCTCTGAAGAGGAAGCTAGAGATTTTATCAATGCCATCAAAAAGGAACACTATAAGGCTACACATAACTGCTCTGCTTTCATCATTGGAGAACAAAGTGATATCAAACGAACCAGTGACGATGGAGAGCCTAGTGGAACAGCTGGGGTACCGATGTTAGGAGTTTTGGAGAATCATCGCATCACTAATAGTTGTGTCGTGGTTACCCGCTATTTCGGAGGTGTTAAATTAGGTGCTGGCGGTCTGATTCGTGCTTATGCTGGAAGTGTGGCACAAGCAGTTCGAGAGATTGGACTGGTAGAAATCAAAGAGCAAGTGGTTCTTGGGATCACACTTTCTTATTCCCAATACCAAGAATTTGCTAATTTCTTAAAAGACCATCAATTGGCAGAACAAGATCCGATGTTCACAGATCAGGTGATGACAACGATTTTTGTGGATAAAGAAAACACAAACTCTATCACAGCGGCTTTAGTCGAATTTTACAATGGCAAAGTCATTATTGAGGACCAAGGAATTCGTGAGGTTGAAGTACCCCTGCTCTCTGTAGAAAAATAATTAACAATACTATCGGCAACGATAGTTTTTTTTTATCACACCCATAAAATTTCTATATTTTACATTCTTCTCGCAAGAGACTATACTTGTTAGTATCAAGAAAACCTAGAACTGAGGTATATTATGGCTATTTATGAAAATATTACAGAATTGATTGGGAACACTCCGATTGTCAAATTGAATCGTCTTGTTCCTGAAGGAGCTGCAGATGTCTATGTCAAACTCGAAGCCTTCAATCCTGGATCATCTGTCAAAGACCGGATTGCTTTGAGCATGATTGAAAAAGCTGAAGCGGATGGCTTGATCAAACCAGGTGATACCATTGTCGAAGCAACTAGTGGGAACACAGGGATTGGCTTGTCATGGGTCGGCGCAGCTAAAGGCTACAAAGTTGTGATTGTCATGCCTGAAACCATGAGTGTGGAACGTCGTAAAATCATCCAAGCCTATGGAGCTGAACTCGTTTTGACTCCTGGAAGTGAAGGAATGAAAGGCGCTATCGCTAAAGCTGAAGCAATCGCTGCAGAAAGAAATGGCTTCCTTCCTCTTCAATTTGAAAACCCTGCTAACCCAGAGGTACATGAAAGAACAACAGGACAAGAAATCGTTGATGCCTTTGGAAAAGATGGTTTAGATGCTTTTGTCGCAGGTGTTGGTACTGGTGGTACTGTTTCTGGTATTTCTCATACTTTGAAAAAGAATAATCCTGCTGTCAAAGTCTATGCCGTTGAGGCCAATGAATCTGCAGTCCTTTCTGGCGAAAAACCTGGACCACATAAAATTCAAGGGATTTCAGCTGGTTTTATCCCAAATACTTTAGACACTAATGCATATGATGGTGTTCGTCGCGTATCTTCAGAAGAAGCTTTCGAACTTGCACGCGCTATTGGTGGTGCTGAAGGATTCTTAGTCGGTATCTCAAGCGCAGCTGCTATCTATGCTGCTATTGAAGTCGCAAAAGAATTGGGAAGCGGTAAAAAAGTTCTTGCTCTTGCACCAGATAATGGAGAACGTTACCTTTCTACTACCCTTTACGAATTTGAATAATTCTCTATATTAAAAAAACTTCGGTAGGTTTCATCAACCTATCGAAGTTTTTATTTTTTTTCTTGTTTGCTAAAGAATACCTTTCCTTCTTTGACCCAGGTCGGCATCTGTTGAGCTAAGGGCGCAAAACCACTCTTATGGCGGTCATTTGAAAAACGATGGTGTCGAATGCTTCGTTGTGGTGTTTCTTCTAGCGTTCTCAGAGAGAGGCTAGCTTTCTTAGAATATTCATCAACATCGATGACTTGGACAAAGACTTTTTCTCCAATTGAAAGAATATCATGAATATTACTTACATAACCACTTCTAATCTCTGAGATATGAATCAAGCCCGTGACACCCGACTCTAGTTCGACAAAGGCACCATAAGGTTGAATGCCTGTAATGGTCCCTTCTAACTTATCTCCAATTTTCATATTAGCCCTCAATTTCGACGGTTTCAATCACGACATCTTCTACCGGCTTATCCATCATCCCTGTCTCAACAGCCGCGATCTCATCCAACACAGCAAAAGAAGCTTCATCCATCAATTGTCCAAATACAGTATGGCGTTGATCTAGGTGAGGCGTTCCCCCTTCTGTCGTATAGATTTCTGCAATTTTTTCAGGCCAGCCACCGCGGACCAATTCCTTTTTCGAATATGGGAGATGTTGATTTTGTACAATAAAGAATTGGCTGCTATTTGTGTTTGGTCCAGCATTTGCCATCGAAAGGGCTCCGCGAATATTGTACAATTCTTTTGAAAACTCGTCTTCGAAGCTCTCCCCATAGATGGATTCACCACCCATACCTGTGCCTGTTGGATCTCCCCCTTGGATCATAAAATCTTTAATAATCCGATGGAAAATGACACCATCATAATAGCCAGACTTAGCAAGAGCTACAAAGTTTGCAACTGTTTTTGGCGCTTGATCCGGGAACAATTGAATGTTCATCTCACCGTGATTGGTTTTGATCACAGCGACAGGACCGTCAACCGTAGCAAGTTCTAACTGTGGTAATGTCAATTCTTTTTCAACCATATTTAACTCCTCTAAGGCATAGAATATGCCATCTTCTTCTAAATTCTTAGTGATATAATCAGCTTTTTCTTGTAACTCTGGGGCAGATTTTCCCATTGCGATACTAATTCCAGCATAATCAAACAGTTCTAGATCATTTAATCCATCCCCAAATACTAAAACATTCTCTGGCTTCAAGCCCAAATGATTTACAAGATGAGAAACTCCTGAAGCTTTTGAAGCTTCAAAGCGAACAACATCTGACGAATGGGGATGCCATGAAACTAGGCGCAAGTTCTCTTGCAAAGAAGGGGGCAACTCTAGCTCACTATCCTGTTCATCAAAGGTCCACATTTGGAAAATAGGTTCTTTCAAATGCAGATCTGGATCTACTGGTAAGTTGGGATAAATGATGTCAATAGCATCACTGATCAAGGGTGTCCGATTAGACAGGGCTGCTTGATGACTAGCCACTAACCCATAATCAATCTCGGATTCTTTGGCCCAATCTACAAAAGAAGAAACGATTGCTTCATTGATTGGTGATTGGTAGATCACAGTTCCTTTTGTATCTTCTATATAGGCACCGTTTAAGGTTACTAGAAAATCAGGCTTTAAGTCCATGATTTCAGGAACAACCCCAAAAATCCCTCTGCCGGTTGCAATCCCTGTCCGGATTCCTTTTTCTTTCAATTGATGAAAGACTTCTTTGACAGATTCTGGGATCAATCCAGTTTCTTTTGCACGTAATGTATCATCAATATCAAAAAAGACGATTTTAACTTTTTTGGCTTTATAGCGTAATTTTGCGTCCACTTGTCTCCCCCTTATGATCATGCTCTATTATAGCATGTTTCCTTTTAAAAATCTTCTTGATTCACCAGATGGTGTCGAAAGGCATAGACGACTGCTTGCGTCCGATCACTGACTTCCAATTTGGATAAGATGTTGGAGACATGGGTCTTCACTGTTTTTAAAGAAATAAAGAGTTCATCTGCTATTCGTTGATTTTCATATCCCTTCGTCAATAAAGCCAGAATATCTCGTTCTCTAGCTGTCAAATCATCATGCAATTCAGCATGGTTCTTTCGAGACTCAACTTTTCGACTAACTTCTGTCTCAATCGCAAATTCTCCCTTTGCAACCTTTCGGACAGCCTGTAAGATCTCAGTTGCTGACGAGGTCTTTAAAATATACCCTTTTGCACCGGCATCTAAGACAGGATAAATCTTTTCGTTATCTAAATAAGACGTCAAAATGACAATTTTAGCTTCCGGCCACTCTTTTAGGATGGCTAGAGTCGCATCGATTCCATTTAGCTCTGGCATCACAATATCCATGATGATGACGTCTGGTCTTTCTTTCAACGCCAACTCCACCCCTTCTTGCCCATTTTTCGCCTCTAAGACTTGCTCAATATCGGTTTGCATGGACAAAAAGCTTTTCAATCCCAACCGGACCATTTCATGGTCGTCTACTAATAATACTTTCATACAGTTTCCTTTTCATTTTTATCTTTTACAAGGAGGGGAACGCGAATATCCACAGCCACTCCCTTTTGAGGACTCGTTCTTATTTTAATGGTTCCCGCCATGTCCTCTACACGTTCTTGAATATTTTTCAACCCATAACTCAATCGTTCTAATTTTTCCTGCTCAAAGCCGATTCCATCATCTACCATCCGTAAATGAAGTTGTTTTCCTTCCTGATGCAAGAAGACATCCATTTGTTGAGCTCTAGCGTGTTTCAAGGTATTGCTAACAATCTCTTGGACAATCCGAAATAGATGTTCTTCCATATCTTTTGGAATGCTCACTTCATTGTGTTTGAAGACGACTGTTAGGTTACTCTTTTCCTTCAATTCTCTAAAAATCATCTCCATCCCTTCTACCAAACTTTTTCCTTCCAATTCTGTAGGACGAAGATGTAGTAGCAAGACGCGCAAATCATTTTGGGCTGTCCCTAGAATATCTGACACACCATTGAGTTGCTGCTGGATCTGACTTTTCTCTAACTCAAGGGCCTGGGCTGCCACTCCAGATAAAATCATATTGGCTGCAAACAATTCTTGACTAACCGTGTCATGTAGATCACGCGCAATTCTCTTACGCTCGATTTCCACAATTTCTTCCTCATTTCGCATCACACGATTTTCACTTTTTTGTAAATTTTCTTCTAGTCGAAGCAATTTGCTGTCCAATAAATCTAACTGTTGATTCAATTCTTTTGGGGCAATTTCTTTTCGCTGTGAAGCAGTCAGGATAGATTCTACCTTTTGTTGTACTGCATGGACCGTTACAAATTGCGTGATTTTGATAATTAAGACAACCAAAGCCGTCAATGCAAGCGTCAGACTAAAAACCAAAAATAGGAATGATTGAAGCAAGGAAATATCTGAGAGAAGTTTGCCCCACTGAAAACCAACAAAATGGAAAATGGTATGACAAATGACCGCAACCACCATTAGGGAATAGAAGTACAATAGGAGATAGTCTAATTTCTTCATGCGCGAATCACCTCAACATCCCCAACAATACCAACTAACACAATTTTTATAGAACGGTGCGATCTCCGATAATGTGCCGTTTCAATATCTATGGTTTCATTCCTCATTTTACGGACAGGAAGATCCAAAAACTTCAGATCTCCATACAGAGTGTTAATTTGTAAATGCAACTCTAAATCAATCGGTAAGATAATTTTTGTATTACCAAAACCTTTCCGGATGATCACCACATTGTCCCAATTGCAAATGGCTACCTCCTCTAAATGGAGGGTGTCATTTCCAAAAACTCGGATCACATTCAGATCTCGATACCCTCGACTTTGCTTTGAAAAATGTTGTAAATCACCAATCCATCGAGTTTTTTCCTGACGAATTTTCGTATCCTCTTCAACATCAAACACAACGGATTCATTTTCCTTATACATATAAGGGTAGGCAATTAATAAACCATAAACCACCGCAAATAAAATGGCTGCAATCACAAAAGGATTCAGCATCACGATAAAAAACAAGAGCACACTCAGCGCGATTAATAGAAAATTCGCTTTTTGTTTGCCAAAATAGTAATACAAAAGGAGCAAAAAGAGAACCATCAAGACAACAAATCTGGAAAAATCGATTGATAAAATGGTGATCGCTGCTAATGTTAACAAAACGGCTTCAACGAAAATAAAAATTTGTATTTTCCACATAGTCTACCTCATCTTTTCCTATTTTATCAAATTTTTCCTCATTTGACTTCCGTCTGTGGTTGGATAATACGAAGAGCAAAAAAACACCCAAAAGATAGAAATCCTTTGGGTGTCCTTGGTATCGGAATGAATTGTTATTAAATAAGTTCTTTCCGATAACGGTTGTATAGAGGCATTATTTATACATGAATGCCCAGTAATAGTTACCGTCGCCATTGATGACTGCTGCTACTGCACCTTCTGTGGCATTTGGATCGAGCATTAATTCTCTCAATCCACTGTTATACCATTTCGTTGCAACCGTTGTTGCATTGTCTTCACGACGAGCTACAAAACCTGTGCTATCGTACTGACGTGAAATAGTATGGGCTTTTGGTAATGCACGTGAGTTGTAGACATCATCTGACCAAGTCAATTCTTTTAAGCCTTGTGCTTTTCGCAATTCGTTAATCTTAGCAAAAGCTTCTTTCGCTTTATCTAACTCGATATAGTTTGTATTGTCTGTCGCTTCTACACGATAAACGAATTTCACATAGCCAAACTTAACATCTTTGTAGTTCTTGTCATCTACTCCACTCTTCAAGTTAGCAATTAAAACATAGTCTTTAGCCCATGGGTTTTCTTTAGATTGCTCAAAGAGTTCTGGGTCCTCGATTTCCCATTCTACTTTGGCATCCCAGCCAGCATTGTCAATAAATTTAGGATTCATTTTCTTAATGACATAGTCCTTAAATTCATCCACATTCTTAAATGGAAGAGCTTGACCTGCTTTAGCTGTTTCTACAAGATTTGTAGAGTAGAGCTTCACGCTTGAGTCACGATCGCTATAAGCATATTCATCATCTTTGGCATCTTCGTGGAATTTTGGATCGATCTCAGGATCTTTCGGATCTGTCATTCCATAAAGTTTCCATTTGTCTCCGTTCCATTTCCAATAAGCAGAGTAACCAGTTGCTTCTGTATCAGATGGAACATAGTAATAGTGACTTGAACCATCAAAGTAGTAGTTCTTATCTCCACGAAGGGCTACTGAGCCAGGTTTACCAGGAGGGTAGACTACTTTAGGCGCACGTCCATTCGGAGCCCATGGAAGATGTTCTAATCCTTCTGCTGGTGTCTCAACGTATGGAGGAATTTGGTTTTCACTAGGCTGATCCGATGATACCAAACCATCATTTCCTGGGACTTCAGGTTGAACCGGTTCCTCTGGTTTTGGTTCACTTGGATTTTCTGGAGTTGGAGCGAAAGGATTAAACTCTCCATCTGCCCCTACAAATGGAGGATTTTCTGGGAATACTAAACTATCAATGTTATCAAAATCAGAAGGATCTGATGGTGTAACAGGTTGATCTGGTTTATCGGTTGGATTTGGTTCTTCAGGTGTTGGTGTTGGATCCGGAGTCGGTGTTGGGACTGGATCAGGAGTAGAAGGATTTTCTGTTGAGTTCTTCACAAATACCCATTTACCATTTTTATAATAGTAATAATCCCCGTTATCCAATACATAATAATGGTAGCCATTTTCATACAAATAATGAGGGTCGTTGGCAAGGTTATTAGTAGAGTTATTCCGATTGGTTAGAGGTTTCCACTCACCATTGCGGTAGATCCGGTAAGTTCCATCACTCATCCGATAATAATGATTGCCATTCCAATAAATGTAGTTTTCATCATTTTCTAAGGAATAGCCATAGTTCCAACCATTATAGCCATAATAATTATTCCAGCTAGGATAACCATAGTTATAGCCATAATAATTGTTCCAGCTAGGATAACCATAGTTATAACCATAATAATAGTTCCAATTTGGATATCCATAGCCATAACTATAGGTCCATGGATTATAACCATTATAACCATTCCAGTTATTGTAAGCATAGTTATAATAGTTTGAACGATAAGAGGAGGTATTCCATCCTCGATTTTCTGCAGCTACTTTTGTTGCTATAAATGCCGGAACAATCATAGCTGTTGCTAGGATTACTCGACTAACCACTCTATATTTTCTGTCCATTTAACTAATCTCCATTGGGAAAGTATAGGCGAAAGATACATCAACTATGTGCACATATTTCAAAAGTCATTCTGCCTCCCTGTATCTTAGTTCACGATATTTATCTCCACTAGTTTCAAGGCCTATTCAACTAGTAGAAAAAATCTATTCATTAACCAATTTCCTATCAAAGCAGGTCTGAACGACATTTTTACTCTTTGATTTCCTTTCATGCAAATTATAGCATGGGCCTAAATCGAAGGCAAATAATTTGATATTCAATCTATTTTCAATTTCAAATCACCTTATGTTTAATTGACTATTTTATTTTACCGATCTTGAAACCCCTTGTTTGTGAAGGGGTTCGCACAATCTATTCAAACTTAGAAAAATAGTATCTTGTAGTGTCCTTAAAGTTTTTCCCTCAACAGGGAAATAAAAAAATTACGACATAGCAATAAAAAATACAAAAAGGCTCAGAAATTCATCTGAGTCTTTTTGTATTTTTTAATCCACACCTGTAGCACTATTGCTCACTACTACTAGAACTTTCTGTATCGGATCGTTCCGCAGAGGACGAACTAGATGTCTCTGAACTTGAAGAGGCTTTCGTGCTTGAAGAAGCCGTCACTTTAGGCTCATATACCGTTAAAACAATTCGTGTTCGGTTAATATCCACCGTACTCGAGACTTCTGGAGTTTGACTGACAATTTGACCTGCAGAAACAAATACTCCATCAGGGAGATGTTCCGTTTTTCTTAATTCGATATTGGCTTCTTTAATACCATAGATCTCAATCAAATTACTTCTAGCAAAATCATAAGTTGATCCAACATAGTTTGGCATTTCAATTGAAGTCGTTTCTTTCGCTACTTTCAAAACAATCTTGGTTTTTGAATTCAGAGAATATTGCTCTCCTGGAGCTGGGGTTTGTTCAAGAACTGTCCCTGCAGCATAATCGAAGGTCTCAACTTCTTCAATCGTGATCATTTTGCTTGATACTTTATAAGTATTTTTCAGATCTTCCTCTGCTTTAGCTCGTGTTTCTCCTACATAGTTTGGCATTTCAAAACTATTTGGACCTTTTGAAACAATCAAATCAATTCGACTTTGTTCTTTCTTTTGGGCCCCTGCATTTGGATTGGTTCGAATGACGTAACCTTCTGCTACCGAATCACTGTACTCTTCTTTCTCTTCACCAACTTGAAGGTCTTGTCCCTCAATAACCGCTCTAGCTTCGGCAATGGTTTTGCCGGAAACATCTGGAACTGTTTTATTGGCTGGGCTCATATACAACAAGAAAGTAAAGGCTGCAAGAACTAGGGCAATGGCAACAAACAAGACCTTGTATCTCGCTCGCAAGCGTCTTCTTGGCTTTTTACTTGGCGCCATTGTCTGCTGATCAGATAATGGTCGATTAGGATCTACTGAACTGATTTCACTGCGTACCTCAGAGATTGGAACAGGAGCCGTCTTTGGAGTTGGACTCACTTTTGGAAGAGTCTTTGTATCAGCTTTCGCTTGGTCTTCAAAAACCAGTTTTTTCTCATTTCTTCTCTCATAGGACAAGCAACTTGAAAGATCCACATACATCTCTGCCACTGATTTATAGCGATCCGTCAGTTTTTTAGCTGTCGCTTTGATCACCACATTTTCTAAAGCTTGTGGAACATTCTTATTTTCTTCACGAATAGATGGGAGTGGCTTTTGAAAATGCTGCAAAGCAATTGTGACTGCACTATCTCCATCATAAGGAATGTGTCCTGTCAACATCTCATAGAAAATGATCCCCATAGCGTAGATGTCACTTTGCACTGTAGCTTTTGAACCACGCGCCTGCTCAGGGGACAAATAATGAACCGACCCCAACATCGAGTTGGTCTGGGTCAAACTAGTCTCTGCGAAGGCCACTGCAATCCCAAAGTCTGAAACTTTTGCTGTTCCATCTGGTGTCAAGAGGACATTCTGTGGTTTTAAATCTCTATGGATAATGCCACGCGTATGGGCAAGACGCATAGCTAGAAGGATCTGCCCCATCAAACGAACAGCTTCTTCATTTGATAAAGGAGCATTTTCTTTGATATAGCGTTTCAAGTCTAAACCTGCAACATATTCCATTGCAAGGTATTGTTGTCCTTCTTCTTCGCCAATGTCTGTAATCCGAACGATATTTGGATGGTCCAGCTCTGCCATCGCCTTTGCTTCACGCTGAAAACGCGCAACCGCAATGGGATCCGTCTGGTAATTCGTACGCAGTACCTTGACTGCAACTTCTTCCCCATCTAAAATCAAATCACGCGCAAGATAAACATCTGCCATCCCGCCGCGTCCAATTTGTTGGATGATTTTATATCGCCCGGCAAAAATTTTGCCGATTTGAATCATGCTGCGTCCTCCTCAGTAAAGTGGAGCAGTACAACAGTGATATTATCCAAGCCTCCAGCATTATTGGCAAAACGAATCAAGGTTTGAGCTTTTTCTTCCAGTGAAACATCACTCAAGACAATGTCTCTGATTTCATCTGGGCCAATCATATTGGTTAAACCGTCACTATTGATCAAAATATAATCATCTGCTTCGACCGTCACCAAACCATAATCCGGCTCTAACTCATCTTTTTGACCAATGGACTGAGTGATGATATTACGTTGAGGATGATGGGCTGCTTCTTCCTCTGTAATTTGACCAGCTCGCAAAAGAGCATTTACAAGAGAATGGTCACTGGTCAACTGCTGGTATTCGCCCTGACGAATGAGGCCAATCCGTGAATCCCCAACGTGGGCATAAATCACTTGTCCTTCTACAAAAGCCAAGGCTTCTAGTGTCGTTCCCATTCCTTTGTGCTCATCATCTTGCCCAGCTAAATGAATCCGACGATTCACAGCTTCTAAATGTTCTGCAAACCATTCCCGTACTTGATTAACCGTCTCGATCTCAGAAGAAACCCAAGCCGCTCCCAGGTCTGTGACTGCCATTTCACTAGCAATATTTCCGGCACGGTGTCCTCCCATACCATCAGCAAGGAAAACCATAGATTTTCCTGCCTTGTTTTTATATTGATTTGCATAGTCTTGGTTATTTGTCCGTCTTTGACCTACATCGGTTAAGATCGTCATATCCATACTGTCAGTTTCCTCCTGATATTATGAGATTCTCTTAAAACGACTGATAAAGAAGCCGTCGCTTCCATATAATTCGGGTGTAATAAGGATACAATCATTTTTAAGAATATCTTTTCTTTCGTGATCCAATGGGACTTGTTCGAAATTTGGATGTTTTTTCAAAAATTGGTCCACCACTTCAAAATTCTCTTTGCCCATAATTGTACACGTACTGTACACTATTATACCACCTTTACGCACACTTTGACAAACACTATCCAGAATGGCCAATTGAATGGCTTGTAAAGATACAAAATCTGCACTCTCTTTATTGTACTTGATATCAGGCTTTCTCCGTATCAAACCAATCCCTGAACAAGGCGCATCCACCAAAATTTTATCGAAAGCATCAGGTCCAAATGTTTCAAAGACTTTTGTCGCATCTAGCTTCTTTGTCAAAATTTTGTCCGCAACATGGAGCCGATTAGCATTTTCTTGAATCAATTTGAGCTTATGGTCATAGAGATCCAAGGCTGTGACTTTCCCAGTTGTGAGATAAGAAGCCAGGTGGGTCGTCTTTCCACCTGGCGCCGCACAGGCATCTAAAACCCACTCATCTCCTTGCAAATCCAAAGCCGGTGCCACCAATTGGCTGGACTCGTCTTGAATAGTAATGCGCCCTTCTTTAAACAAGGAGTGTCCTGCAAAATGTCCCTGCTCTTTCACGAGAGCGGACGAAGAAAGTAGAGAGGAGGTTGCTTCGAGCAGCTGAGCTAACTCTTCTTTTTCGTCCAGATCAATCACACGAATACTGGATTTATTACGCTGATAGAGACTCTTAAAAATAGCGCAAGCACGTTCTTCACCGTATTCTTCGATCAATGCTTTGACCAACCATACAGGTAGGGAATACTCTACCGAATAACGTTTGTTCTTTCGCTTGATCGTATCAACAGCTGGTAGCCCCTCGCGGAGGAGCTTTCTAAGAATAGCATTGACAAACTTCTCACTGCCTTCTTTACGACATTTTGCTATCTGGACAGCTTCATTGACGATGGCATGATCGGGAATGCGGTCTAAATAGACAAGTTGATACAAACTCATCATCAAAAGATAATAGAGCCAAGGATCTAATTTCGTCCGGTCTTCAATCACGTGGGCGAGATACCACTCGAGTGTTATCTTTCGTGCTACAGTACCGTATACAACTTCCGTAACAAAGCTTCTATCTTTATCTGAAAGTTGAGAGTGTTCTAACGCTTGATTTAGGGCAATATTAGAATAAGCTCCCTGCTCAAAAACCTCTTCTAGCACTCGAACGATCTGTTCACGCGCATTCATTTGTTTAACTTCCAAAGTGATCTCCTTCTTTCAATTGACGGCCAGCGCCATTCAAAAAGTCTGTGATGGACATTTTTGGTTTTCCTGCCGGCTGCACAACTTTGAGGGACAGCGCGCCTTCTCCTGCAGCGACCACCAACTCTTTTTTGGTCAAAGCAATCACTTCTCCTGGATTTCCATTTCCTTCGCATAGCTCTGCTTCATAAACTTTAAAGCGCTGACCATTTAATAACGTATGAGCAACCGGCCAAGGATTCATCCCCCGGATCTGGTTAAAGACTTGGCGATTGGTTTTGGTCCAGTCCAAAACCTCTTCTTCCGGTAAAATATTCGGTGAAAATGTGACCAAACTTGGATCTTGTGGACTTGGCTTGATCTCCCCTGCCAGGTAAGCTGGCAAAGTATCTAGGAGTAAGTCACGTCCAAGGACAGCCAATTTTTCAAACAAAGTTCCCACATTGTCCTCATCTAAAATTGGGAGAGAACGAGCTGCAATCATGTCTCCGGCATCCATTTCCTTGACCATTTCCATAATTGTAACCCCAGCTTCTTCATCACCATTGATCAGGGCATAGTGAATGGGAGCTCCACCTCTATATTTAGGCAATAAAGACGCGTGGACATTCACCGCAAATTGGAAGTTCTCCAACAATTTTGTCGGTAAAAATTGTCCAAAAGCAGCGGTCACAATTCCATCTGCATCTAGTGATAAGAGAGTTTCCATTTCTGGACTACCCGATAACTTCTCCGGCTGAAGAACTGGTAGTTGATGTTCCAAAGCTACCTGCTTCACCGGGGTCATTCGAATCTCTTTTTTGCGACCTACTTTGCGGTCTGGTTGAGTCACAACTGCCAAAATTTCATAGCGCGAATCTGCTAACAATCCCTTTAAAACCGTCGCTGAAAAATCAGGCGTTCCCATAAATATTAATTTTGTCATTTCTTTCTTCCTTACATAAAACTTTGAGGTTCATTATCAATACTGACACGGAGATCTTGGTTGCCTCTTTCTTGCGTAAATTCTAAGATTTGATTCAAGACCTGAGTCATGCCTTCTTCGAAACGATATTTCACAATGATTTGATAATGATACAAATTATGTGTACGTGCAATTGGTTTAGGTGTTGGTCCTAAGATTTGGACCTGATCAGATAAGCCTGATCGGAGAATTTCCATGACCTGATGTGACTTCTCCATCACAATTTCCTCACTCTTATGGGATAGGGTTAACCCAACTGTGAAGTAATAAGGCGTATAGCCCAGCTGCCGGCGAATCTGCATTTCATAGGCAAAAAAGCCTTCATAATCTTGGTCTTTGGCAAATCGAATCGCATAATGATTGGGGTTGTAACTCTGAATGATAACCTCTCCTTCTTTCTCTGCTCGTCCGGCCCTTCCTGCCACCTGAGTCAAGAGTTGAAAGGTTCTCTCTGAGGATCGATAATCCGGTAAATTTAAAGAAGTATCCGCATTCAAGACACCCACTAATGTCACATTTGGAAAATCCAAGCCCTTCGCAATCATTTGCGTCCCTAACAAAATATCCGCTTCTCCATTCCCGAAAGCATCTAATATCGCTGCGTGGCTCCCTTTTTTTCGGGTGGTATCCACATCCATGCGCAGAATTTTAGCTTCAGGAAAGATCTCTTGTAATTCATCATAGGCTTTTTGTGTTCCTGTCCCGTAATAACGAATGGAAGGACTTTGGCAATTTGGACAGTGTCGAGGAATTGCTTTGCTATAGCCACAATAATGACAGTTCATAGTTTTAGTATCCATGTGGAGGGTCAGTGAGATATCACAATTGGGACAAGTATCTACAGTTCCACACTCGCGACACATGACAAAACTGGAATAACCACGGCGGTTCAACATCAAGACAACCTGCTCTTTTTTCTGCAAGCGATCAGCAATAGCTTCCACTAGAACCGGAGTGAAGTTACCAGCTTCATTTTGCCCAATATAATCACGGAAATCAACGACTTTAACTTCTGGAATTTTGGCTGCCGGATTGGCCCGCTGGGTGAGACGAATTAATTCATAAACCCCTTTTGTTGCACGAGCCCGCGATTCTAAACTTGGTGTAGCAGATCCAAGAAGCAAGACTGCTTGATTGTACTGAGCCCTTAGAACTGCAACTTCCCTTGCGTGGTAGCGTGGGTTACTATCTTGTTTGTAGGAAGCCTCGTGCTCCTCATCAATGATAATGGCTCCGATGTTTTTTAAGGGAGCAAAGATGGCTGAGCGTGCTCCAACGACTACCTTGGCCTCCCCACGTTCAACTTTTCGCCATTGATCATACTTCTCACCGTTTGATAAGCCCGAGTGTAGAATGGCTACTTCCTGACCAAAACGCGAGATAAAACGATCCGTCATCTGTGGCGTCAGGGAAATCTCAGGAACCAACATAATAGCCGTTTTCCCCTTATTGAGAACTTCCTGAATAATCTGCAGATAAACTTCTGTTTTTCCACTTCCAGTCACACCTTCTAATAAAAAAGGCTTTGATGTTTTCTCAATTTGAGAAACTACTGTCTCTACAGCTTTTGCTTGCTCTGAATTTAAAAGCAGGGCCTGGGTCTGTTCTTTTCCTTCATAATATGCAGCCGCCCGATTCACTTCTCGTTCTGTAATTTCTAAAATACCCTGATCAATAAAATAAGCTACTACTTCTCGTGAAAAATCCTGATACAACCCTGCTAAAGGTTGCTCCCCTTGCTCTAGTAACAGGCGTTCTTTCAATGCTAGCCTTTTTTTAGCTCTCGCTGATGGTTGAAGTTCTTTTAATCCTTCTTGGTTAACGCGATACCATTTTTCTGTTTTAATTTGTTTCTTATCCTTGGCCTTGTATTCAAGTACCAAATCTCCTTTTCTGACCAACCGCATCACTTGGGCTTGATCGGCCGCATCCAGAGAAGAAAAAGAAACTTCATTTTTCTCACCAAAAAGTTTCACTTTGAGAGTGGGATCTAAAGAAGGTTGAGGATACAAAATCTTATCATAACTCGAATTGAGGAGAGAAGGAAGCATGGTTTTTAAAATCGTGATCTTATAAGAAAAAACACTTTTTCGTAATTGATCTGCCAACCAGAACTGCTCTTGATTTAAGACCGGAGTGTAATCCAAGACCTCCACAATCGCTTTTAATTCCTCGCTTGTGTCTGCCTCTTCTAAAACATCTACTACAATCCCTTGAATGAGGCGATTCCCTTTACCAAAGGGGACATGAACTCGCATACCTGCCTCCACCATATCCTCAAATTCTGATGGAATCTGATACGAATAGGGTTTATCTGTCTGCATCAATGGGACATCTACGATGACTTTTGCTATCACTTTTTCACCTCCAGACTCGATCATATGAGTTTTACTTTATCACGGAACCCTTTAAATAGCAAAAAATAAGATTGAGAAGCCCCAACCTTAAATTTTTTCACCATCTTCTTTTTCTTTGGCAATTTGTTCCTTAATTTTGCGCTCTTCTTCTTCTTTGCGAATCCGCTCTGCTTCAATCCGACGACGAAGCGCTTCACGTTTTGCTTCTGGATCCGGGTGAACAACTACGTTCCCAGACTCGATTTCTTCAAGCGCTTGTAATGTTGATTTAACTGATTGGAATTCTTGAGTTGGTACTGCACCACTTTCCAATTCGTGGGCCCGTTTTGCCTCAAGAATAACCAATGAATATTTTGATGGTACTTTGTCAAGCAATGTATCAATAGAAGGTTTTAACATCATATTCCTATACCTAATTTCTAATTATTTATCTCTTCACAATAGTTTGTGTTTTCGGCAACATATCCAGATAATGGCCAATGACACGGTCTACACGGAAATGCTCTGCTTCAATCACACGTTTGACACGCTCAGCAGCAAGAGGAACCTCGTCGTTCACAATGGCGTAGTCATATTCACGCATCATGGCGATTTCTTCTTTTGCTTTTTCAATCCGTTGCGCAATAACTTCTGCACTATCTGTCCCGCGACCAACTAATCGATCCTGCAATTCATCCAAATCAGGCGGAGTTAAGAAAATAAAAACTGCATCTGGAACTTTCTTCTTTACTTGAAGTGCACCCTGAACTTCAATTTCAAGGAATACATCGATTCCTTTGTCCAAGGTTTCATTCACATAGGTTAAAGGAGTCCCATAGTAATTTCCAACGTACTCAGCGTACTCCAACATTTGCCCTTGACGGATCAAATCTTCAAATTCTTCACGTGTACGGAAAAAATAGTCGACACCATCCACTTCACCTGGACGTTGTGCACGCGTCGTCATCGATACAGAATACTGAAACTGATTGTCCGAATTTTCAAAAATTTCTCGTCTGACCGTTCCTTTTCCAACCCCCGAAGGACCAGAAAATACGATTAATAAGCCACGATCCGCCATGATTTCTCCTTCAATGTCTTTCTATCTAGTGTAACAAAAATCGGCCTAATTTTCAACTGATTTTTTCATTCAAAAAGCTTGAGATACTAGATCTCAAGCTTTTCGTTTATTTTGCGTAATCTACTGCACGCAATTCTCGAATAACGGTAACCTTAATGTTTCCAGGATATTCAAGATTGGACTCGATCTTCTCACGAATATCATGAGCCAAGATCGTCACTTTATCATCCTTGATTGCCTCAGGACTAACCATAATACGGATTTCACGACCCGCTTGAAGGGCGAAACTTGTCTTAACTCCTTCAAAACTATTTGCAATTTCTTCAAGATCTTGCAAGCGTTTGATGTAGCTTTCAAGTGACTCACTTCGTGCTCCAGGTCGAGCTGCACTCAAGGCATCCGCTACAGCGACAATAACTGCGATGACACTTTCTGGTTCCACGTCACCATGGTGACTAGCAATGGTATTGACAACCACTGGATGCTCCTTGTACTTCCGTGCCAATTCTGTCCCAATCTCGACGTGGCTTCCTTCCACTTCACGGTCAATCGCTTTACCGATATCATGTAAGAATCCTGCACGTCGTGCCAAAGTAGCATTTTCACCCAACTCGCTAGCAATAATACCAGAAAGTTTGGCAACTTCAATGGAGTGACGCAAAACGTTTTGACCATAAGAAGTACGGAATTGCAACCGTCCCATGATTTTCATCAAATCTGGATGAAGGTTTGGCGCACCGATTTCATAGGCAGCGGCCTCACCGTATTCACGAATACGATTGTCAATTTCCTGACGGTTCTTCTCAACCAGCTCTTCGATGCGGGCTGGATGGATGCGACCATCTTTGAGAAGGCTCTCCATTGTCATACGGGCAATTTCACGACGAATCGGATCAAACCCTGACAAGGTCACCACCTCTGGTGTATCATCGATAATCACATCGACACCTGTCAAGCTCTCAAAGGTACGAATATTGCGCCCTTCACGACCGATGATGCGCCCTTTCATACTATCATCTGGCAAATGAACCGTTGAGTTTGTTTGCTCAGCAACAAAATCACCAGCCATTCGCTGCATGGCTTGCACGAGAATGTCTTTTGCAATTTTATCAGAACGTTCTTTCACTTCCAGTTCTGCTTCACGAATCCGCGATGCAATTTCTTTTGAAAGTTGCTCTTCCGTCTGATTCAAAATAATGTCACGCGCTTCTCCTTGACTTAGAGCAGCGACACGTTCCAGTTCTTCTACTTTCTTGTGTTCAAGCTCTTCCAGCTGTTGTTCACGCGTATCAATGTGTTTAGTTCTATCTGTAAGACTTTGCTCTTTGTGTTCAAGAGACTGTTCTTTGCTCGTTAAAATGTCATCTTTTCGATCAAGATTGCTAGCACGTTCTGCCAAACGGCTTTCTAGTTGCTTCAATTCTTGTCGTTCTGACTTAAACTCAGCATCGACTTCTTCACGATATTTTCTGGCTTCTTCCTTTGCCTCCAAAAGTGCTTCTTTTTTAAGTGAACTCGACTCATGCTTAGCTTCTTTTAATATTAAATCAGCTTCGCGTTCTGCTTGTCCACGTAAATTCGTTGCTTCTTGTTCAGCATTTAAAAGGGTGAGTTCCGCAGCTTCTCTTGAAGCTTTCATCTTTAGAGCAGTTCCCACATATCCAATGACTAAACCAATGACCGCGGCAAAAACACCTGTAATTACAAAATTCATGCTTTTACCCCAAATCTATTTAATTAGTTGAATTAAAAATTCCTTTACATTTTACCATAAATTACTAAAATTAACAATCTAAAAAAACAGGAAAAACCTTTTATATTTTTGCTTGACCCTTATTCTTTTATCCACGTTTCTTTCATGAAATACCTGTGAGAAATTCATCTATTTCCACTTTGTTGAATCTGCTTTTTATGCTATAATCAAGAAAAACAAAGAAGGATTTGAGTATGACAAAAGAAGTAATTGTTGAAAGTTTTGAATTGGACCACACAGCTGTGAAGGCTCCCTATGTACGCTTGATTGGTGAGGAAACTGGACCCAAAGGAGACATCATCTCCAATTTTGATATTCGTCTGGTGCAACCCAATGAAAATGCGATTCCAACGGCAGGACTTCACACGATCGAGCATCTTCTTGCGATGCTCATTCGCAAACGCATCGATGGTATGATTGATTGTTCCCCATTTGGATGTCGCACCGGTTTTCATATGATCATGTGGGGACAACATTCGAGTACGGAAATTGCTAAAGTAATCAAAGATTCTTTAGAAGAAATTGCATCTGTCAGCACTTGGGAGGATGTTCCAGGCACAACTATTGAGTCTTGTGGAAATTACAAGGATCACAGTCTCTTCTCAGCTAAAGAATGGTGTCGCCTGATCCTAGATCAAGGAATCTCAGATGATCCATTTGAACGTCATCTTGTTTAATACGAAAAAGAGGCTGGGACAAAAGTCCTAGCCTCTCAATTATTTTTGGATTGTCGAGCAAGACGCAGTGGTTGAGTGGGCTCTACTACACTGATTTCATCAGCTTTTACAGTCCTACTCAACTGTGCGGAGGTGGGACGACGAAATCGAATTCTAACGAATTACCGATTTCTGTCCCACTCTCTTTTTTTGTCATTTTTCCCAAAAAGGGGATGTCTGATCAAGCATTAATAATCCAGAGCATCTGAATGACCTTTTCCGTTCCCTACGAAATAACCAGTCTTGGCATTGATACTAAAGAGATAGGTTCCATCTGGTTTGAAGAGGTTGTAATAGCCATTACCGTTAATGATATTGACACGCTCTAAAATGTATTGATTGCCAGTGATATGCCCACGTTTACGAGCAATGTTCAATACTTTTTCAAGGATACCATCACCAAATACCCAAGCTGGGTTATTGACATCATTGATAGCTGCTTGGTTATATGGCACACGACTCAAGTTCCGCTGAAGTGGAACACCATCGCTTGGAAGGCCGTACCCTGAATAGCCTGGACTTGCCGTTCCTGCACCACCTGTAGCAGCATTGACAGCTGGGGCCGTAGGCGTTGCTGCTTGAGCTGGGGCTGGAGTTACATTCGAAGTATCTGTACCACCTGTCCCTGTCACTGGTGCCGGTGTCGCAACTTGTTGTGAACGTCCTTGCGCAACCGCTTCATTCAATAAGCTATCTAATTTTTCATTGCCTGTCTTTGTTTCTGCAAAGGTCGCATCACTTTTCGCTTTGGCAGTTGCATCAAGAACTCCATCTTTGATGACTGGAGAACTAAATTGAGAATTCACTTTTTGAATAGCAGAAACTTGCTTCACAAGGTCTTCATATTTTGTTTTAGCCGCATTATAATCACTACTTCCTTCTAATTTGTCCAGAAGTTTCTTCAGATTTTCCAAGTCTCCGAATTTATCATTTTTAAGAGCACTTTTTGATTCATCTACAAAAAAGGCATCGTAAGCTTTGGTAAACTCTTCAAGTTTTTGAGCCTGTGTTTCACTGCTACTTGATTTAGAAGTAGAAGATGACTTGCTAGATGAAGATGATACAACTGTTGTACCACCCGATGTTCCACGACTATGCATCCAGTTATAGGTTACAAAAATGGCCGAACCGACAATCGCAAGACCTAACGTAGAGTATAAAACCGCTTTGATTCGTTTACCCGCATTGCTTGGTGTTTCCTCAGGAAGGTCCTCTGCTTCTACAATTGGTTCGGTTGGTGTGGGTCCAAATTTAATCTTAGCTGGTAATTCTGTTGAGATAGCATCCATTTCAGGTCTTTGTTCCAAGACCGTTTCCGTTACTTCCGGTGCCTCCACTGCTTCAGCAACTTCAGCAACTGTTTCTGAAGCAGCCAACTCCTCAGCTTTAGCCAATTCTTCTTTGGCCAAAATCTTTGTATCATATTTTTCTGCTTCTATTTCTGCTTGGTGTTGTTTGATATATTTGTCTAAGACATTATCACCTTCCGTTACACCTGCTTCAATTTCTTCTGCCTTTCGATTGGCCTGCCCAATCGTCATCTCTTTAGCATCTTTAAAATCTAAAATTGATTCTGTTTCTTGCTCTAATGGCTTTCTATCCTTCTCTGTCATAAAAATCCTTTCTATGCCTTTATCTGCCGTTTTACACGTTCCCCAAAATATTGGTAGAGATCAACTTTAAGGGTTCCGTTATAAAGTTTTCGTTTTTTATCTGCTTTACTACCGAATTTAGATTCAAAACCTTCATCACTGGTTAGGATAAATTTACTCCATGTTTTGAGAGGTGCAAATACTTGCCCCATTTCAGTATACAATTTTGACACACCTTCATCATCTGATAAGCGTTCTCCATATGGAGGGTTGGAGATAATCACCCCATTGATTTTATCGGAATGAAGATCTTGAACTCGCATTTGTTTGAAAGTAATGTCACTGCTAACGCCCGCTTTCTGAGCATTTTCTTTGGCAATCTCAACCATCCGTGCATCGATATCGGTTCCCATAATATCCAATTCGATCTCACGATTGATTTTTCTGCTTGCTTCTTGACGGACTTCATGAATCAAGCGATCATCCATCCAGTTCCATTCTTCAAAAGAAAAGGTCCGACGCAAACCAGGTGCCATCTTTCTAGCAATCATCGCTGCCTCAATACAAAACGTACCAGAACCACATGTGGGGTCAATCAAGGGCTTATCTGGATACCAGTTTGACAGCAAAAGGATTGCTGCCGCCATATTTTCCTTAATAGGGGCTCCCCCTTTTTCGGTCCGATAGCCACGTTTGAAAAGGCTACTGCCAGTAGTGTCAATCAGGACGGTTGCTTGGTCTTTAAGGATCGATACTTCGATCTTGAACTCTGCCCCATTTTCCATTAGAGGAACACCTTCTGGTCGGGTATAGTGTTTTTGTAACTTTTTAACAACTGCTTTTTTCGAAATGGCCTGAACGCTAGGTTCATTATGAAGTTTTGATTTGACACATTTAGCCTTAGAAATAGGAAAACGTGCTCCCAAAGGCAAATAGTTTTCCCAATCCAAAGCAAAGACACCTTGAAAGAGTTCTTCAAAAGTTTTGGCCGGAAAACTCCCAACCACAATTTTCACTCGATCAGCCGCGCGCAACCAGAGATTGGTCTCTATGATTGCTCGACGGTCTCCTTGAAATCGAACCCGTCCATTTTCAACCTGGCAATCGTAGCCAAGATCGCGTAGTTCTCGGCCAACAACAGCCTCTATACCAGCAGCAGCCGTTGCAATCAATTCAAATTGTATTTTCATCTTATTCCTATCACTTTAAAAAAGGAGGTTGAGATCTCTCTCCACCTCATCAACCTATATGCAATTTTCTATAAGCCATGTTTTGTTCCAGAAATGACTAGGTACCATTTCCTTCGATAATCATCTGTCTACTGTTTCCAGTCAGAATGCTATGTTCGTTTCCACGCATTCCATGCCCCGACCAAAGTTTGGGTTGCTAGCTTGAGGGGTTTACCGCGTTCCACTTTTTAGGTTTCCCTAAAAACTACGTCACTGTGGCACTTTCAGAGCTACTAGAGCCTATCTTCAGACTTAGCTCCTTCACTCGCCGTAACTTGAATACCAAGTCCCTAGGCTTATGGATTCACCTAGCACAAACACTACAGGCATCACAGCCTGTGCTAGCATGGACTTTCCTCATGAGAGCATCCTCTCACGCGATTATCCAAAAATTGCACGATCTAAAGGATTAATAATCGCGATCTACGATCTGTTTCCCAAAAACTTCTTTTTCCAAACGATTGAGTCGTTTGAGAATATCAAAGTTCGTAGCTGTTGTCACTTGTGGGAATTCTTGCGTAGCTGTACTAGCAATCGGAGATGTTTGTGGTGTTTCTTCTGCTTTTTGGGCAAGTTCTTCACGAAGGCGAGCGTTTTCTTCACGCAATTCCTTCACCAAAGCAGCATAGGTTTCATAGTCTTTTATAACATCATCCAAAAATTCATTTACTTCATCTTTGTTATAACCACGAACTTCTCGTTTGAAATCTTGATCAAAAATATCTTTCGCAGTAAAAATAATACTTGCCATTAGTCTCTCCAATCTAGTTCATCATCACAATTATATAAAAAAATGGTAAGAAAAATCAAGGTATAACACTTAGTTTTCGTAAAAATTTTCGGCAAGTTCATTTAAATCATCAAAACTTAATTGTTTGATATAAAACAGTTCTTTTTCTAGCATCATTTTGTAGAGATACTTTAAATTGGTTTCATTTTCTGGATCATAAAAAAGGTAAGCTCCATTCGCATTATCTATCAAAAACTGATTGTATTCTTTTAATTGACCCGGATTGCTATAGTGGGGATAGGCATATTTCACGAAATCCACCTGTTTGAAGCGTGCTAATAGCTCCTGATTGCTTTCATTCCAATTTTCGCCAACATTCTCAAATAGAAAGATCGTCGCCATTTGAAAATCGTAGTCTTTTTTTAATGCAAAGGCAACCTCTAGCACCCAAGCCTCAAATCCCAAATTACCAGAAAAGACCAGCCATTTCACTCCTTTTTCAAATAGACGACGAAGATCTCTTTCAATAGCTTTTTTAATGATGGTCAGTCGAGGGTCTTTATTGGAAAAGACTCCCACATCAAAACTCTTATAACCTGCAACAAGTATAGTATTCATTTTTTCCTCATTATTCTAATTTATGATATAATAGAGTGATGTAATTGTACCAATAAGGAGAACTATGGTCAACTATCCACATAAAGTAGCCAAAAAAAACTTGGTCTCTACACAAAGGAAACATCCGATCGACTTTGCGAATCGTGGAATGACATTTGAAAAAATGATTAACGAAAGCAATCAATACTATCTTTCTCGAGGGCTGGCAGTCATCCACAAAAAACCAACCCCGATTCAAATCGTGAAAGTGGATTATCCACGTCGCAGTCGGGCAAAGATTGTTGAAGCCTATTTCAGGCAAGCCTCAACGACGGACTACTCTGGAGTATACAAGGGACGCTATATCGATTTTGAAGCTAAGGAAACACAGCAAAAGCAGTCTATGCCGATGAAAAATTTTCATCAACATCAGATCGATCATATGGAATCGGTTGTCCATCAAGGCGGTATCTGTTTCGTTCTCTTACATTTTGCAAAGTTAAGCGAAACCTACTTACTTCCTGCTCCTGCATTAATTCACTATTACAACATCGATCATGGTAGTAAATCTATGCCTCTCTCCTATATTCAGGAGCACGGTTTTCTAGTAGATAAGAATCGACTTCCGAGTGTTCCTTATCTTGAAATTATCGAACAGAAACTTCTAGGCGGTATTTAAATGAACAAACAAACAGTCATTCAGTGGTTAAAATATGTTGCCATCGCAGCCATTTCATTTTTCTTACTTTTATTTGTCCTTGGTGGACTGATATTTAGTTACTATGCTATTAAAGCGCCAACCTTGTCTGAAAAAGATTTGGTTGCAACAACATCGAGTAAGATCTATGACAACCAAAATAACTTGATCGCAGATTTGGGATCTGAGAAACGAATCAACGCCTCAGCAAATGAAATCCCTACTGATTTGGTCAATGCTATCGTGGCGATTGAAGACCACCGTTTCTTCAATCACCGTGGGGTCGACATCATTCGGATCGGCGGTTCCTTCCTTCACAACTTACGAGGAGGAAGTCAAGGTGGGTCAACCTTGACGCAACAATTGATCAAATTAACCTATTTCTCCACTTCGGCCTCTGACCGTACCCTCTCTCGTAAGATCCAAGAAGCTTGGTTAGCAACCCAATTGGAAAAGAAAGCGACCAAACAAGAAATCTTGACCTATTACGTCAATAAAGTATTTATGGCGAATGGAAACTATGGAATGCAGACAGCCGCGAAAAGTTATTACGGAAAAGACCTAAAAGATCTTTCGCTCCCTCAATTAGCACTCCTTGCAGGGATGCCCCAAGCACCAAACCAATACGATCCATACTCTCATCCTGAAGCAGCACAACACCGCCGAAACTTGGTACTCAAAGAAATGCTCGATATGAAGACCATTTCTAACAAACAATACGAGGCATCTGTCAACACACCTGTCACAGATGGTCTTCAAAGTCTTAGTTCTTCAAGTAGTTATCCACCATATATGGATAATTACCTGAAAGAAGTGATTAAGCAGATTGAAGAAGAGACCGGCTACAATTTGTTGACAACTGGGATGGATGTTTATACAAACGTTGACACCGAAGCGCAAAAGAAATTGTGGGACATCTACAATACAGATGAATATGTCAACTATCCTGATGATGAATTGCAAGTAGCTTCTACAGTTATCGATGTCAATACTGGGAAAGTCATTGCACAATTAGGATCTCGTCACCAATCTAGCAATGTTTCCTTTGGTACTAACCAAGCGGTTGAGACCAACCGTGACTGGGGCTCTACAATGAAGCCAATCACAGATTACGCACCAGCTCTTGAACATGAGGAATATACTTCTACTGCAGCAACCATTACAGATGCACCTTACAATTTCCCTCATTCCTCAACACCAGTTTACGACTGGGACCGTTTCTACTACGGTAGCATTACCATGACTTATGCAATCCAACAATCTAGGAACGTTCCAGCAGTGAAGGCTCTCGAAAAAGTCGGTCTTAAAAAGGCTAAGAAATTCCTAAATGGACTGGGAATTGATTATCCAAAAATGGTATACGCTAACGCTATCTCAAGTAATACTAGCGATTCAAGCAATAAATACGGAGCTAGCAGTGAAAAAATGGCTGCTGCCTATGCTGCTTTTGCGAATGGTGGTACCTATTACAAACCGAAATATGTCAGTCGGGTTATCTTTAGCGATGGAACTACTAAAGATTTTGATTCGGAAGGAACCCGCGCGATGAAAGCAACAACTGCCTACATGATGACAGATATGATGAAGACAGTCCTCATGGCTGGTACTGGTACAAATGCAGCTATTTCAGGAGTCTATCAAGCTGGTAAGACTGGTACGTCAAACTACTCCGATAATGAGTTAAGTAAACTAACTAAAAATTCAAGTTATTCAAGTATCGTAGCTCCGGATGAGTTATTCGTAGGATACACACCTGAATATGCTATGGCCGTCTGGACGGGTTATTCAAATCGCTTGACTCCGGTATTAGACAACGGAATTCAGGTAGCAACAGATGTTTATCGTCAAATGATGCTCTATCTGGCTAATAACAATAATTCTGGGCATACAGATTGGACACAACCAAGTGGGCTTTATCGAAGTGGTTCTTATCTCTACTTAAACAACGGTAAGAACAACAACAACAATAACTACTACTATGAACCGAGTTATCCCACAGATCAGTATACATATGAGGAACCTTCGTCTAACTCTTCGAACGAAGAAAATTCATCTAAACCATCAGAGTCTTCTTCACAAGACTCTAACAATCATAACGAATAATATAGTGGAGAAGTCGGGCTTTTCACCCGGCTTTTTTAAAACAATGATTGAAACATCAGAACCTTCTGTTCTTGTTTTAAAAACAACACTAATAAATCTGATTTATTTAGTTAGACATTCCAGCTTTTTTATTTTTGAGTATACAAGAAAAGAGCCTTTCGGCTCTTTTCTATATCATTATTTTGCTAAAGCTCCCATTGGATCCCACGGTGCTAGGACAATTGGTTCTGCTTCATAGGCTGCTAATTCGTCTGAGGTTAAGAATTCTTTACGAACTACGATTTGGTAGGTATATTCATCCATCCATGCATCAGAAGCCACAAAGTAACCATCTGTACCGACCTTGTCCCCCCATGAATTTTCAACCTTCCATTTAAGAGACTGACCAGCTTCGTCTAAATCAACCCCTGTCAAGACCATAGCGTGTGTCATTAGACTTTCAGCATAGTCCAAGCGACCGGCTTTGTCTTGTGTTAAATGAATATCCATACCCGCTTCAAAGTCGTAGACATCGGTTGCCAGGATTCCTGCTTTGCGGTTGCTGACTTGACCTACATCTGAACCAAACCAGACAGTTTCTCCTGCTTTCATTTGAGCAATGGCTAATTCTTTCAAACGATCCATTGGAACATTTAAGTAGCGAACTGAACGGCTACCTACAACATTGCCCAACATCTCAACGGTGTATGATTTTCCATACGGCTTATCTGTAGTTGGGGCATTGATAATGGAGACGTAATCGTCTAATTGAAGGTCTACATATTTTTTGTAGAAGCTTTGTGGAGTTAAGCCACTTTCGCTATGGAACTGGTTGTCCTTATCGCGGTATGAAAAGTCAAATTCACGTGGAGGCAATCCTAAAGACATAGCCAAGAAGTTAAAGATTTCTTGCAACAACGCTTGTTTCTTGCTCGCAACTGCCTCACTATCTGCGCCCGAGTGAATCAAATCACGCAAGATTTGCGCATCTTGACGCAAGAGTTTATTGAGGTAGGTGTTCAATTCCCGGCTATTGCTTGAAGAAATCGATTCTGGATAAACTGATTTTGGAACCACTCCGTATTTCTCAAAGAGGGATACCACCATATCCCATTGACCGCCATCTTGTTGTGGGGTTTGTAGGAGAAAAGCCACCTTACGGCTGGTCAATTCTTGGTCTGCTGTAGCAATCACTTGCTCCAAAAACCAGTTTGATTTTTCATACTTATCCCAAAAGAAAGTATGTGCTTGAGACAATTCAAAATCCTCCAATTGGAAGCTTGAAATCATCTTGTGACGGAAGGTATTTAAAGCCGCAAACATCCAACAACGCCCAGATGCTTTTTGGTTTGTCACCTTATCCTTGGTCAAATCAAGTGAAAAAACTGGTGTATTTTCTACTGCACTCTTGCGCGTTTCAAGCGATGCATGGATCCCATTGTGGGTAACAGCATTTTCAAGAGCCGCATATTTCATATTTGCTTCATAATTAGCATAGAGCTGGTCTGTAAATTCTTTCGTTAATTCTGACATAGCAATCTCCTTTTTTCGTTATTTACTATTATAATCCTTTGAGCAGAATCTTCAAGTAAAAATCACCCTATAGAGAGGGATTCTGTTTAGAATAGATGATTTTATCCCCGCAATATCCTTTGCGTTGAATGGCATGAGGGATGGTTTCTACATACTGCATTCCTGCCTTTTCCATGACTTTCCCTGAGGCAGGATTTAAACTGACATAAGTGGCTTTGATTTCTTTAAATCCAACTTTGTTCAATAAGAAACCCAAAACAGCTATGACGGCTTCTGTCATGAATCCCTGCCCCCAGAATTTCTTGCCAAGGATATAACCTAGCTCGCATGATTGACTTTCCTGGTCTTGAGAAACCACACTAATATCTCCAATTACCTGTTCCGGTGATGTTTTCAAACAGAGCGCCCATTTATAAGTATCTGGTTTAAGATACTGTTCGATCCATCTTTTGATCGATTCTCTGGTTCTCTCAGTAGATGCATGGGCATCCCAGGTGACATATTTCAGGGTTTCAGGATCAGAAGCCCAATTTTCAAACATCGCTGGTGCATCCTCCAAAACGAAAGGCCTCAAGTATAAATGCTCTGTCTCTATGACAAGACTTCCAAGATGATTCATAGATTGTCTCCCTTCATTTTTTCATGCAACTTGAACGTTGCAAGTTGGTTACTTTAATCTAGAAGAAAAGGACGGATGAAACCGCCCTTCTTTTTGATGCTTTTCACAATATTGTATGGGGAGACTACGAAATCGAACTCTACGAGTTACCGATTTCTACCTCGTTCTCCTATTTTAAGACTCGGGCTAAAAAGGTCCACTGGACCTTTTTACTCCCAAAAATGATCAAATACTGTGATTGGCAAGTGGCGTTTGTGTTGGCCTTTGTACCACCACTTTTCAATAGTGGCTTGAGCTTCTGGGCTCACTTGTTTGCCTTCTAGGTAATCATCGATTTCATTATAGGTGACACCCAGCGCTACTTCATCTGCTATTCCTGGTTTTTCTTCTTCCAAATCTGCTGTTGGGATTTTCTCATAAAGAGCAGGATCGGCTCCTAAGGCCTTAAGCAATTGTTTTCCTTGGCGTTTATTCAAACGGAATAGGGGTAAAATATCTGCACCACCATCTCCAAATTTTGTGAAGAAACCAGTAATATTTTCTGCAGCATGATCCGTCCCAATCACCGCTCCGCTACGTGCTCCAGCCAGAGCATACTGAGCAATCATGCGACTGCGAGCCTTAATATTGCCTTTGTTAAAATCAGAAACCTCTGTTCCAGTCGCTTCTACTGCTCGTACCATTTCGTCAGCAGACTCCTTGATATTCACAACCAGGCTAATATCCGGCTGGATAAAGGCCAATGCTTTTTGTGCATCTGCCTCATCTGCCTGTACCCCATAAGGAAGACGAACGGCAATAAATTGATAGGAGGCATCTCCTGTTTCTGCGCGCATTTCTTCCATTGCTAATTGAGCTAATCGTCCAGCTAGAGTTGAATCTTGTCCTCCTGAGATCCCTAATACAAATGTTTTCAAGAAGGGATGTTTTTTTAGATATCTTTTTAAGAAATCAACCGAGCGGCGAATCTCTTCCTGAGGATCAATGCTTGGCTTGACACCCAATTGTTGGATAATCTCTTCTTGCAAACTCATTTTGCTTCTCCTTCTCCATTGGCCTTGTTACGCATTTCCTCGATCAGATCCATCTTATCCTGCCAAATATCTTTGGCCAAGTCAACTGGGTAATGCTGTGGATTGAGGACGCGCTTGTATTCATCCCATAATTGATCGTAATTTTTACGAGCATATTCTTGAATTTCTGATAATGTTGGCAGTTGATAAACCAATTGACCCTCTTTAAAAATATCCACTAAAAGAGGAATGGCCTCAAAATTTCGGACCGTTTTATTAATGTAGGTATAAGTCGGATGGAACATTTTAAGTTCAGTCAGTTGTGAAACATCTACTCCATCATAAGTGATGTAGTCCCCTTCTGACTTACCTTTTTCACGGCTGGTAATCCGCCAGACTTGCTTTTTACCAGGAGTAGAAACTTTCTCTGCATTATTGGAAAGCTTGATGGTATTGATCATCTCTCCTGCTTCGTTTTCAACAGAGACAATTTTGTATACCGCTCCAAGCGCTGGTTGATCGTAAGCTGTAATTAACTTGGTTCCTACACCCCAAACATCAATTTTTGCTTTTTGCATTTTTAAGTTGAGGATGGTATTTTCATCCAAGTCATTAGAAGCGTAGATTTTAGCATTTGTAAACCCAGCCTCATCTAATTGCTGGCGAACCTTTTTAGAAATATAAGCAATATCTCCTGAGTCAATCCGGACGCCTAGGAAATTGATTTTATCTCCCATTTCACGCGCTACCTGAATAGCAGCAGGGACCCCAATACGCAGGGTATCGTAAGTATCGACGAGGAAGACACAATCTTTATGGGTTTCCGCATAAGCCCTAAAGGCCTGGTAGTCATTCCCATAAACCTGTACAAGAGAATGGGCATGAGTTCCTAAAACTGGGATTCCAAAGAGTTTTCCTGCACGAACATTACTAGTTCCATTGGCACCTCCGATGACTGCTGCACGAGTTCCCCAAATGGCAGCATCCATTTCTTGCGCACGACGGGTTCCAAATTCCATCAAAGGCTCATCTTCAATGACTGAACGAATACGAGCAGCTTTTGTGGCTATCAAGGTCTGAAAGTTGACGATATTCAAAAGGGCTGTTTCCACCAATTGACACTGAGCTAGAGGGCCCTCTACCTGAACAATTGGTTCATTCGCAAAGACTAAGTCTCCTTCTTGAGCCGAGCGTACCGTCAATTCCAACTTGAGATCACGGAGATATTCCAAGAAGTCCCCATGATAACCAAGTGACTCTAAATAGGCAATATCGCTCTCAGAAAAACTCAAGTTTTCCAAGTATTTCACAATTCTCTCTAAGCCAGCAAATACTGCGTAGCCGTTTTTAAAAGGCTGTTGACGAAAATACACTTCAAATACGGCATGTTTATTGTGAATACCTTGATCAAAATAGACTTGCATCATGTTGATTTGGTATAAATCAGTATGCAAAGTTAAACTGTCATCTGGATACATATGTATACCTCTTTTTTATTGATTTGTTCTATGAATTCCTACCATAAAATTAGTACCATTATAGCACATTTCAGCCCTATTGAATACTGAAAGGAAAGCATGAAAAAAATCTGAGACAGGAAGCTCAGATTTTTTTTTGATTAAAAGTTTTCTGTGATATATTTATAAACTTCTTGGCCAGCAATCGCACCGTCTCCGACGGCTGTCGTCACTTGACGCAAATCTTTTTGACGAACATCGCCAACTGCAAAAATACCAGGGACTGTGGTTCTCATATGATCATCCGTGATCACCCAGCCATTTTCATCTAAAATACCAAGTTCTGTCGCAAAATCACTGACAGGATCTAAACCAACATAGATAAAGACACCACCGAAGGCTTGCTCTCTAACCTCTCCTGTCTTCACATCTTTTAAAAGGACAGACGTTACTTTTTGTTCACCCTTAATTTCTTCAACAACCGTATTCCAAGCAAAGTGAATTTTATTATTGGCAAAGGCACGATCTTGAAGAACTTTTTGGGCACGCAATTGATCACGACGATGGGCAATGGTCACTGTTTTTGCAAACTGAGTCAAAAAGACAGCTTCTTCTACCGCAGAATCGCCACCACCAACGACCAAGAGATCCTCATCTCTAAAGAAAGCTCCATCACAAACAGCACAGTAGGAAACCCCTCTACTATTCAGCTCTTCTTCACCAGGGACATTCAATGAACGGTGGTTAGACCCTGTTGCAATCACCACGGTTTTAGCTTCAAATTCCCCATCATCTGTGACAATCTTTTTGGTTGCTCCGTGGTCTTCGATGCGCTCTACCTGACCAAACAAATGTTCCACACCAAGATTTTCTAAAGGCTCGAACATTTTTTCAGCCAAATCTGGGCCGCTAATATTCGCATAGCCAGGATAGTTTTCAATGTCAGACGTATTGTTCATTTGACCGCCTGGAATTCCTCTCTCAATCAATGCGACTTTTAAATTGCTTCGTGCTGCATAAAGGGCAGCAGTCATCCCTGCAGGACCTGCTCCAATAATCACTGTATCAAACATACTCAACCTCTTTCTGTTTTGTTGTAACCATTATAATTCTAACACAGTCTTTTTGCAATTATCGTGCTTGAAAGATAAACAAAATCCCTATGACCGCAAAGGTTAAAATAGGAATCGTCATGATATCAATTAAGAGGATATCATACAAATGGGCTTGTCGTTGCTTGGCTGTTTTATCTTTCTTCTTAAGGGCACGGTAGCCAATCCAAATACAAGAAGCGATCCCAACTAAAATCGTTGTCGTCACTAAACTTTGTAAATATAAGGACAATAATTTATTTAACATCACGTCTCCAAATATTTTTACATTTTCAGAAAACAAACCCAGCTAGCATCGCCAGCTGAGTCTTACCTCTCCTCTATTATATCAAACATAGGTCCGTTTGTAACTAGCAAAGAATTCTTTTGTCCGTTCTTCTTTTGGATGTTGCATGATTTCCTCTGGTGTTCCAGATTCAATAATCCGTCCTTTATCCAAAAATAAGACCTTATCTGCTACTTGCGCTACAAAAGACATATCATGGCTGACCAGTACCATGGTTTGTCCTGATTTTGCTGCATTGGCAATGGATTTTTCAACTTCTCCAACCAATTCTGGATCCAAGGCTGAAGTCGGTTCATCCAGCAAAAGAACCTCTGGTTTCATGGCCAAGGCACGGGCCAAAGCCACCCGTTGTTTTTGTCCACCTGAGAGGTGACGAGGATAGTGATTTTCACGATCCGATAAACCGACTTTTGCTAGTTCTTCTCGAGCAATTTTCGTTGCTTCTTGATCGGATAAGCCCTTCACAACAATGAGCCCTTCTTTCACATTTTCAAGAGCTGTTTTTCTACCAAACAAATTAAACTGTTGGAACACCATGGCCAATTTTCTTCTTAAGGTTAAGATTTGATCTTGGGTAATGTGCTCAAAATCAACTTCGAAATCCTCAATCTTAATTCTGCCGCTATCTGGTGCTTCCAAATAGTTTAAACTGCGTAAGAAGGTAGATTTACCAGCTCCTGAAGACCCGATTAGGGCCACGACTTCCCCTTTTTGAATTTCCAAACTTAGATTATTTAAAACCTTTTGACCTGAAAATGTCTTTGATAATTCTGAAATATAAATCATTAGATCCGGACCTCCTGATCTGGTAAATCAATTGCTACGGGAGTCTCAATATCCAGTCGACGTTCAATGTGACGGCCTAGTATTTCAATGAGAATATTCACAATCCAGTAAACAATCGATACCGTGATAAAGCGTTCAAAGTACTTCAAATCGCTCCCCCCAATAATTCGTGCTTGGGCAAAAATTTCAACCACACTGGCACTAAAGGCTAGCGAGGTCCCCTTGGTTAAGCCAATGAGAGAATTGATTAGGGTTGGAGTTGCAACGACTGCTGCATTGGGAATAATAATCCGGCGGTAAACTTGACGATTGGTCATCCCAAGACTACGTGCTGCCTCAATTTCACCAGGATCCACTGATAAAATGGCTGCCCGGATGGTTTCACTCGCATAAGCTGCCTCATTAAAGGCAAGAGCCACAATTGCAAATAACTCAGCTGGAATGGCATTAATATTAAAAGCTGTTCCATAAGACTGATTGATCGCTTTTAAAATAAGAGGAATCCCATAATAAGTCAACATCAACTGAACCAACAAAGGAGTCCCCCGTAAAAAACTGACAAAAACAGCTTGAATCGGGTAAAGAATTCGTACACGATTAATTTTGACCAGAGCAAAAATCATGGCAAAAATAATCCCCAAAAATGCGCCTCCTAGGGCTAGTAAAATCGTCACAGGCAATTTTCCTATGACAGCCGGGAATGCATCCAATACGGCTCTCAAACTAAACAGCTTGCTATCTGGAACGTGTTTTAAAAAGTCAGCATACCAGTTGGCCGTTAAAACATCAGTTGTAAACATTTTTGTTACTTCCTTTCTCGAACATAAACATTCTATCACATTCACTATCGGAATTCCAAAAATTGCTACAGAAATAGAAAAATGATAGACTACTCAAATTTAGTCTATCATAATTTTAGATAAGTTCCTAATAGATTTTCTTTATGGAGTTCATAAAGAAAATCTATGTTTTCTTCTGAATATTTGAAAGAAGGAGTTAGAAAGTTTGGCGTTTGGCCTTTCGTTCCGCCCGGCCACGCGCACGATTTTCAGCTCGCTTAGCTTTTCTCCGCTTTTCATCAACTGCCCATTTGATTTTTTTCTTGTAGCCTGGTTTGATTTTTTTCTTTTTCTTCTTCACCAGACCAATCATCTCGATGTCAAGTTTCTCTTGCTTTTTCTCACGATTGGCCCGTCTGTCCCGATCATAAGTATCTTTAATAACCCCATTTTTCAACACTTTCGGTACGAAACGAATTCCCATTTTTTCTAGTTCACGGATATCTGAATCATCACTCGGTTGATAAAGAGTAATAGCGACACCTGGTAGACCATTGCGTCCTGTCCGGCCAACACGATGAACAAAGAAGGAAAGATCTTGTGGAATAGCATCGTTGATAACATGACTCACCCCTTCGATATCAATTCCACGAGCTGCCAAATCTGTGGCCACAATATACTCAAAATCAAGATTTTTAACCTGATTCATGATCCGTTTCCGTTCACGTGGTGGGATATCTCCGTGAATCTTCGCCACTTTCAATCCTTGAGCCACTAAATAGGCATGAAGATCATCTGCTCTCGTTTTTGTATTGACGAAAATCATGGCTAAATAAGGTTGCAAGGTTTTGGTCAATTGGTAAATTTGCTCATTTTTATCTCGACCCTTGGTGGAAACCAGCCAGTTATCGATGGTATCTGAAATCACCGTCTTGGTCTTAATTTGTTCCATGACTGGGTTTGAGAGATATTTTTTCAAAAAAGGCTGTAATTTTTGCGGAATGGTGGCTGAAAAAACTAAAAATTGCAGTTGTTGCGGAAGCCTTGAAGCAATCTTATCCACGGTAGACAAAAATCCCATGTCCAGTGTCATATCCGCCTCATCTACCACAAAGGTATGAGCCTTATGAATAGCCAGATCACCAGATGCAACCAGATCATAGATCCGGCCTGGAGTTCCAATCACGATATGAGGTTGTTTGACCAGCAGTTTTTCAATCTGACGGCTCTTATCCGTTCCTCCAACATAATTTACAATCCGAATCTCTTTTTCAGAATGACTAGCGATTTGACGAGCAGCTTGGTAAATTTGCGTTGCCAACTCCCGACTAGGAGCCGTGATGACCGCTTCAACTTGTTGGCTGTCTTCATTTAGAGTTTGAAAAATTGGCAAGAGGAAAGTATGGGTTTTCCCAGAACCAGTCTTTGACTCTCCTACCAAATCATTTCCAGCTAGGACAATCGGAATTAGTTTTTCCTGTACTTCAGTTGCTTCTCTAAAATTGATTTCTTTCAGTGCCTCTTGAATATAGGGCTTAAAATTAAACTCTGTAAATTTCATTTTCTCATTTCCTTTCATGATCTCTATTATTATATCAGAAAAGCTGTCTTCTTGCCTCTCTTATGAGTCATTTTTCCTAACCCGCAAAGTCTCTCTGAGTCAGCAAAAAACGATGGGTAAGCCCACCGTCGTTTTATAAGTAGAGAAGAACTAGAGTCACGACACTTGTTAGCAAGGCAATGGACCACATAAAGGCATCCACTTTCCATTCTGACCAGTTTTGGCCATTTCCAGAAAGGCCACCCAATTCTAAATGATGGTGGAAAGGAGTCATTCGGAAAATCCGACGTCCTTCCCCGTAACGTTTCTTGGTCCATTTGAAATAGGTCACTTGAAGCATCACTGAACCTGTTTCAATGACATAGACCAGACCAATCAGGAGCAGCGTCCACTCGACATGCAAAGCCATTGACAAGGCTGCAAGCATCCCTCCAAGAGCTAGACTACCGACATCTCCCATAAAGATTTTAGCCGGCTTGTGGTTGAAGACAAAGAATCCTAGCAAGGCCCCAATCATACTCAAGGTTACAAAGAGAATGTCCCATTTTCCTTGCATATAGGCAATAAAGGAATAGGCACTCAGGCTAATAGCAACAGATATGCTGGCTAATCCATCAATCCCATCTGTTAAATTGACCGCGTTTGAAAAACCAACCAACCAAAACAAAGCAAAGAGAATGTAGAAATGGCCCAAATAAAGATCGTAACCAAAGACATTCAAAAGGCTTCCTGCACCGTGGCGTTCAGAAAAAATATAGAAGATGATTCCACCAACGAGTTGAAGGGCCAATTTTTGTTTTGGATTGAGACCTTCATTAATCTTACGAAAAACCTTTAAAAAGTCATCCAAAAATCCAACAATTCCATAAAGAATCAAGATAAATAGAATCAGTTGAACAGGGCGTGTGAAATTTCCAGTCAATACGGTAACGACAAAACTGACTAGAACTGCTGTAATGAGAAATACAACTCCTCCCATTGTCGGAGTCCCAGCTTTCGCTTTGTGTTGTTTCACATCTTCGTGCATCTGTTGCCCGGAAATATGAGCACGATGGTAAAATCGAATAAAGGCTGGAATAGCAGCCACTGTTAATAGAAACGATACAAGGATCGTAGCAATATACATCTTAGTCTCCTAATGTTAACGTAATCTTTTTAGTTTTATTGAGTGAGGTGTTCATTTTGACACTTTGTTTGGTTACTTTCTTTCCACTACCTTTATAGGTAATCTCAATTCCAGTCCATTCTCCAAAGATATCCGCATTTTTCTTTGTCCAACCATACATATCTGGAACCGCATCAAAGTCTTCTGTCAATAACAATACTTGCTGATTTGCTTTAACTTTAGAGCCTGCGCTCACAGACATTTTGCGGATATTTTTCCCTGTTCCTATTACAATTGGTTGTACTAAATTGCGACGCAGTTCCTCTGAATAAGCACCTGGGCTCAGATTTTGTTTCAAATTCAACTCTTTAGAGAGATTTTCCACTGAAGGAATTTTGTAGGTCGTTTCTTTGGTCACACCATCCAACGTTGGTGCCTCTGATGTCAAATGCAATTCGTCTTTTAAAGCAACTGCATCTTCCAAAATAGGATTGACCAGCTCTTCCCAGCTGGTCGCTGAGAATTTCACTTCTGGTTGTTGGACCGTCACATACATGATGAATTCAGGATCTTCTGCAGGTGTCATGGCTACAACCGAGTTGATATAATCATTTTCTCCTTGTAAGTATCCTTGATCTGTCGCCATTTGGGCAGTCCCTGATTTCACCGCAACGTTTTGACCTGGTACCTGAATGATGGGTCCATCGCTGTACAAGGTTCCATACTCTGGATCTGTTCCGACGGTGATCATATAGTTCCGTGTCTGTTGCGCAGCTGATCCTGAAACTGGTTTTCCAACAACTTCTTTTTTTGATTTGCGGGCTGTGTCTGATTTTTTATCGTAAATAGCACTAATAAATTTCGGCTCTAACATTTGCCCATCATTAGCGATGGCGCTAAAGGCCCGTAACATTTGGGTTTGACTGACGGAAATCCCTTGACCAAAGGCAGATTGTGCCTGACTGACATAGTTATCCCCTGGAAGACCCCCGTAAGCTTCATTTCCCATTCCAAAACGGGTCGGAAGACCGAATTTAAAGCGGGTTAGGTAGTCCATCCAGACAGCATTTCCCATCTTTTGCTCTAAGCGAGTCATCCCCACGTTACTTGAGTAAGCAAAGCCCTGTGCGATATTCATATAGCGACCTTCAGCCAGCCCCATATTGACATCCCAGTCACGGATCGTCGCATCTTTTACTTGTAGTTCGTTACTGTAGTATACTTCATTATAGGCTGGGAAAGTTCCATGATCAATCGCCGAAGCTAATAACATGACCTTCATGGTTGAACCCGGTTCATATTGATCTTGATAAAGGATGGTATTCCAGGTTTTCAAGTTTTTCAGATCCAACCCTTGTTTGGTATCCGCATTATAGGAAGGACGTTGCGTTGTCGCCAGGATTTCTCCTGTTTTTGCACTCACAAGAGTCGCACTAACATACTTTCCTTTTACTTTTTCTTGGAAAACATCCATACGTGTCTCAAGGTAGGTTTGTAATTCTGCTGAAATGGTCGTATAGACATCTTTCCCATCTTCTGTTTTGACAGAAACCTTATCTGAACCAGGAACGATATTGCCGTGTCGGTCTTTATCATAGGTGATGACCCCATTTTGACCGGCGAGAATGCGATCGAGGGATTTCTCCATCCCTGATTGCCCCTTCAGGGTTTTATTCCCCTCTTTATCTTCTTGAAGAGAGGCCTGGCCTATAAATTGAGAGGCAAAAACTCCATTTTTATAGCTCCGATTTGGACTGGTTGTAAAGGCAATCCCTTCAATCTTCGCCGCTTCCATGGCCTCACGGATGGCTGTCATATTACTATAAGTGATGCCGTTTCCGTTCGAGCCAAAAGAAACCTGTTTCAATTTCTTTTGAGACAACTGTTGAATGACGTAATCCTCATCCATCCCTAAGTACTGCTTAAAGATTTCTGCTACTTTTTTAAATTGGCTCTCTTCTACATAGAGGATTTTCCCGGTTGCTGATTTGTACTTTTTATCAATAATGGCATAAACGTTATAGGTCGTCGCATCTTCAGCAATTACTGCTCCATTTCGGTCGTAGATCGTTCCACGTTTTGCAGGAACAATGACCGTCTGCTCATGGACTTTTTTTGCTTGATCCGATAAGGTTACACCAAATTTTTTGTCAGTCCCAATGATCATTGCAAAATTAATCAGAAAGAGAAAAAAGAGGAAAATCGCCAGTACACTGAGATTTTTCCCAACTTGTTTTCGATTCTGATCCGGCAAGCGACGTTTCTTTATCGAATACCCGATCAAAAATTTTTTGAATTTATTCATCACTACTTGCACTCACTGTTTTTCGATTTTCTTTTTGCAGCTTCATTCCTTGGGAGCTAGCCAACTGTGATAAGCGGTCATAACGTGTTAATTCATTGACCTCTTGACGAACATCTGCTAATTCCGTCTTTTTTGCTTCTAGTTCCGTATTCAAATCAGTCAATTCACTCTGAACTTGTAAAATCCGTGTCTGCATAAAGACGATACTAATGGCTAAAATAACAGCTGTTAGGACAATCGACCCATAAAATGCCTTTTCTACTCTAGAGAAACGGCGAAAGCGGTCTTGCAGTACCTGTGTTCTTGTTCTTTCATCTTTTGCTGCCATATCAATTCCTCTTACTTGTGTATTTTTCGAGCAACCCGTAATTTTGCTGAATGGGATCGATTATTTTCCTCAAGCTCTTCTTCACTTGGCAAAATAGGTTTCCGGTTGACCAACTCCATCTTTGGTTTCAAATCATCCGGAATAAAGGGAAGTCCCTTTGGAACCTCAACCGTCGAAGCCTCTTTAAATAATTGTTTGGTCAATCGATCCTCTAACGAATGAAAGGTAATCACAGAAATACGACCATCAATGGCCAACAAATCCATGGCTTGCTGAATTGATTCATCTGCAGCTCCCAGTTCATCATTGACTTCGATACGAATGGCTTGGAAAATCTGTTTAGCAGGATGGCCCTTTTTCTTGAGTTCCTTAGATGGTTTAGCAGATTTAATAATCTCTGCTAATTCAGTCGTTGTTTCAATCGGTTTAATTGCTCGTGCTTGCTCAATTTTCCGCGCAATTTGCTTGGAAAATTTATCCTCTCCATATTTGAAAAAAATACGGACTAGATCATGGTAATCGTAGCTATTAACGACCTCATAGGCTGTCAAGGAAGCTTCTTGATTCATCCGCATGTCCAGTGGCGCATCTTTCTTGTAAGAAAATCCGCGTTCCCGTTCATCTAACTGAGGACTAGACACACCTAGGTCATAACAGATCCCATCAATTTCAGTCACACCTAAGTCATTTAGACGTTCCTTCAAATGACGAAAGTTATCCTTAATGAAGGTCACCATGCCTTTCTCAATGAAAGGTGCCAATCGGATCTTAGCATTCTCAATCGCATGCTGATCTTGGTCAAAGGCATAAAGATGGCCCGATTCATTTAATTTTGTTAACAAATATTCGCTGTGGCCTGCCCCACCCAATGTGGCGTCTACATAGATCCCATCTGGCTTAACATCCAGCATATCGATCGTTTCATGAAGCAAAACCGTTACATGATGAAATTCTTTACTCATATCTTTACTATTTTACCACAAATGGGACCAAGATGCACTCCTGAAAGAAAATTCACTAACTAATCCTATCTGACCTTTTCGGATCCTACAAAATACCTAGAAAGGCTTGATTTCACTTGTTTCCTCTAGGATTTATGATACAATATTCTTATGAAAATAAGAAAACAGATTCTCATCCCACTTTTATTGGTCGATGCTATCACTCTCTATTTTTTTCTAACCACTATTGAGGCTTGGATTTTTTGGCTTGCTGCTCTGATCCTAGTTGGCTCACTTTGGTGGTTCAAAAAAGCCATTCAAGGACAAAAAACAGAGATGGAAGAAAAATAATTTCTTCTACCTCTGTTTTTCTTTTATTCACTCCAAGAAACTCCTTAAAAAAAGCAAACTAGCTCTGAAATAATAAAAACTCACCGTTTGGTGAGTTTTGTTGTTTATTTATTATGTTTCCAATTGCTGTAAATTCCAAAAAGAATGATCCATATGGTTGCTCCAATCGCTCCAATGTATGTTGATTCTTGCAAGAAGAGACAAACGAATACAAAGAGGAAGAAAACAATGGTCAATGGATTCAACACTTTATAGGCTGGCATGACAAAACCATCTGGCATAAATTCTTTCGATTTACGGTACTTAAGATGGGCAAGCATAGTCAAAATGTAAATAGCAATGTAGACACCAGAAGAAGATGCCGTAATCAAGGCAAAGGCATCTGAGACACCTGGCAAGACATTGATAAAGGCAGAAACAGCAACCACAATCGCAGAAAAAATAATCGCCCGACTTGGAATCCCCATACGAGATAAGCTATTCAGTTTCAAACGATTCATCACTTTACTGTTTGGCGTCTCTTTTGCAATCTGGTACAAGTGACGCCCTGTTGAATAGAGGGTGGAATTCAAGGAAGATGCAGCAGCTGTCAGTACAACAAAATTAATCAATCCTGCTGCCCACTTGATTCCTACCATCTGAAAGACCGTTACAAATGGTGATTTATTGACGGGAAGCTGTTGCCAAGGGAAAATAGCCATAATCGCCAACAATGCTCCTACATAAAAGATTACAATTCGGATTGGAATTTCTTTAATGGCTTTTGGCAATACTTGGCGGGGATTAGCGGTTTCAGAAGTAGTAATTCCAACAAACTCGATCGCTTGGTAAGCAAAGAAGACCATTTGGAAGGCCATGACGAACTTGACCCAACCATTTGGAAACATTTGAAAACCACTAGTAATATTGGTTAAACTAGCGTATCCAGCTGGTGTTTCAAAGTTCGTCGTCACCATAAAGATCCCTGTTACGATCAGGGCTAAAATCGTGACAATCTTGATCATTCCAAACCAGAATTCAACCTCTCCAAAAACCTTCACAGCGATCAAGTTTACACAACTTAAAAGCGCTAAAAAGATAATTTGAATCTGCCAGGCTGGCCAATTTGGAAACCAAAGCTGGACATAGTTGGAAACAGCAGTGATCTCTGCCATTCCCAAAAATACCAAGGAGACCCAATAGGACCATCCTGAAAAATAACCCCAACCTTTTCCTAGATACTTGGTGATAAAGTTGATAAAGGTGTGTTGATCAGGGTCCATATAGAGCATTTCTCCGATTGCCCGCATCATCAAGTACATGAAGGCGCCAGTCAGCATATAGACTAAAATAATAGAGGGTCCTGTCAAAGAAAGGGAACGACCGGCTCCAAGAAAGAGTCCTGTCCCGATGGTTCCTGCAATAGCGATCAGCTGAACATGCCGATTTTGCAGACCACGAACCATCCCATTTTCGGTTTCTTCACCAGGATGATGTTTTTTTGACATATGATTACTCCAATTCTTTTTCTGTACATTTTCAGAAAAGTATACTTCAAATTTTCACACAATCTACTATACCATGTTTTTAAAAATTGGTCAATCTAGTCCAGAATATTCTGAATTTTATAGATTAAAAAGAGTGCTGGAGTCTCTTCCAGCACTTTTTTGATTATGAATTAGGATCATCGAGACTACGGCCATGCAAACCTTTTTCTCGTTGCACTTGGCGTAGTTTCTCAGGTGTTACATCGTTACCTTCTTCATCCACAATTTTGATCCCTTCAATGTGGTGACGAACTGAACGACGATAACCTTCAATGTATTCTTCACGAAGTTTTGCTTGCTCCACTGCTTCTTCTGGCGTCAAACCTTCTGTTTTTTTCTTTTTAGCAAGCTCATTGATCCGAGCAATTTTTTCAGGTGTCATAATAAAACCTACTTTCTACCTGTCATCAGGTGCTTATTTTGTGTTCAATTGGTTGAAGGCTGCAACATTATTAGCTTTCGCTACAAGGCCTGCAAGAAGGGCCAAACGGTTGTTTTTAACAGCCTCATCTTCTGCCATCACCATGGTATTATCAAAGAAAGCATCGATGACTGGGCTAAGAGCGAAAAGCTGTGCCAATTTGTCGCTAGCTGAACCTATCAATTCCAGACTTTCTGCTGCTTGAGCCAAGGCTTTTTCTTGATCATTTTCAAAGAGATTGGCATCGACTGCTACTGAAGCATCTGCTTTTTCTGCCAAGTTGAAGGCACGAGAGAGAGACTCAACAGCTGCCTTGTAACCATCCGTCTTCGCAGCTTCTGAAAGAGCTTCAGCTGCTTCCAGCATATCAGCCACGACAAAGTTTGAACCAGCAAGAACAGCTTCTTTGATATCTTTTGGTGTGCGTCCCATCATCTTGTCCACACGCGCTTTGATGAAGTTGAGCACTTCTGCTTGATTGTCATAAGAAAGGCTATCAAATGAAAGTCCGTAAAGGCTATCAATCAACTCATCCATAGGGATATGCCAACCAAAGGCATCCAAGATACGAACAATCCCTTGTGTTGCACGACGAAGTGCATAAGGGTCATTGGAACCTGATGGAATCAAGCCAACTGAGAAGAAGGAAAGAAGGGTATCCAATTTATCTGCAAGGGCAAGAATGGCACCAACCTTAGTCTCTGGAAGGGCTCCGTCTGCTGAATCAGGAAGGTAGTGCTCACGGATAGCTGTCGCTACCGCAGCATCTTCACCAGCGAGAAGGGCGTATTTTTCACCCATGATTCCTTGCAATTCATCAAACTCACCGACCATGCCCGTCAAGAGGTCAAATTTGTAGATTTCAGCTGCACGAGCGACGGCTGCCGTTTCTTCTGCAGTCAAACCAGCTTGCTCAGCTAGTGACGCTGCAATAACACCCGCACGCGCCATGTGTTCTGAAAGAGAACCAATTTTTTCATGGAAGGTCACGTTCGCCAATTTAGCAACCAGGTCTTCAATCTTAAGTTTTTGGTCTTCACGCCAGAAAAATTCACCATCTTCAAGACGTGCCACCAAGACTTTTTCATTTCCTCGGATAACATTTTCCAAGTGCTCAGCGTTCCCATTACGGACGGAGATGAAGTTTGGTTTCAGCTTACCATCAAGGTCACGTACAACAAAGTAACGTTGGTGCGTTTCCATTGAGGTCACCAAAACTTCTTCTGGAACATCCAAATATTTAGTGTCAAAACTTCCCATAAAGGCAGTTGGATATTCGACCAAGTTCAAGACTTCGTTCAAAAGTCCTTCTTCGATTTGAACTTGAACACCTTGTTCTGCTTCGATAGCCTTAATTTGCTCACGAATCATGTTTTCACGTTCTTTGCTATCCGCAATCACGTAAACCGTGCGAAGGTCTTCTTCATACGAATCCGCATTGGTAATTTCTACTTCATGTCCAAGGAAACGGTGCCCACGACTCACACGACCCGACTTAATATCCAAGAAATCAAGGTCGAGTGCTTCGTCGCCCAAAAGAACGATCAAGGTGTGAACTGGGCGAATGTATTCAAAGGTGTTGTTAGCCCAGTGCATGCTAACAGGGAAGGTCAATGAAGCAAGCACCTCTGGAAGGCCAGCCAAGACTTCTTTAGCTGGTTTTCCAGCTTCGTGCTTCGTAACATAAACGTACTCTTCACCCTTGACTTCACGGAATTCGATATCATCAACCGTCAAGCCTTTCCCACGGACGAATCCTTGAGCCGCTTTTGAGAAGTTTCCATCTGCATCCAAGGCGATTTTCTTAGAAGGTCCTTTAAAATCTTCAGTCAAATCCGATTGTTGATCTGCTAAACCAATCACACGGATAGCCAAACGGCGTGGTGTTGAGAAGGTTTGAATGCTTTCGTATGAAAGTCGGTTGTCATCCAAGAAGGCTGCCATTTTCTCACCGAGTTGTTTTTCACTTGGTGTGACAACGTAGGCTGGCAACTCTTCAAGTCCAAGTTCTACTAATAAGTTTTTTGTCATGTTTTTTCTCCGAAAAATATCTTTTTTTCCAGTTTGCCTTATGTGATTGGCACGCAAGCAACCGACTTCGTCGTTTCATTGCTAAAATTGGAGCCTAAGGTCTCCAATTTTGTCTGGTATCGTTAGTTTCTCTAACGATACCTAAATCACAGCGGCAACTGGTTCTGTAAGGTTACTCTATTAACCTATCCTATCTAATACACTCTTTTTATTCTTCCTCTTCTGCTAGGAGTTTGGCGCGTGTGGCTTCGTCGAGAAGTGGATAACCAAGTTTCTTACGTTCTGCGACGAAGGTTTTAGCTACTACACGAGCCAAGTTACGGATACGGGCAATGTAACCGGCACGTTCTGTAACGGATACTGCTCCACGAGCGTCAAGCAAGTTGAAGGTATGTGAACATTTCAAAACGTAGTCATAGGCAGGGTGAACAAGGCCTAATTCCAAAGCACGTCCTGCTTCTTTTTCAAATTTTTCGAAGTTTTCAAGAAGCATATCTTGGTCAGAAACTTCAAAGCTGTATTTTGAGTGTTCATATTCTGGTTGAAGGAAGATTTCTCCGTATTTAACGCCTGGAGCCCACTCGATATCATAAACTGAGTCTACTTCTTGGATGTAAGAAGCCAAACGTTCCAATCCATAAGTGACCTCAGAAGTTACTGGGCCAGTTGCCAACCCACCAACTTGTTGGAAGTAGGTGAACTGAGTGATTTCCATACCATCCAACCAAACTTCCCAACCAAGACCAGCTGAACCAGTTGATGGGTTTTCCCAGTTATCTTCAACGAAACGAATATCGTGTTCCAAAGGATTGATCCCCAATTTTTCCAATGACTCAAGGTAGAGTTCTTGGATATTTGATGGAGAAGGTTTCATGACCACTTGGAATTGGTGGTGTTGGTAAAGGCGGTTTGGATTTTCTCCATAACGACCGTCCGCTGGACGACGTGATGGCTCTACATAAGCCGCATTCCATGGCTCAGGACCAATGGCACGAAGGAAAGTATAGGGGCTCATAGTTCCCGCACCTTTTTCATTATCATAAGCCTGCATGAGCATACAACCCTGGTCATTCCAGTATTGTTGCAAAGTAAGGATGATTTCCTGGAAAGTCAATTTTTTAGACATGTTTTACTCCTTTTTCTATAATTTCTTGCGACACGAGTCTGCCTCGTCGATCGTACGAGGCAAGACGAGTTAGTACTGCGTTCAGCTCAGGCACCCTAGTGCCGAGCGTGGGGCAGTCCGACTGTAAGGAGGTCTCTGCCACTAACGCAGTGAAAGGTTAGTTTTTTAGACATGTTTTACTCCTTTTTCATAAAGTTTCTTGTGACTCAGGATACAAAAAGAACCGTGTCTTCGCTCCTAAGTACTTTGACCTAGGGGCGTCAAAAACGCGGTTCCACCCTAATTTATTACTTCATTTTATCTTACTTTACTCAGCTTTTTGCTGAGAGAAAGCGCCACTTGCTTACTTTGCTCTACTTGGCTCTCACTATCCCAAGCTCGCTAGAAAAACGCCGTAAGCCCTTCTTTCTTGACTAGTATTATAGCAAATTTTTAATGACTTGTAAATTAAAATCCGCATGAGACAATCGTTTCATACGGATTTTAGGCTAACAAACTATTTTGTTTTGCTTATGGACGACTTACAGCTTTTGGTTTTTTACTGGGTAAAGATTTCTGAAATATAAAGACCAAAGTTCAAGAAGTTGATATCTTTTGTTTTATCAAAGGATTTTAAAAAACCGAGAACAAAACTGTCCTCGATTTTCATTAATAAATAGAAATTCTCTTTTAAAAATCTTTGGTGTCCGGATCTGGTGCACCTGCTTCAACCGGAAGATGGCGAAGGAGTTCCATATCATCTGCCGTCAATTCAAAATCAAAGCAATTTAGATTACTTGCAATCCGCTCACGTGTAACCGATTTTGGCAGTGGAAGGAAACCTTCTTGTAAACTCCAAGCCAGGGCTAGTTGAGCGACGGTCTTTCCATATTTAGTAGCCATTTCTTTTACTTGTTCATTTTGGAACAATTCTCCTTGGCCAAAAGGTCCCCAAGCCTCTAGTAAAATGCCATGCTTGCGACTCGCTGCGATGGCTTCGCTTTGGTACACCCCAGGTGCTAGACGAATTTGGTTCACAGCCGGAATGACCCGAGCTGTTTCAAGGAGGGCTTCCAAATGATGAGGCAGAAAATTGCTAATACCAATAGCCCGAACCTTGCCAGCAGCTAGCATATCTTCCATTGCCCGCCAAACCTCAGCATTTCGTTGTTTCCAAGCATCATTTTCTCGAAGAGGTTTTGGATTTGGCCAATGAATCAAATAAAGATCTACATACTCCAAGCCTAGTTTTTCAAGAGACTCTTCCAAAGCAGCTTGAGCATCTTCATAGGTGTGTTGAGTATTCCAAAGTTTGGTGGTAATAAACAGGTCTTCGCGCGCAAGCCCACTGTCTTTAATGGCCCGACCCACACTCTCTTCATTCTGATAAATCGCAGCTGTATCGATATGGCGATAACCTGCTTTTAAAGCAGCTAAGACAGCTTGATAGGCTTCTTCTCCATTCGCTGCTTTCCATGTCCCAAATCCCAATACAGGAATCTCCACCCCATTATTTAAACGATAATGATTCATTTTTTCTTTCCTTTCTTCGATTTCGGTTTCTTAGGCCCTCGAAGCTTGATCTCTGGCTTAAAAATATTCTTCTTAGTTGGCTCCATCTTCTTGCTATAAAAACTATAGAGTAAAAATGCCCCACCAACAATCACAATAAAGATATTTTTTCTTACAATCCCATAGAGCAAGAAAAAAATTCCCATTAATAAAAAACGTATATCAATTGCCTTCATAAGCTACCTCACATTTCAATTCCCATTATAGCATGAAAAGACAGCATTCACAAAATTGCACCACAATCGGTAAACAAAAAGCCCCTCAAGACTGTTTTACCCCATGAATACGTCACAAAACCTCTCTAGGTCTGACCTAGAGAGGAAGTGTTCTATCTTCGATTCTTGAATCTAGTTCGTAGCCTGGTAACGTTTGACACCATCGAGATAGGTCGCAACCAGATCCAAATTTTGGTCAAGTACGATGAAGTCCGCATCATACCCTTCGCGAATTTGACCACAAACATCATCAATATGGACTGATTTTGCCGGATTGAGGCTGGCCATCATCACTGCTTCGTGAGGGTTAGCAATCCCCCACTCTACAACATTTTTTAATCCATCTTTCAATTTCAAGATTGAGCCAGCTAGATTACCAGTTGATTTCAAGCGAGCCGTCCCTTCAGCGACCACAACCGGGAATTCCCCAAGCATGTAGTCCCCGTCTTCTAAGCCCCCAGCTGTCATACAGTCCGTAATCAAGGCAACATTTTCTTTTCCTTTTTGTTTCATCAGGATATCACACGCTAGTGGATCCACGTGATGGCCATCACAGATCAACTCTGCTGTAGTATGAGGCAACTCATACATGGCACCAACCATACCGAGTTCACGGTGCGTCAAACCACGCATACCATTGTAGGCATGCACCCAGACACTCGCACCTGCATCAACCGCTTTTTTAGCTTCTTCAAAAGTAGCATTAGAGTGTCCCAGAGCGACAGTCACCCCTTCTCCTGTAATGGTCCGAACAAATTCTTCTACCCCTTCACGCTCGGGAGCAAGGGCAATCTTATTCAACAGACCATTGGCAGCTTTTTGCCAAGCCCGGAATTCTTCCATACTTGGATCCTTCATATAAGATGGGTTTTGAGCTCCCTTGTATTTTTCTGTAAAATAAGGTCCTTCAAAATAAATCCCGCGAATCTTAGCTCCTGTTGCTTCTTTGTATCGTGCACCGATATTTTCAGTTACTGCCAAAAGTTGTTCGTAAGAGGAAGTAAGGGTCGTAGGCAAAAAGCTCGTAACCCCTGTACTCAAGAGCCCTTCACTCATGGTATGGAGAGTGCCTTCGATATTATTATCCATCACATCTACCCCACCAAATCCGTGAATATGGGTATCTACGAGGCCAGGCGCAATGCTGTAACCAGAATAATCCAGCACATCCGCACCTTCTGGTAAGCTTTCCACATGTTTTCCAAACTTGCCATCAACAAGCTCCAAATAGCCTCCGCGGCGAACCCCATGTGGATAATAAAATTGATCTGCTTTAATATATGTAGACATAAAATCGTCCTTTCCATTGTAGGAACTGTGTTCCATTTATATTCATACATATTATAACGCTTTCACTTCCATTTGTAAATGGTCTAGACCTATTTTTGAATAGAATCCAACAAAAAACAGAGTAAGCTTCCTACTTACTCTGTTTGACGTTCCTTAAATTTGCTCGATTTGTACTTTTTCAGCGAGATTCATGGCATGGTCTGCAACACGTGTATAGTGAGAAATGATATCAATAAAGTTTACTCCGGCTTGAGGTGTACATTCGCCTTGGTTCAAACGACGAATATGGGTTTTCCGAAGTCTTTTCTCCAACTTTTCAATTGCCTCGTGACGTGCTACCAATTGGTTTGCAAGACTCACATCATTGTTCTCAACAGCTTTTAAGGCATCCTCTACAAATTGATGGGTTTGGTTGTAAATATCTTCCAATTCAGCCAAGGCCGCTTCTGAAAAGACCACTTTCTTACGAATTAAATAATCGGTCAGATTGATCAAGGCTTCCGCGTGATCTCCAATCCGCTCCAAATCCCGTGAAGAATCCAAGATATTGGTGAGAACTTCACTTTCTCTCGGACTCAAGGCTTCACTTGACAAACGAATCAGGTAGCGAGTCAAATCATCATCAATGGTATTGATGGCTTCTTCTGTCTTATGACCCTTTTCAGCTGTTTTCTCATTTTGATGAACAATATAATCATAAGAAAGATTAAAAGCTTTGTCTGCATATCCACCTAAATGAAGCAACTCTTTTTTCGCATTTCCAAGAGCAATCGAAGGCGCTTGGGTGATCAAGTTTTCATCCAAGTAGAGCGGTTCATATTTGACAACCTCATCCTCACCAGGAATCAGCTTGGTCACAAAGTATGCCAAAGCTCCAATGAATGGGAACTGGATGATGGTATTGGTTATATTAAAGGTTCCGTGAGCAAAGGCTATGGTCATTTCTGGGGATAAATGAAGAGTCGTTTCAAACCATTGAATCAAAGAGGTAAACGGAACAAGGAAGACAAGACAGATAATGGTTCCGATAACATTAAAGGCTACATGGGCACCTGCCACACGTTTGGCCGCAATATTAGCTCCCAAGGAAGCAATGATAGCTGTAATGGTCGTTCCGATATTATCACCAAAGAGAACTGGGAGGGCTCCTTTCAGGTCAATCAAATGACTAGCATAGAGATTTTGCAAGATACCAATGGTTGCAGAAGAGGCCTGAATCAAAAGTGTTAAGCCTGATCCAACAAAGACACCCAAGATAGGACTTTTACTTAACTGCACCATATAGTCACGAAAGACTTGCAAATCTTTAAGAGGTTCCATAGCCCCACTCATCAAGTTGAGGGCAAAGAAGATACCACCGACACCAAAAACGATTCGTCCAACATTATTAACCAAACGATTTTTGGTAAAGAAGAGACAAACCGCTCCGATAAAGAGCATGGGAAGAGCGTAGTCTCCTAATTTAAAACCAATGATAAAGGAGGTAATAGTCGTTCCAATATTGGCCCCCATAACAATACCAATAGCTTGACGGAGGGTTAGAAGTCCTGCACTCACCAGACCGACCGTAATCACTGTAACCCCTGAACTCGACTGAATCAAGGCAGTCATCCCAATCCCTACTAGAACCCCTAGAAAGGGATTACTCGTATATTTATCAATATAGTATCGAAGTCGATCTCCTGCAGCCTGTTGCAAGCCTTCTCCCATGGTTTTAATACTATAGAGAAAGAGCCCCAGGCCTCCCAAAAAGTTAAATACAATTTCCTGCCAGTTAATCGACATGTTCATTCCTCCAAATTTGAGATCAGAAATAAAACTCCTCTCCTATTGTAAAGGATAATTTCCAATCACACAAGAGATTTCTGTAAATTTCTATTATTTTTTGAAACCGTTTTTCCTTCTGTTTTATTTTCCTCGTTTTAAGAGCCAAAAAAAGAGGGTGGAAAATTTCCAACCCGAGACTGTAGACAAACTATTCTTTTTTATAAATCTAATAAATTCTATAAAAAGAAATGTTACTCGTTAGAGTGATTCAATCATCTACTGAAACTTTTCGTCGTGAGAAAAGTACCTGAAACTTAATAGTTTCAGGTACTCGGAATTATTGAGACCTTAGGCTCAATAATTAGTCATGGAACTTCGAAGAAGTTCGCTGACGTCCGTACTCACCTAAGGAAAGTTTCTAAGAAGACTTTGTCTTTCAATCTGGGCGTGGAAAATTTCCAACCTCTCTAGTCTTTGTTCAAATTGCGTAACATCTCATCGATCTTGTTACCGTATTCGATAGACTCGTCTTTGACAAAAGTAAGATCCGGAATCTTGTACAGTTTCAAATTCCGACCTAATTCACGCTTGATGGTTCCTGTTGCTTTTTCAAGGCCTGTCTGAGCCTTTTGATTGTCTGAAGCCAAATCACTCATAATTGAATAATACACTTTGGCCATAGACAAATCACCTAGCATTTGAACATCCGTAATAGTAACGCCTTGAACACGCGGGTCACGGACTTTCTTTTGTAAAATCTCATTGACTTCACGCTTGATTTCCATCCCTACTCGATCTGTCCGAAAATGACTTGCCATAGGAACTCCTTTCTGCTTTGTGTTTAAAAACTAGGAAATCAGAGAAAATTCCTCTTTTTTCCTAGTCAGCCTCTTATTTTTTAATTTCTTCCATGATGTAGGCTTCAATGGTATCGTCTGTCTTGATATCATTGTAGCCTTCAATCATCAATCCACCTTCACGACCATTTGTCACTTCTTTGACATCATCTTTGAAGTGTTTCAAGCTTGCAAGAGCACCGTCATATATCACGACACCGTCACGAATGACACGAACCTTGGAATCACGAGTGACCTTACCACTGAGGACCATAAATCCACCGATGGTACCCACTTTAGAGACCTTAAAGGTTTCACGAATAACTGCTTCCCCGATGACTTTCTCTTCGAACTCAGGATCCAACATACCCTTCATGGCATCTTCCATTTCTTCAATCACTTTGTAGATAATTGAGTGAAGACGGATTTCTACCTCATCAGCTTCAGCTTGTTGACGTGCTTGTGGCGTAGGGCGGACGTTAAATCCGATGATGAAGGCATTTGAAGCTTCTGCAAGGGTCACGTCTGATTCGTTGATGGCACCAACTGCTGAGTGAACGATGGTCACTTTCACACCTTCTACTTCAATCTTTTGAAGGGAAGCAGCAAGGGCTTCAACCGAACCTTGTACATCGGCTTTAATGATGACATTAACAGATTTCACTTCCCCAGCCTTCAAGGTATCAAAGAGATTTTCAAGGCTGACGCGGTTGGTTGCTTGACGTTGTTTCATCAGAGCACGTTTGGCACGTTCTTCACCCGCCGCACGCGCAGATTTTTCATCTTCGTAAACCGCGAAGTGGTCACCCGCCATTGGCGCTTCGTTCAAACCAGTGATAGAAACCGGAGTAGATGGTCCTGCAACCTTCACACGACGTCCAAGGTCATTGGTCATGGCACGGACACGTCCAAAGGTATTTCCGACAACGATTGGGTCTTGGACATTCAAGGTACCTTGTTGAACAAGGAGGGTTGCCACCGCACCTTTTCCTTTATCCAAACGTGCTTCGATAACAGTACCGATGGCACGAACAGTTGGATCTGCTTTGAGTTCTTGGATTTCAGCCACAAGAAGGACCGTTTCCAAGAGTTCATCGATATTTTGGTTGAACTTAGCTGAGATTTCTACAAACTCAGAATCACCACCCCAAGCTGTTGACATAACTCCATGCTCTGCCAATTCACCGATGACACGCTCTGGATTAGCTCCTGGTTTATCGATCTTGTTGATGGCCACAATGATTGGAACATTGGCAGCTTTTGAGTGGTTGATGGCTTCGATGGTCTGTGGCATCACCCCGTCATCTGCTGCTACAACCAAGATGGTAATATCGGTAACAGATGCACCACGCGCCCGCATAGAAGTAAAGGCCGCGTGTCCAGGTGTATCCAAGAAGGTAATCTTCTTGCCATTTTCCACGATTTGATAAGCCCCGATGTGCTGAGTGATTCCTCCCGCTTCACCTGTTGCTACACGTGAATTACGAAGGGTATCCAAAAGGGTAGTCTTCCCATGGTCAACGTGTCCCATGATAGTTACAACTGGTGGACGTTCCACTAACTCATCTTCGTTGAGATAACCATCTTCCACGAAGAAACGTTCAATATCGGCATTATCCACTTCTACCTTTTTCTTGGCTTCAATTCCATAATCGACCATCAAAAGTTCAATGGTATCCCCATCCAGCGATTGATTTTGAGTTGCCATAACTCCCATCATGAAGAGCTTCTTGACGATTTCAGCTGGCTCTCTCTTGATACGTTTTGCGATTTCTGCAACCGTCATTCCATCCGTATACTCAAATTCACTTGGTAATTCATGGAATTTACGCTCTGTTACTGGTTTTGGAGCTTCTGTGCGGTTGTTCTTTCCCTTTTTATTCTTCTTATTGTTATTCCAGTTACTATTTTTTTGATTTCTCACTTGATTTTGACTACTTCGATTCCTTTGTTGTTTTCTTGGACCATCTTCCTCACGATCAAAATCATCGCGTTTCTTATCTGGTCGCGCTTGTTTCTTACGGCGTGTATCTACTTGAGCTGGAGTAGCTACAACAGCTGGCTTCGTATGGCTTTCAACAGTCGGCTCCTGTACAGGTGTTTTCACTTCAGGTACTTCTACCCGTTTCCGGCGCTGTTGACGTTCTTGTTCTGCTTTTGCGGCTTGTTGTTTGTAGCGATCTTCACTTCCACGCGCATACTCAGCATTTTGTTCTGCTTTCAATGCTGCTGCACGCGCTTTGAAATCAATTTTTGGTGCCACTTGGGTTTGAGCACTACGTCTTTGATCTGGTTTGTTATTGCGACGATCAAAACCTTGATTTCGGTGTTCATTTCGATCTTGTGGTCGTTGATTTCGGTTGTCACCATGACGCTGATTGTCCTTGCGATCACGTTTTGGACGATTGTCTTGTTGTTTTCTACGTTCTGCCTGCTCTTTTGCGCGCGCTTCTCGTTCCGCTTTAAAGTTACGACTCTTTGGTTTAGCAGCTGGTGTTACTGATTTTGTCTCAGTTGTCCCTTCTTTTTTTACGGGCGCTGCTTCTTTTTTCTCTGCGACAGCCGTTGTCTTGGCAACCACTTCTGCTACTTTCTTTTCGACTGTTTCTTTTTTCGCTGAAAAGCTCTTGATCAACTTTTCAGCAACATCAGTATCGACACTAGATGCATGACTCTTGACGTCAAAACCTAATTCTTTCGCACGAGTGACGACTTCCTTACTTTCCTTGCCCAATTCTTTGGCAATTTCGTATAATCTTTTCTTAGACAATTGCTGTCCTCCTCTTCTATTCCATAAGAGACCTCATTTTCTTTGAAAATCCAGCATCTACAACAGCGACGACCTTACGAGCACGTCCAATTGCAGTGCTTAATTCTAGTGTTGAAAACACGGTAGATACTTGAACCTCATAAAAGTGACCCTTATCTGTCACCTTTTTTGTCAGGTTACTAGCTGCATCATTTGCCAGAAAAACTAATTTTGCTTTTTCTTCCTGGATTGCTTTGATCACGAGTTCTTCTCCAGAAATGAGTTTTCCTGCTCTTTGCGCCAAGCCCAACAAATTACTTATCTTTTGCTTATTCAAGGCCTAACTCTCTTCTCTTCACCTTATGATCTACATAAGCGATCAATTCATCATAGAAAGCTTCTTCCACTTCCATATTAAAGCTACGATTAAAAACTTTCTTTTTCTTAGCAAGTGCCGCTTCTTCATTGTCTAACTTGATGTAAGCACCTCGACCATTGGCTTTGCCAGTTGGATCGATAAAGACTTGTCCTTCTTTATTTTTGACAATGCGGAGCAAATCGCGCTTATCAATAATTTCATTTGAAACGACAGATTTTCTTAAAGGGATTTTTCTTGTTTTTACCATTTTCCCTCCCTCTCTTAATCGACTTGCTCTTCGCCACTTTCTACTTGGTCTTCAAAAGTTTCTTGAGCTGCTTCCATTTCTTCAAACTCACTAGCAGATTTGATATCGATGCGGTAACCAGTCAAATGAGCCGCCAAACGAACGTTTTGACCACGACGACCGATGGCAAGAGATAGTTTATTATCTGGAACCACAACGAGAGCATGTTTGCTATCTTCATCATCAAAAATAACTTGGTCCACTTCTGCAGGAGCGATCGCATTATAGATGAATTCAGCTGGATCTGGAACCCATTCGATGACATCGATGTTTTCTTCCGTCGGAACCATACGTTCTAATTTTTGATCGTATCGAGCTGGGTGGAATTTGCTGGTAATCTTTTTAATGTTCGATCCACCACGACCAACGATAGTCCCAATCGCATCTACGTTTGGATTATGGCTACGAACCGCAACTTTTGTACGATCTCCAGCTTCACGAGCTACACTCATAATCTCAACAGTTCCATCATATACTTCAGGAATTTCTTGTTCCATCAAACGTTTGATCATTTCAGGGTGGCTTCGGCTAACAAAGACATTGACACCACGTGGATTATCTTCTACCTTGTAGACAAATACTTCAATTCGATCATGAGATTGGAACACTTCTCCTGGAATCTGGTCTTGCTTAGACAATTGTGCTTCGATTGAGCCAAGATTGACATAGATAAAACGATTGTCAAAGCGCTCCACCGTTCCACTCATGATTTCATTTTCATGTTCTTTATAAGTGTTATAGGTGATGGTGCGCGTTTGCTTACGCATTTTTTCCATGATCGTTTGTTTGGCAGATTGAGCTGCTACACGACCAAATTCAGCTGGCGCTTCTTCAAACTTGATCTTGTCCCCCAACTCATAAGCAGAGCTAATGGCCAAGGCATCCTTCAAACTAATTTCTAAACGGCTATCAAAGACTTCATCCACCACTTCACGAACCGTATAAACACGGAAATCTCCAGTTTTTTCATTGAATTCAATCGCTGCACTTTCTGATTGTCCATAACGACGGCGATAAGCTGAACGCAATGATTCTGTGACTGCTTCGATGATATCTTCTTTTTTGATCCCTTTGTCTTCTTCCAAAATGCGGAAGGCTTCTAGCATTTCTTTACTCATGTTATTCTTGCCTCTTCTATAAAGGCATCCTTTCTTTCATTCTGTTACAATTTTACAGCCAACCTTGCTTTGGACACAAGGTTATAAGGAATATCCACTGTTTTCTTCCGTGTTTTATCCATATACTCAATGGTCAAAACATCCTCTTCAAAACCTACCAAATTCCCCTCAAAGACCTTTTGCTTTTCAACAGCCTTGTACAAGCTGATATTGACGTACTTGCCAACAGCTCCCTCGAGTGCTTCCTTGGTTTTCAATGGTCTCTCCAGGCCAGGACTGGTAACCTCTAAGAGGTACTGTTCTGGAAATGGGTCTGGTTTGATTTGATCCAATAGCGGGCTAATGATTTCTGTCAAATCCGCTGTATCATTCAGTGTGATTCCTTCTGGTTTGTCTACGAAAATGCTTAAGACGTAGTCACCACCCATTTTGCCATATTCAACATCGACCAATTCAAATGGTTCCTTTATAGCTGGCTGAATCACTTCTGTTACTAAGTCAACAATTGTTGCGATGGTTGCCACCTCCTCATAGATAAGAGGCGAAGATATTTCCCCGCCTCTCCTTTTCTATTCATTTTATGTATTATAGCACGATTCCCCAATGATTGCAAGGAATATGCTAAAACTGTGCTTCAACACGGTAAATGACCTGTCCTTTACTTGAGAACTTTTTCTCATATTCCGTCATGATATTCCCCTCAAAATCACTGGCATGAAGGTCTAACCAAACCCCTTTCAAGATCATACCGTATTGCGAAAAACTCACCAAGCTATATTCAAACAATCCACGATTATCTGTCTTAAAGTGAATCTCCCCATGTTCTGGAAGAATTTGCTTGAAGGTATCTAGGAAGGTCTTGTAAGTCAAACGACGCTTCTCATGACGTTTCTTAGGCCAGGGATCTGAAAAATTCAGATAGAGTTGATCAATCTCTCCATCTTCAAAATAGTTGGTCAAGCTATCCCCGTCTACCCAAAGTAATTTAATGTTAGGAACATCAGCCTCTAAGACCTTATCTAAGGCATAACTCAAGACCGATTTTTGAATATCAATTCCGATGTAGTTGATCTCTGGATTGGCCTTGGCCATCCCAGTAATAAAGGCCCCTTTTCCGCTTCCAACTTCAATATGAATGGGATGATCATTCCCGAAAATCTCATGCCATTTCCCCTTGGCATCTTCTGGATTTAGGACCACATATTGCGGATTCGCTTCTAATAATTCAGTCGCTCCCTTGCGATTTCTAACTCTCATATTTCCTTTCCATATTTCAACCGGAAATTGCGCAGAGCATAGATCTCGCGATTGACATTTTCTAAATCATTATTTTCATAGTATTTAGCAATTTGGCACAAGAAAGAGTATTGACCAAACCAATAGAGTTTATCAAATACTTTTTGATTGTACTTGTAGCCATAATAGCCTAACCAATCGCGCCAATTAGAATCTGGGATATAGTGACTCAAGATATGCGCCACATCCAACATCCGGTCTGTCAAACGAACAGAGTCCCAATCGACTAGATAAATCAAGCCACTCTCTGTCTCAATCCAGTTGCTATGACGAACATCTCCATGGACGATCGTCGCATAATCCTCCCGAAAGGCAGGCACTGTCTTACGTAAATTCTTTACGACTGATTGGATATAGTGGTTCTGACGTAGGGCAATTGGCAAATGGTTGCTCCAAGAATTGAGCAACTCTAACGGAGATTCCACCGGATAACCAAGTTTCTTTAATTGGGTCATCAAAGGTCTAGATCGGTGCAATCTCGTTAAAATATTGACCACTTGCTTTTTCGACATTCCATTTGGAGTTAGAATTTCCCCATTCAACCATTCTTGGGCACTCATCACATTTCCATCCGGCAAGCGGCGACTCCATAACAATTGAGGAGCAATCTGTTCTTTTGCTAGACCCGCAAGGATTGGGGTCGTATTCATTTTTACAAAAACGCGCCCGCCATCTGGGTAAGTCCCCATGTAGGCCTTCCCACTCTTCCCAGGAATTGGGGTGAGGCTTAGCTCTTTTTCATTCGAGTCCATCTTTTCCTCCGTAAAAAGTTTCCAATCTATTTTACTAATTTTAACGATTTTCGTCAACCAAGCGCGTCATCTTAAATGGAAGATAAAGCAGGGTTAAAGCAACTGTATAAGCCAATAAGCCCAACAACAGGACTTTATCTGAAATAAAGACCAGGCCAATCCCCCCTTCTATCACCGTTATCATGCTCATGACCAGCTGAATCATTTTGTTCAACCCTGCCTTTTTACTGCCCTTTTTCATCGGGAAAAGGAGGGTCAACGGTTGGTAATCAAAAGCACTATAAAGCCCCAGTAATTGAAAAATAACCAAGTAATTGAGCAAGGCTACAAGGGCAATCACTACGAGAGGCTGGGGAATAAAGATGATAGCAAGAATGGAAAGAGCCAAGAGTCGTAGAGTCATAGAGAAAAGATCTCCATTCCGTAGGAAGGAGCGCATATATAAGTAAAGCCAAGTATTCCCATGTGTTTTGGGAAGAAGCCCTAAGAAACCATCCAAGTAAGCTCTTCTTTTGACACTGTTGGTAATGCCCTTCACCGTTGTAAACAAGGCAAAGAAGCGAAGGATCAATTGTTTCCTTGCATTCTCACGAGCAATGGCCAAGGACCAATTTAAATTTCCATCCTGGTAGAAACGCGCTTCCTTCCAGCTAAAAACAGCCCCTTTAGCCACCCCTAAGACAAGGATATAAGCTACAATAGCAAGTTTATCCAGCCCCGTTGCCAGAAGAAGAGGAACAAATAATAGAAGGACAAAACTTTGAATCAAAAACCAAAACACAAAAGACTTCTTGGCCTGCCCTTTGATATAACGTTTCACTTCCTCTTCCTTTACTAAAAGGAATAAGGCATCGGGCTTCTCTAAGTAGGTCGCAATAGAGCCTATCGGAACCAAGAGGAGCAAACCAATCAAGAGACTCCAGCGGATCAGGCTTGTATCTTTGGGTAGATCTTGCAAGAATTGGCTGTATTGAACCGCCAGAAATCCTATGAAAATCAGCATAAAGAGGACGAAATGATCATTGAGAACATAGCGGCTATATTTTACACATTGAGTTCGAAACGTTTCTTGCCGTTTTTTCATCAACTCTTTCATGCTGTTTCCTCTTCTGTCAAGGTCATGTAGATATCATTTAGACTTGCTTTCTCATCCCCAAAAGTTGAACGCAGCTCGTCCAAGGTCCCTTTTGCTCGGATCTGCCCTTTATGGAGGATCACAAAACCATCACACATCTTTTCAGCCGAATCCAGTACGTGGGTACTCATCAAAATCGATTTTCCTTTTGCTTTCTCATCGGCCAATAACTGAATCAAATCTGCAATTGCAACAGGATCCAATCCCAAAAAGGGTTCATCGACAATATAAAGACTTGGATCCACTGCATAGGCGCAAATAATCATGACCTTTTGCTTCATCCCTTTTGAAAACTGGGTCGGGAACCAATCTAATTTTTCAGCCAAACGAAATCGTTCCAACAAAGGCTGGACGCGCACCATGACCTGCTCCATGTCTAAATCATAGGCCATAGCTACGGTCTCGATATGCTCTCTCAAGGTTAATTCTTCATATAGACTAGGGGTTTCTGGAATATAACCAATTTTCTTGCGGTATTCCGTTGGAGCTTCTGGCAGACTCAAGCCGTCAATCCGTACTTCACCAGCATAAGGATGCAGGAGACCAATAATTTCATTAATCGTGGTTGACTTCCCAGCTCCATTAAGTCCAATCAAACCAATCAGTTGGCCATCCGGAACTGAAAAACTCACCTCTTTCAGGACAGGGATGTTGACATAGCCCCCTGTCAACTTGTTGATTTCTAACATATTTTCTCCGATTTCTGGTATAATGTTCTTATATTATAACAAAATTTAGTCTAAATGAGGTGTATTTATGGTTGACGATTGTATTTTTTGTAAGATTATAGCTGGCGACATTCCTTCCTCCAAAGTCTATGAGGACGAGGAAGTCCTCGCATTTTTGGACATCTCTCAGGTTACACCAGGTCATACGTTAGTGGTTCCAAAAAAACACGCTCGCAACCTCTTAGAGATGGACGAAACCGCCACAGCTCAACTATTTGCACGTGTTTCTAAAGTTGCTAAAAAAGTAGAAGCTGCTACCCAAGCTAAGGGAATGAATATCATCAGCAACATGGAAGAAGTTTCTGGACAAACCGTATTTCACACACATGTCCACATTATCCCTCGCTATTCCGATCAAGATGAGCTTGCCATTTCATTTACTGAACACGAGCCTAATTTTGAACAACTAGCAGTTCTCGCAGAAACCATCAAAAACAGTTAAAAAGGAGGCCATATGAAACTCAAAAATCTCTTTTGGTTTGCAACAGGAGCTAGCATGAGCTACCACCTAGTAAAAAACCGCAAAGAAATCAAAACAGAGGTAACTGAATCCAGCCAATTGATCAAGGGAATTCAAGATAACCTAGCAAAAATCCAACGCAATCTGGATATTATCCAAGACCAAAAGACCAATCTTCAAGAATTGGTAACGGATTTCCAATACAAGACCAGACTATTTAGTCAACAAGCAACAGCCTCTCTAAAAGAAATTCAAGACATCTGGCAACCAAGTAAAAACGATTGAGAAAACTCAATCGTTTTTTTCTTATTCTGAAGGTACCGTAGGTGTCACACTGCTCGACTCTGTAGCTGCAGGAGCAACTGGTGTCACTGGTGCAACAGAACTTTGAGGCGTCACCACTCCCGTATCCTGGGTCGATGGTACAACTGGTAGTTGGTTAAACTCTTGGTAAACAGGTGCTTCCTCAGATGATGTCGCTGGCGTATCAGTTTGAGAAGAAGACTTCAAATCTTCATCCCCATCCAGTAGATAAGCATTGGTTTTCAATGTTTTAATTTCTTTCAGACCCAAAGCTTTGCGGATGATATTTTGAATTTTCAAGAGATGTTTTGAAGTGACAATCTGATAACTTCCGCCATCTGCTAAGGTGGCATCTTCTCCTTTCAGCTGGTACTGATGAATCGTTGAAAGGGCATCTTTATATCCTAACAATTGAAGAAGACTATTACTGTCAAGCGCTATGTTGGTTTGCATATTGTCACTAACAGACTCAATGATTCCTTTGTAGTGACTCAAACTATTGAGGCTTAAAACTTTCTCAACAATCTTTTTGATCACTTCACGTTGGCGTTTTTGACGTCCGTAGTCTCCTTCTGGGTCTTGGTAGCGCATGCGTGAATAAACGAGAGCTTGGTCCCCATTAATCTCCTGACGTCCTGGTGCGATCTTAGCTGTATATTCTGGCTCATTTTCCTCGATCGAGATATCGAAGTCAAATGGATTGTTGACCGTGATGCCACCAACCTTATCCACTAATTGAACCAATCCCTTCATATTGATCATGACATAGCGGTCAATATGGATATTCAAAAGATCTTGAATGGTCTTAATGGCTAACTTGGCACCGCCTTGAGCATAAGCCGAATTCAATTTTGCTTGGACCGTTTCGCCATCTGAAGTAATATTGGTTAGGATATCTCTTTCCAAGCTCGTCATGGTTGTTTCTTTTGTTTGAGGATTGACAGTCACCAAAATCATGGTATCACTATTTCCGGCCCAAGGATCTTCCCGAGAACCACTACCTGTATCAACCCCCATCAAAAGGATGGTCATCGGCTTGTTTTCTGCAATGACATTGGTCTCATTTCCAAAGCCCTTATAAGTCTTACTGAGAGTCCCAGTCGTTTGGTTTAGGATGGTAAGGCCATAGGCGCCGATCCCAATCACTGTTACCGTCAATAAGCTCAAAAACATCAAAATAATTTTTTTAACCATATAGAATCTCTCTCTAATCTATCAGTTTCCCCATAAGGTAAACATCTAAGAATTCTCCTTCAGCTGAACAAGCTCCACGAGCTTGGCAACCTTCGATCTCAAAACCTAACTTTTTATACAGGTGAACCGCTCGTTCATTGCGCACTTGGACATTCAAGACTAGTTTCCTGAGAACACCGGTCGAGTGCGCCCACTCAATTCCTTCTTCCAACAAGATCTGTCCAAGCCCTTGATTCCAATAAGCTTTTTGAACCACAATAAAGACATCACCAATATGCTGAATGGACCGTTGAGAAGCTGCAGTGATATTTAACAAAGCTGCCAGTTCCTGATCTAGAAATAGCAAGAGGCAAATCCGGTTTTCCGCCATCTCTTGCACCATCAGAAATTGCTCCATGTCTGCTGGAGACATGCCAATTCCAGCTTCATCTAGCGTCATGTAATCTGACTCTTTCCCAACTTGATTTAAGAAATCAACGACAAGAGCCGCATCTGCACTGTCAGCTTGCCGAATTTCTAATGTTACTTCCTTTTTCTTAGTCATCTATTTTTTCCACCTGCTCAAAGGATGTCAGTAAAGCTTCTGCACGCGCCCCATGAGCTTCAAAAGCTAACTCTCGCCCATCTTCTAATTTTCGGATAAAAATTTTTAGATAAGCATCCGAAAGACTCGGCTCAATCAGCTCTCCCCATTCAATAATGGTAGCACCATCTCCAAATAGAAAATCATCTAAATCAATAGAATCTGGATCATTCCCAATCCGGTAAACATCCAAATGGTATAAAGGCAAGCGGCCTTCGTATTCACGAACAATGGTATAGGTCGGGCTTTTAATCATCTGATCAATCCCTAACCCCTTTGCAATTCCTTTGGTAAAGGTCGTTTTTCCTGCTCCTAGATCACCTGATAAGATAATCACGTCTTGCTTTTCTAAGAGTTTTCCTAGCTGTTTTCCTAGAGCGATCAGCTCCGTTTCATTATGACTAATCATTTCTCTATTATACCAAACTTTTTAAAAATCTGCTCTTTCTTTTAGAAATTGTTCGACTCAGGTTTGCTTTTTAGATAGATAGACAAACTATTTTTAAGTAAAATAAGTTAAGTGATTCTGCAAAAAAAAATAAATTTGAGTTCCAATTTTTAAATCGATTTAAGAAAATACTGAAACTTTCCGCTGTGAGAAAAGTGCCTGAAACAATAACGTTTCAGGCACTCGGAATTATTGAGACCTTAGGCTCAATAATTAGTCATGGAACTTCAAAGAAGTTCGCTGACGTCCGTACTCACCTAAGGAATGTTTTTGGTATAACTTTGTCTTCAATCTGAAAGGAATGGGAGACAACTCCCATTCCTTTTTGGCACTTTTCTGATACTTAATTCAAGGCCATGCTAACGTAGTTTAAAATAAAGAGAACATCTAAAATCCAAATCATGCTGTGCACTTCTTTGGCTTGTCCTTTAACCACTTTCACCAAGCTATAAGTGATAAATCCAGCAGCGATCCCTTGTGTAATCGAGTAGCTGAAGCCCATAAAGATAGAGGTGAAGAAAGCAGGAACTGCTTCTGACATATCTTCCCAATGGATATTTTTCAAGCCACTCAACATCATGATCCCAACAACAATCAAAATTGGGGCTGTAGCAGCGGTCGGTACAATCGCCAACAAAGGACTAAAGAGACTTGAAATAGCAAAACAGATCGCTACAACCAAGGCTGTCAAACCAGTGCGTCCACCAGCTCCAATACCAGCTGCAGATTCAACATACGTCGTTACGTTTGAAGTTCCTGCAATAGCTCCGACTGAAGTCGCTACAAGGTCTGAATAGAGGGCCTTATCTAATTTCGCTGATTGATGGTTTTCCCCATTTGTCGCAACAATCCCAACTTTTTCACCCGTACCGATCAAAGTTCCGATTGTATCAAAAATATCAGTCAAGGAGAAGGCTAAGATGGCCATTAAGGTCTCAGGCAAACGAGACGTATTGGAAATCAAAGAACCCAATCCTTTCGATCCTAAAGCTTGACCAAAGATCGTGCCTAAATCATTAAAGGCAGCTCCTAGATGGTTACTTGCAAAGTCAATTTTAGTGATATCAACAACATGGATGAGAATTCCAAGAACAGTCGTTGCTAAGATGGAAAGGATAATCCCACCTTTAATCCCTTTGACAACAAAGAAAATAGTAATCGCAAGACCAACAAGAGCCAAGAGGACAGCTGGATTGTTAAAATCAACCAATCCAGGAACAGCAGATGCATTGGCTGAGATCGTTGCATTCGCCTTATCTGCTCCTTCTCCGACCACTGTATAGGTATGAGGGTCAATCGTGAATTTCAAAAATCCTGCATTCTTAATTCCAACATAGGCCAAGAAAATCCCGATCCCCGCTGAAATAGCAGAGCGAAGAGCTGTCGGAATCGATTCGATGATCATCTTCCGAACATTTGTCAATGTGATAATCAATGAAATCACTCCACAAATGAAGACCATCCCCAAAGCTTCCTGCCATGAGTAGCCCATACCAAATACAACGGTAAAGGTAAAGAAGGCATTCAAGCCCATCCCAGGTGCTTGTGCATAAGGTAAATTGGCATAAAAAGCCATCATCAAGGTCCCGACAACGGATCCAATAATCGTTGCAAGGAAGACTCCTTGAGCTGGCATACCTGTTTGTGACAACATTTGAGGGTTTACGAAGAGGATATAACTCATCGCAAAAAAGGTTGTCAAACCAGCAAGAACCTCTGTTCGAACAGTGGTTCCATGTTCTGAAAGTTTAAAAAACTTATCCATTTCAGAATAAACTCCTTTTTCATCATTCTCGCTCCCAATCAATTTGCGAACGTTATTTCTATTTTACCAAAAGATCTTTCGCCTTTCAAGAAATCCTACTTCTCTTCTCGATTTTTGAGCGCTTTTCCGATTTTTCTGATATAATGGTCTCATTCTTCTCGAAAGGAACTGAAATATGCATAAAAAGATGATCGCTCTAGATCTAGACGGCACTCTCTTAAATTCCGAAAGCAAATTGAGCGACTTTACCATTGATACGATAAAAAAAATTAGTGCTCTTGGCCATAAAGTCATTATTACAACAGGCCGCCCCTACCGTATGGCACATACCTATTACAAACAACTAGAGCTAGATACTCCGATGATCAATTTTAACGGCTCCCTTACGCATCTACCTGAGAAAAAATGGGGGGATGAACAATGTTTGACTTTAGATAAAAAATACCTGCTAGATATGGTCGCCAACCGAGACACCATCCAAGCGGACTTTATAGCAGGCGAATACCGCAATAAATTCTTTATTACCGATCCCAATGAGCACGTCGCAGATCCTAAATTATTCGGTATTGAGGCTTTCCAACCAGAAAATCAATTCAACCCCGAACGGGTAACGAGCGACCCAAACTGTATCCTCTTTCAAACGAAAGCGGAAGACAAATATGCTCTGGCAGATGAAATGAATCGGCATTATGACTACAATCTGTCTATCAATACTTGGGGTGGTCCCTTAAATATTCTGGAATGCAATCCAAAAAATGTGACCAAAGCTTCTGCTCTGACCTACCTTCTGGATAAACTCAATATGGATCAGAAGGATTTGATTGCCTTTGGAGACGAGCACAACGATACTGACATGCTAGCTCTCGCTGGTCATGGATACGCTATGAAAAATGCTAGCTCCGTCCTTCTCCCTTATGCAGACTCCGTCACAGATTTCACAAATAACGAAGATGGTGTCGCGCGCCAACTCATTCAATTATTCTTATAAAACTAACAGACATGAGTTATCCCCTCATGTCTTTTTCTGCGCCAAATCCTTAATCGGTTAATCAATACCGCCCCTTTTTTCCATTTTTTTCATTGCCTCGTCATCTGGTTTGTGATATTGTTAACATAGTTATTAAAGAAGCGCTTTCAAAAATTTTAAACCGCTTCTCGTTCACTTAAGGAGGAACAAAATGAAAGCTGTTGTTGTAAATCCAGAAGGTACTGGTGTTGAAATCGTTGCAAACAAAGACATGCGTCCACTTGAAACAGGGGAAGCACTTGTTCAAATCGAATACTGTGGTGTCTGCCACACTGACTTGCACGTTGCTCACGGGGACTTCGGTAAAGTTCCAGGCCGTGTTCTTGGACACGAAGGAATCGGTATTGTTAAAGAAGTTGCTCCAGATGTCAAGAGCCTAAAAGTTGGGGATCGTGTCAGTGTCGCATGGTTCTTCGAGGGATGTGGAACTTGTGAATACTGTACAACTGGTCGTGAAACTCTTTGCCGTACTGTAAAAAATGCTGGTTACTCTGTTGATGGAGGGATGGCTGAACAATGTATCGTTACTGCAGATTACGCAGTGAAAGTACCTGAAGGATTAGATCCAGCCCAAGCATCTTCTATTACGTGTGCAGGTGTTAACACTTATAAAGCCATCAAAGAAGCCAAAGCTGAACCAGGACAATGGATTGTTATCTATGGAGCTGGTGGACTAGGAAACTTGGCTGTTCAATATGCTAAGAAAGTCTTCAACGCACATGTCATCGCTGTCGATATCAACAATGATAAACTAGAATTGGCGAAAGAAGTTGGTGCAGACTTTGTCATCAACGGTCGCGAAGTTGAAGATGTCCCAGGATTGATTAAAGAAAAAACAAATGGTGGAGCTCACTCTGCTGTCGTAACAGCTGTTTCTAAAGTAGCTTTCAACCAAGCAGTAGATTCTGTTCGTGCAGGTGGCCGCGTGGTCGCAGTTGGTCTTCCTTCTGAAATGATGGACCTCAGCATTGTGAAAACTGTATTAGATGGTATCCAAGTCATTGGTTCTCTTGTAGGAACTCGTAAAGATTTGGAAGAAGCTTTCCAATTTGGTGCAGAAGGCCTGGTAGTCCCTGTCGTTCAAAAACGTCCAGTAGAAGATGCTGTCAAAGTCTTTGATGAAATGGAAGCTGGAACCATTCAAGGACGTATGGTACTTGACTTTACAAACTAAACAACTGAACCTACAGGACTAGCCCAACTGGGCTAGTCTTTTTGAGTGCTCTCAATCACTCTAATTTACAATTTGTTATATATTTATTTTTGTTTTTGAGAATATTGCTTGATTGTCGGAATTTTTTCATTAAGAAAAAAATCCTATAAAACATATCTATTATTGATTTTTTAAGCATCAACAAGTAATAAACAAAATTCATTCAAGAGCATTCTTTTTCTATCTAACGATAATTTAATATAATAAATCGATGTTTTTACATCGAGATTTTGATAGAAAAATTGACTTAAGTGTGGAAACGATTTATAATAAAGTAGCTTAAAGTTTTCTTAAACTGAAAGTCAAACAAATTTTATAAGGAGGAATGTCAATAATGAGTATTGGTATCATTATTGCTAGCCACGGTGAATTTGCAGCTGGAATCCACCAATCCGGCTCGATGATCTTTGGGGATCAAGAGAAAGTTCAAGTGGTTACGTTCATGCCAAGCGAAGGCCCGGATGATCTCTATGCTAAATTTAATGCAGCTGTTGCCGCATTTGATGCAGAAGATGAAGTCTTGGTTTTGGCTGACCTTTGGAGTGGTTCTCCATTTAACCAAGCAAGTCGCGTCATGGGAGAAAATCCAGATCGTAAATTTGCGATCATCACAGGATTGAACCTTCCGATGTTGATTCAAGCTTATACAGAACGTTTGATGGATGCAAATGCCGGCGTTGATCAAATCGCTGCAAACATCATCAAAGAATCTAAAGATGGAATCAAAGCTCTTCCAGAAGAATTGAATCCTGTCGAAGAAGCAAGCACTGCTTCAGCTGCTCCTGTTGCCCAAGCTGCTATTCCAGAGGGAACAGTGATTGGAGATGGCAAACTCAAAATCAACCTTGCTCGTCTCGATACTCGTCTCCTTCATGGACAAGTCGCTACTGCTTGGACTCCTGATTCAAAAGCAGATCGCATTATCGTTGCTTCAGACTCAGTTGCCAAAGATGAACTCCGTAAAGAGTTGATTAAGCAGGCGGCACCAAATGGTGTAAAAGCAAACGTAGTCCCAATTCAAAAATTGATCGACGTCGCAAAAGATCCACGCTTTGGTGAAACACATGCTTTGATCTTATTTGAAACACCTCAAGACGCTCTTCGTGCCATCGAAGGTGGTGTTCCGATTAAAACCTTGAACGTTGGTTCAATGGCCCACTCAACTGGTAAAACCATGGTTAACAATGTGTTGTCAATGGATAAAGAAGATGTGGCTACATTTGAAAAAATGCGTGATCTTGGAGTAGAATTTGATGTCCGTAAAGTGCCAAATGACTCTAAGAAAGATTTGTTTGACTTAATTAACAAAGCTAACGTTCAATAATCGATTACTTACGAAAGGATTTTAAACATGTCTATTATTTCTATGGTATTAGTGGTCGTTGTTGCCTTCTTAGCAGGTCTTGAAGGTATCCTTGACCAATTCCAATTCCACCAACCACTTGTTGCTTGTACCTTAATCGGTTTGGTAACAGGTAACTTGACTGCCGGTGTGATGCTTGGTGGTTCCCTTCAATTACTTGCACTTGGCTGGGCAAACATTGGAGCTGCCGTTGCACCCGATGCTGCTCTTGCATCTGTCGCTGCTGCGATTATCTTGGTTCTTGGTGGTGACTTTAGTTCTAAAGGAATCGCTGTGGCTCAAGGTGTGGCTATTCCACTTGCAGTCGCTGGTCTTTTCTTGACCATGATCGTCCGTACTCTCTCTGTTGGTTTGGTCCACACTGCCGATGCTGCTGCTAAAAAAGGTGATATCAAAGGGGTAGAACGCGCTCACTTTGTAGCTCTTCTTCTTCAAGGTCTTCGTATCGCTATTCCTGCAGCCCTCTTGTTGATGATCCCTGCTGAAACTGTTAAAGGTGCGCTTGAAGCGATGCCTGCTTGGTTGTCAGACGGTATGCAAATCGGTGGAGGTATGGTTGTAGCCGTTGGTTATGCTATGGTTATCAACATGATGGCAAGCCGTGAAGTTTGGCCATTCTTTGCCATTGGTTTTGCACTTGCTGCCGTCAGCGAATTAACTTTGATTGCTCTTGGAGCGATTGGTGTTGCCCTTGCCTTGATTTACCTTTCACTTTCTAAGAAAGGTGGCAACGGAGGTGGCGGAGTCGCTACTTCTAATGACCCAATCGGCGATATTCTCGAAGACTATTAAGAAAGGTGTGACACTATCATGACTGAAAAATTACAATTATCTAAATCAGATCGTCAAAAAGTTTGGTGGCGTTCAACCTTCTTGCAAGGTTCTTGGAACTACGAACGGATGCAAAACTTGGGTTGGGCTTACTCATTGATCCCAGCTATCAAAAAACTCTACACCAAGAAAGAAGACCAAGCGGCTGCTCTTGAGCGTCACATGGAGTTCTTCAACACTCACCCATACGTAGCTGCTCCAATCATCGGGGTAACTCTTGCCCTTGAAGAAGAAAAAGCAAACGGAGCTGCTATTGATGATGCTGCTATCCAAGGGGTGAAAATCGGTATGATGGGGCCTTTGGCTGGTATTGGAGATCCAGTCTTCTGGTTTACAGTTCGTCCAATCTTGGGAGCTCTTGGAGCATCTCTTGCCTTAACTGGTAACATCCTTGGTCCACTCATCTTCTTCTTTGCATGGAACGCAATTCGTATGTCCTTCTTGTGGTACACCCAAGAACTCGGATACAAAGCAGGTTCTGAAATTACTAAAGATATGTCTGGTGGTATCTTGCAAGACATCACAAAAGGTGCATCTATCCTTGGTATGTTCATCCTCGCTGTCTTAGTAGAACGTTGGGTATCGATTAAATTCGTCTTCAATGTTTCTTCTGTCAAATTAGATGACAAGGCTTATATCCACTGGGATAAACTTCCTGAAGGATACAAGGGAATCCAAGAAGCCTTCGCTCAAGTTGGCTCAGGTCTCTCTCAAACACCTGAAAAAGTTACGACTTTCCAACAAAACTTGGATTCTTTGATTCCTGGTTTGATGGGATTACTTCTTACTTTTGCTTGTATGTGGTTGTTGAAGAAAAAAGTATCTCCAATCACTATCATCATCGCTCTCTTTGTAATCGGTGTATTAGCACACGTTGCTGGCTTGATGTAAGCAAAGATCAACTAAAAAGAAGGTTTCGGCCTTCTTTTTATTATGATATAATGGAGTGAATAGCAATACAGGAGGATCTCATGGCTCAATCATTGAATAAAACCGTTGAATTCCATACTACAGGGGTTTCTTACCTTGGAGTGGGGGGAAAGGTTGGAAAAATCCTAGTCGGGAATGCCGCTTTTGAATTTTATGCGGATGCAAATGTAGAAGACTACATCCAAATTCCCTGGCAAGAAATCGAGCGAATCGGAGCCAATGTATCCGGACGTAAAATTAGCCGCCATTTTGAAATCTATACCAGAGAATCAAAATTTCTCTTTGCTTCAAAAGACTCTGGAAAAATTTTAAAGATTGCTCGGGAACATCTGGGAAATGATAAAATTGTCAAACTTCCTACGTTGATCCAAATCATCACGGCTAAAATTAAAAATCTATTTGCAAAATAGGATCTTTTCTTGTATAATAGACGCAAACGGATAAGTAAGTTAAGAGTCTCTTTCAGAAAGTCTGCGGGTGCTGCGAGCAGATAGAAATCTTAATTGAAATTCTACCGTTTCTTTAAAATACAATATCGAATCAAGTGCACACCTGTGAAGTTGGATGGAACCGTGGCTCTGCCACTCCAACACTCTAACAGGTGTGTTTTTTGTTAAAGGAGAAGCTATGTTAGATATTAAACGAATTCGTACAGACTTTGATGCGGTTGCTAAAAAATTGGCAACACGTGGCGTAGATGCAGCTATTTTGAATGAAATGAAAGAAATCGATGCCAAACGTCGAGATATCTTAGTCAAAGTAGAAAATCTCAAAGCAGAGCGTAACACTGTATCTGCTGAAATCGCACAAGCCAAACGCAACAAGGAAAATGCAGATGATAAGATTGCTGCCATGCAAACCCTCTCTGCAGAGGTTAAAGCATTGGATACAGAATTGGCTGAAATCGATGCAAAATTAACTGAATTCACCACTACTCTTCCAAACATCCCTGCTGACAGTGTCCCTATTGGAGCAGATGAGGATGACAACGTTGAGGTTCGCCGTTGGGGAACACCGCGCGAATTTGGCTTTGAACCAAAAGCTCACTGGGATTTAGGTGAAGACCTTGATATCCTTGACTGGGAACGCGGGGCTAAAGTTACTGGTGCTCGTTTCCTCTTCTACAAAGGACTTGGAGCTCGCTTAGAACGCGCTATCTACAACTTCATGTTGGACGAACATGGCAAGGAAGGCTACACTGAAGTCATCACACCTTACATGGTCAACCATGATTCTATGTTTGGTACTGGTCAGTATCCAAAATTCAAGGAGGATACTTTTGAACTTAGCGATACCAATTATGTCCTCATTCCAACAGCCGAAGTTCCTTTGACAAACTACTACCGCGATGAAATTCTTGATGGGAAAGACCTTCCAATCTACTTCACCGCTATGAGTCCATCTTTCCGTTCAGAAGCTGGTTCTGCTGGTCGTGATACTCGTGGTTTGATACGTTTGCACCAATTCCATAAGGTTGAAATGGTGAAATTTGCCAAACCAGAAGAATCATATGATGAATTGGAAAAAATGGTTGTCAATGCTGAAAATATCCTTCAAAAACTGAACCTTCCATACCGTGTGGTAGCTCTCTCCACTGGAGACATGGGCTTCTCAGCTGCTAAGACTTACGACTTGGAAGTATGGATTCCAGCGCAAAACACCTACCGTGAAATCTCAAGCTGTTCCAATACAGAAGATTTCCAAGCTCGCCGTGCGCAAATCCGCTACCGTGATGAAGCAGATGGCAAGGTAAAACTCCTTCACACTTTGAACGGTTCTGGATTGGCAGTCGGACGTACCGTCGCTGCTATTCTTGAAAACTACCAAAACGAAGACGGTTCTGTGACCATTCCAGAAGTCCTTCGCCCATACATGGGTGGCGCAGAAGTCATCGCACCAAAATAAAGTTTAAAAAAACTGAGTCTTGCAAATTGCAAGCTCAGTTTTTTAATATTTACGAAAACGTTGGTAGCGTTGCTCCAGAAGATCTTCGAGAGGCAAGGCTTGTAAAACCTTTAACTCTTCCTGTAATTCCTTCTTCACGTTAGCCAGTAGTTCTCCATTTGAAAATCCATGCTCGGGAATCACCTTATCGACAATTTCCATATTTAACAATTCGTGAGAAGTAATCTTCATCAACTCTGCTGCTTCCATGGCACGACTTCCATCTTTCCAAAGAATAGAGGCGAAACCTTCTGGACTCAAGACTGCATAGATGGAGTTCTCAAGCATCCAAACCTTATCTGCTACAGCAAGAGCCAAGGCACCACCAGAGCCACCTTCTCCGATGATAATCGCGATAATTGGAACTTTTAGATCACTCATTTCCATGAGGTTGCGGGCAATGGCTTCCCCTTGTCCTCGTTCTTCAGCACCAACACCAGGATAAGCACCCGCTGTATTGATAAAGGTCACAACTGGACGGCCAAATTTCTCTGCTTGCTTCATGAGGCGCAAAGCTTTTCGATATCCTTCTGGATGGGGTTGCCCAAAATTACGTTTTAGATTATCTTGAAGATTTTTTCCTTTTTGGATTCCAACGACTGTAACCGTTTGATCGCCTAAGCGTCCAATCCCACCAATCACCGCACCATCATCACGGAAGTTTCGATCTCCATGTAATTCGATAAAATCATCAAAAATTCCTTGAGAAAAATCAAGCGCAGTCAATCTTCCTTGGTCACGTGCCTCTTTAATAATCTGTGTTATTTTACTCATGTTTACCTCCATGAAGGGCCAATAATTGTCCAACTGTTGCTCGGATTTGGCTTCTCTCCACGATCAAGTCTACAAATCCATGTTCTTGTAGAAATTCTGCTTTTTGGAAATCATCTGGCAATTTCTCACGCACAGTTGATTCGATCACGCGCCGACCGGCAAAACCAACCAAGGCCTGACTCTCTGCCATGATAATATCACCTTCCATAGCAAATGAGGCTGTCACCCCACCAGTTGTCGGATCTGTCAATACCGTCAAATAGAATAATTTTTCTTTGGAATGGCGTTGAACAGCCGCAGAAATCTTTGCCATTTGCATCAAACTCACGATTCCTTCTTGCATCCGAGCGCCACCGGAAGCGGTAAAGAGAACAACTGGCAATTTTTCTTTTGTCGCAAATTCAAATAAACGAGTAATTTTTTCACCTACTACAGAACCCATTGAAGCCATGATAAAGTTAGAATCCATGATCCCAAGAGCAACTTTTTGCCCTTTAATCAAGGCAGTTCCAGTCAGGACAGCTTCATCCAGTCCTGTCATTTCCCGCACTGCTGCTAGTTTCTTCTTATAATTTGGGAAGTTCAAAGGATCTGTCGTTTCGATTCCTGTAAACATTTCTTCAAAGCTAGCTGGATCCACTGTCAGCGCCAAGCGTTCTTTAGCAGAAATACGGAAGGTATAGCCACAATTCGGGCATACCCGTTCACTACCTAAATCCTTTTGGTAAATGGTATGTTTACAACCTGGGCATTGTGAAAATAGTTCATCAGGAACTTCAGGTTTTGGCTGAGGCTCCTTCCAGGCTGACCTATTCGGATTGATCCGAATATATTTATCTTTTTTAGAAAATAATGCCATTACTTACTCCTTATAATATGCTACAGTATCTGAAGCATTACTATAAAAGCCTGAAACTGTGAAGATGATGTTCATACTTCCCTCACAAGTCCAGGCTTTTTCATCATTCCTTATTATAATTTGGAAGGAATTGTTCCATCAAAAATGCAGTGTCATAATCACCAGCGATCACATGTGAATCTGAAATCAAATCCAACTGGAAACTGCTATTGGTTGTGACACCATCGATTTCCAACTCATAAAGAGCACGCTGCATTTTCATCAGTGCATCAAAGCGATTTTCCCCATGGACAATGATCTTGGCAATCATACTATCATAGTATGGTGGAATCGTATACCCAGGATACACAGCAGAATCCACACGCAAGCCAACCCCACCACTTGGAAGATAGAGATTAGTAATCTTACCTGGGCTTGGTGCAAAGTTGAAGGAAGGATTTTCCGCATTGATCCGGCATTCAATCGCATGGCCTTTAATGACAATATCCTCTTGAGTAACGGATAATTCTTGGCCAGCTGCGATTTTAATCTGTTCCTTAACGATATCAACTCCTGTTACAAATTCTGTGACAGGATGCTCCACTTGCACACGGGTATTCATTTCCATAAAGTAGAACTCACCCTTGCCTTCATCATACAAGAATTCAATCGTTCCAGCATTCTCATACCCAACTGATTCAGCAGCCCGAACAGCAGCAGAACCAATTTGATTACGAAGAGTTTTTCCGATAGCAATTGAAGGGGATTCTTCTAGAACTTTTTGATTGTTCCGTTGAAGAGAGCAATCGCGTTCACCTAAGTGAATGACATGTCCATGCTGATCCGCTAAAATCTGTACTTCAATGTGGCGTGCCGGATAAATCACCCGCTCCATATACATGGCACCATTCCCAAAAGCAGCTTGAGCTTCTGAGGAAGCAGATTCAAAAGCAGCAACCAGATCTTCTGGTTTTTCAACCTTCCGAATTCCCTTACCACCGCCTCCTGCAGATGCTTTCAACATCACAGGGTAACCAATACGTTCTGCAATCTCGAGGGCTTCTTCAGCAGTATACACTTCACCATCTGATCCAGGAATAACAGGCACTCCTGCTTTGATCATCTGTTTACGAGCATTAATCTTATCCCCCATCAAATCCATGACTTTAGCAGAAGGACCAATAAATTTAATGCCCACTTCCTCACACATGGTCGCAAATTTTGAGTTTTCACTTAAAAATCCAAAACCAGGATGGATAGCTTCTGCTCCTGTTAAGACAGCTGCAGACAAGACAGCACTCATATTCAAATAAGATTCTGTTGATTTAGCAGGGCCAATACAGACTGCTTCATCCGCTAGTAAGGTATGCAAGGCTTCTTTATCAGCAGTAGAATACACCGCAACCGTCTCGATGCCAAGTTCACGAGCCGCACGAATAATGCGAACTGCAATCTCACCACGATTGGCGATTAAGATCTTACGAAACATAGATAGGCCTTTCTTAATTTCCAATTGCAAAAGTAAGTGTTCCTGAAGCTGCAAGCTTACCGTCTACCTCTGCTTTCGCTTCAACAACAGCAATGGTTCCACGACGTTTGACAAAAGTAGCCGTCATTACCAGTTGATCTCCTGGAACGACTTGTTTTTTAAACTTCACCTTGTCCATCCCTGCATAAAAGACTAATTTCCCTTTATTTTCAGGTTTTGACAACTCTAGTACACCTGCTGTTTGTGCCAAAGCTTCCATGATGAGAACACCTGGCATAACAGGATATTGTGGAAAATGTCCATTAAAAAATGGTTCATTAATTGTCACGTTTTTAATGGCAACAATCGTATCTTCGCTTGTTTCTAAAACGCGATCCACCAAAAGCATTGGGTAACGATGCGGCAAAGCCTCACGAATAGCATTAATATCAATTGTCATTTGATTCGAACCAATCCTTTTCCAAATTCAACCATTTCTTCATTCGTTACCAAAATTTCAGTGACTACCCCATCTTTTGGTGCTGGGACTTCATTCATCACTTTCATAGCTTCGATAATCAAGAGTGTTTGACCCTTAGTAACCTTATCTCCTACAGATACAAAGGCTGGTTTATCCGGAGCTGGTGACAAGTAAGCCACTCCAACCAATGGACTTTCAACCACATCACCTTCTGCAGCCTGAGCTGGAGCAGCAACTGGTTCAGTTGCTACAGCTGGAGTTGCTGGTGCTTCAACAACAGGGGCTACTACAGGAGTTTGAGGAGTTGCTGCCACTTCAACTGCAGGAGCAACCGGTGTAGCCGCAACTGAACTCGTTTGGTTTTTACTCAAATTCAATTCTTCGCCATTATTTTTATATGAGAATTCACGCAAAGTTGACGCATCAAATTGAGCCAACAAATCTTTGATTTCAGAAATATTCATGAATTAACCCTCCCAACGTTTAAAGGCCAGAACAGCATTATGTCCTCCAAAACCAAAGGTATTTGAGATAGCGTACTGAATATCCGCTTCTTGGCCTTCACCATAAACAACGTTTGCTTCGATATAGTCAGACAATTCTTTAGTACCAGCAGTTTTTGGTACAAAGCTGTGACGAATCGCTTCGATAGTAGCAATCGCTTCAACTGCACCAGCAGCACCAAGCAAGTGCCCTGTAAATGATTTCGTAGATGATACAGGAACTTCTTTACCAAGTACAGAAACAATGGCACCACTTTCACCTTTTTCATTGGCAGGTGTTGATGTCCCGTGAGCATTAACATAATCAACATCTTCAGGTTTGATACCAGCTTCATTAATAGCCAATTTAATTGCTTTAGCAGCACCCGAACCATCTGGTGTTGGTGTTGTCATATGGTAGGCATCACAGTTTGAACCGTAACCAACAATTTCAGCTAAAATATTAGCACCACGTTTTTGGGCATGTTCCAAGCTTTCGATGACAAGAACCCCTGCCCCTTCACCCATCACAAAACCATTGCGGTCTTTGTCAAATGGAATAGATGAGCGTTCTGGGTCTTCCGTTGTTGAAAGGGCCGTAAGGGCATTGAAACCACCGATACCAATCTTAGTAATCGAAGCTTCAGCACCACCTGCCAAAACAACATCATGCATACCAAATTTAATTTCACGGAAAGCTTCACCAATTGCATCATTGGCAGAAGCACAAGCTGTTGTCACGGATTTACATACCCCTTGAGCCCCAATCTTAAGTGCGATATTTCCAGCACCCATGTTTGAAAGAGCTTTTGGAATAAACATTGGTTGGATTCTCTTCATCCCACGTTCATGCATCCGGATAATTTGATCTTCCAATTCTTGCAAACCACCGATACCAGATGATACAATCACACCTACACGATCGCGGTCTTCTTCTTCCATGTTCAAGCCTGAATTTTCAATAGCTTCCATCGCAGCATAGATTGCATACAATGAGTAAGTATCCATACGATTTTGATCTTTTTTTACAAAATATTTATCGAATGGGAAATCTTGAATTTCACCAGCATTAAAGACTGGAATTTCAGAAGCATCAAATTTCGTAATGGGTTTGATCCCAATTTTTCCTTCATGAAGGCTATTCCAAAATTCTTCTGGTGTATTTCCGATTGGTGAGGTTACACCATAACCTGTAACAACAACACGATTTGTAGACATATATATTCTCCTTTTGTCGGATGGATATTTAAGTAAGTGATTTTCGATCAGTGAGCATTCATTATTGCATAGTCATTCCGCCATCAATGGCAATTGTTTGACCAGTTAAATATTCTTGACCTGCTAAGAAAGCCGCAACTTCTGCCACTTCTTCAGCTTGACCAATTCGTTTCATTGGCACTTGAGCTAGCATGGCATCTTTCATTTTCTCTGGAATAGCATCAGTCATATCTGATTCAATGAAACCAGGTGCAATGGCATTCACACGAACGCCACGAGCCGCAACTTCACGCGCTACTGATTTAGTGAAACCAATCAAACCAGCTTTTGAAGCCGCATAGTTCGCTTGACCGATATTCCCCATTAGACCAACAACAGAGGACATGTTGATAATGGCCCCTTGACGAGCTTTAGACATCGGTTTTAAGACAGCTTGAGTCATATTAAAGGCACCTGTCAAGTTGATTTTCAAGACCCGTTCAAAATCTTCTTCAGTCATTTTCAACATCAACTTGTCGTTTGTGATGCCAGCGTTATTGACCAAAACATCAACACTTCCAAGCTTTTCAATTGCTTCAGCTACCATACGTTGCGCATCTTCGCCATTAGAAATATCCCCAGAAATACCAACAACAGTCACACCATAGTCAGCAAACTGCGCAAGCAAGTCCTCAGAAATTTCAGAACGTCCATTTAGGACAACATTAGCACCGAGACTCGCAAATTTATGAGCCACAGCCAATCCAATTCCGCGTGTTGAACCTGTTACAAAAACATTTTTATTTTTAAGTTCCATCTTTACCTCGTTTTAAGCATTCAGAAGTGCATCTAGACTAGCCTGATCTTCGACGTTATGAGTTGGAAGAGTTTTATCAATTTTCTTCAAGAATCCTGACAAGACTTTTCCAGGTCCAATTTCGATGACCTCATCTACACCAAATTCTTGAATCGTAGCAATTGAATCATAGAAACGAACCGGTTCTTTTACTTGACGGGCCAAAAGTGCTTTCACATCTTCTGACTTCATGATAGTAGCTTCTGTATTCCCAACTAAAGGAAGATCAAAATCATTAAATGATACTTTTTCTAGTTCAGCCGCCAATTTTTGACTAGCAGATTCCAGTAAGGCTGTGTGGAATGGACCTGACACATTCAAAGGGATCAAGCGTTTGGCACCTGCTTCCTGCAATAGTTCCACAGCATAGTCCACAGCCGCAACCTCACCACCAATCACAATTTGTGCTGGCGTATTGTAGTTAGCTGGTGTTACTACACCCTTTTCGGATGCTTGTTGACAAATCTCCTCGATCAAACTTGGGTCTGTATTCATAACAGCAACCATTTTCCCACTTCCAGCGGGAGCTGCCGTTTCCATGAATTCACCTCGTTTCGCAACCAAAGCTACTGCATCTTCAAACGAAAGAGCTCCAGCCGCAACCAGGGCAGAATATTCCCCCAAAGAGAGACCGGCAACAATATCAGGAGTGATACCATTTTCTACTAAGAGACGATAAATGGCTACTGACGTTGTCAAAATAGCTGGTTGAGTATAGCGTGTCTGATTCAGTTTTTCTTCGTTAGAATCAATCAATTCACGCAAATCATAGCCTAGAATACGACTAGCCGTATCAAATGTCTCTTTGACAACGGGATAAGCCGCATACAAATCGCTCGCCATGCCCAATTTCTGAGCCCCTTGACCAGCAAATAAGAACGCACGTTTTGTCACTATCCTAATCCTTTCGACGTTTTTAGACGTTTACATCTGCCCAACGAGCAGCTTCTTCTTTAATCACCTTGGCAGCACCTGTGTAAAGGTCTTCCAAGATTTCTGCACATGTTTCTTCTTTACGAACAAGACCTGCAATTTGTCCAGCCATAACTGAACCATATTCCACATCTCCATCAACAACAGCGTTACGAAGGGCACCTGCACCAAGCTCTTCAATTTCCTCTTGAGTCTTCTTACCAGCCAAGAAATCTTTTTCAGCTTGGTTATATTCTGTAGCCAATTTATTCTTAATCGCACGAACTGGGTGTCCAACAACTGAGGCTGAAATAACAGTATCAATATCTTTAGCCTTCAAAATCTTATCTTTGAAGTTTTGGTGTGCATTAGATTCCTTAGCAACAGCGAAACGAGTACCAACCTGAACAGCTTCTGCTCCAAGCATAAGAACAGCAGCCATACCACGTCCATCTGCAACACCACCAGCACCAATAACTGGGATAGATACCGCATCCGCAACCTGGCGAACAAGTGCCATGGTTGTCAATTTACCAATGTGACCACCAGCTTCCATACCTTCTGCGACAACAGCATCAGCTCCAAGTTTTTCCATACGTTTAGCAAGTGCTACCGATGGAATAACTGGGATTACTGTAATTCCAGCTTCGTGGAAACGCTCCATATATTTACCTGGGTTTCCGGCACCTGTTGTAACAACCTTAACACCCTCTTCGATAACGAGGTCGACGATGTCATCTGCAAATGGTGACAAAAGCATGATATTAACACCGAATGGTTTGTCAGTGATTTGTTTTACTCTATCAATATTAGCTTTTACCACTTCTTTAGGGGCATTACCACCACCAATAATTCCGAGTCCACCAGCATTTGAAACGGCTCCAGCCAAGTCTCCATCAGCAACCCAGGCCATACCACCTTGGAAGATTGGATATTTAATATTCAATAGTTCAGTAATTCGTGTTTGCATTATACCTACCTCTTTTTTCACTTAAGTAATAGTTTGAGTTTAAAAGATTGTTTCTTTGAGCCTCAAACTATTACCTAAATAAGAGAGAATATCTTTCGATACTCTCATCTATCATTATTTTGTTTTTTCTTCTACGTAAGCGACAAGGTCACCAACTGTAGACAATCCTTCTTCAGTTTCGATTTGGATGTCAAAAGCATCTTCAATTTCAGAGATAACTTGGAACAAATCCAATGAATCTGCTTCTAAATCTTCGAATGTAGATTCAAGAGTTACTTCTGATGGTTCTTTACCAAGTTCTTCAACGATAATTTCTTGTACTTTTTCAAATACTGCCATGATAGGCCTCCTTAAAAAATAATATATAAATTTTTAAAATGTGTTCCCACATGTTTAACTAGATTGTAACAAGAAGTGTGCCCCATGTCAAACCTCCACCGAATCCTGTCAGAAGAATTTTTTGACTTCCATCCATTTTGATTCGATGATTCTCAACACACTCCGATAATAGAATGGGGATACTAGCAGCACTAGTGTTCCCATATTCCATCATATTTGCTGGGATTTTCTCTCTAGATACACCCAGTTTTTTTGACATCTTATCTAACATTCGGTCATTCGCCTGGTGTAACAGAAAATAGTCAATCTCTTCTGCTTCTATAGAGGCGTCTGCTATAATTTTTTGAATACTTTTCGTGACATCACGAATGGCAAAATCAAAAACTGCCCGTCCATCCATTGTGAGATATCTTCGATCAGAAACTTCATCTGAATAAGGGGAAGACAAACCCAAATAGCAAGACTCAAGACTAGCACCTCGGCTACCATCTGTAAAAAGATTCTCAGCCAAAAACGAATTTTGCTCGCTCGCTTCAAGCAAGACACCACCAGCCCCATCACCAAAAAGTACTGAAGTGGAACGTTCTGACCAGTCTAATACTTTTGAAAGCGTCTCACTACCGATCACAATTCCTCTCCGGTACATACCTGAAGAAATGTATTTTTCTGCAGTGGCTAATGCAAACACAAATCCGCTGCATGCTGCAGTCAGATCAAAGGCAAAAGCTCGAGAAGCTCCAATATTAGCTTGTACCCGGGCTGCAGTCGATGGCATTAAGCTGTCTGGAGTAATCGTAGCGACAACGATAAAATCAATTTCCTCAGCGTCTAAGTTTGCTTTTGCTAATAATCTTTGTGCAACAACTGTTGCTAAATCACTTGTTGTCTCATCTTTTGAAATGTGACGCCGAAGGATACCTGTCCGACTACTGATCCATTCATCACTTGTATCCATGATCTCAGCCAAATCATCATTTGATACGACTTGGTCAGGTGCATAATGAGCAACTTGACTAATTTTAGCAAAGACCATTATTTAATTTCCTCCAAGAAACGATACAGATTTTGCAATCCTTTTTGCATCACTTTCTTCTCTTCGGGACTCATATCTCCAATAATCTGGTTGACCATCCGTTTATGGAATTGCTGATGAAGACGATAAAGTAGACGACCGTTTTTCGTTAAACTCAAGTGTACAACCCGGCGATCAACTTCCGATCTTCTTCTTTCGATATACCCTTTGCGCTCAAGATTATTCAAACTTGTCGTGACAGTCCCCAAAGTCACCATCAACTCCCGTGAAATATCACTCGGGGTTGCATTCGGTGTCGAACCAATCACATCGATCGTATGCATTTCTTTAATAGAAACATCTTTGAATCGACTTGCTCTTAGGCTAGACTCCTCAATAACCAAAACATTATTAAAGATGGATGTTAAATAGTCGTTAACTAATTGGTAATTCAAAACTCCACCTCCTAATTTTACTTTGATGGTCAAATTTTAGCAAAAATATAAATAATTTGCAAGTATTTTTTCACAAAACACAGAAAAAATACAAATTTATTTTCCTTTAAATTGTGGCCGACGTTTCTCAGAGTAGGCAATAACCCCCTCCTTGAAATCTTCTGTAAATGCTAGTTTCTTTTGCAAATCTAATTCAAGACCCGCATATTGGTCCCATTCATTCAAGAACGCTTCCCAAACCATTTCTTTCATGGTAGCATAAGAATTTGACGATCCTCTTCTTAATTTTTTAAGCAATTGCTCAACTGTTTTATCGAGTTTTTTAGATTCACAAACACGATAAGCTAGACCGTAATCAAATGCTTTTTCTGCAGTCAGAGCTTCACCCGTCATTACTAAATGAGTAGCCCGAGACATGCCAATGGCTTTTCCTAATAAGAATAACCCACCCGCATCCGGTGCTAAACCAACCCCGACAAAGGCTTGGATAAATTTAGTACGATCACTAATAATACAAAAATCAACAGCTACAGCAATGTTAGCAGCTGCTCCTGCGACCGCTCCATCTGCCACCATAATAACCGGCTTTGGTAATTGCTTAATTTTCTTTGAAATTGTATTAACTAATTCGGCAATTAAAACAAGAGACTCGATGTCATCCGCATCGACTGCGCGTTTCATTTCGCTCAAATCTCCACCAACTGAAAAGATTTTCCCTTCTGCTGATAGAATAATGAATTTTACTTCCTCATTTTTTTCTGCATCTTCCAGGGCAGCTAAAATTTCCTGACACATTGGAATGTTAAAACCATTGGATACTTCAGGACGATTTAAAGAGATTGTCGCGAGGTCGTTTTCGACAGAATACAAAATTGTTTCAAACATCACAGACTCCTTTTGTTTAAATATAAAATATTTTGATATTAAAACTTTTGAATTATAACATATCATACCACAAAAAAGTAAAATAGTAAAATATATCTATAAGATGTAACAAAATTGTAAAATTTGAATAATTACAATTTCTCTCCTCTACAGAATCAATTATTTTATGCCCTATCTGTAAATACATTGTATCAATAACTGAACTTTGGTATAATGTATTAATGAAACTATTAAGGAGAAAATATGAAAGTAACTAAATTCGGTGGAAGTTCTCTAGCATCAGCTTCTCAATTAAAAAAAGTACTTGATATCATTAAAGATGATCCAGAAAGAAGATTTGTAGTTGTATCAGCTCCAGGCAAACGCAACGCTGAAGATACAAAAGTAACAGACGCTCTGATCCGGTATTATAAAGAATTTACTTCAGATAAGGATGTCACACAAACACAACAGTGGATTATTGAACGTTATCGTGCCATTACAGAAGAATTGGGTCTCAAAGATTCCATTATTCAAGAAATTGCTGAAGATATCTATGATTTAACAAATTTACCTAAAAAAGGGAATCCATTCACATACGATGCATTCCTAGCAGCAGGCGAAAATAACAATGCTAAACTCATTGCTGCTTATTTCAATCAAAATGGATTAGAAGCAAGATACGTCCATCCAAAAGAAGCAGGAATTACGGTCACTGCTGAACCCTCCAACGCTCGTATTTTACCATCTAGTTACGATAAAATTGAAGAACTCAAAGATTCAAGTGAAGTGATTGTCATTCCAGGATTCTTTGGTGTTACTCAAGATGGTGACATTTGTACATTTTCTCGTGGTGGATCTGATATTACTGGATCGATCATTGCAGCAGGTGTAAAAGCAGACTTATATGAAAACTTTACAGACGTAAATGGTATCTTTGCAGCACATCCAGGTATTATTAAACACCCACATTCTATTCCTGAATTAACCTACAAAGAAATGCGTGAATTAGCCTATGCTGGTTTTTCAGTCTTACATGATGAAGCACTTGTTCCAGCATACAGAGGTAAAATTCCATTAGTCATTAAAAATACAAATAATCCAGACCACCCTGGAACCCGCATTGTTTTGGAACATTCAAATGATCATGTGACTGTTGTAGGGATTGCAGGTGATTCAGGATTCGTTAGTATTAACACTACAAAATACCTTATGAACCGCGAAGTCGGTTTTGGTCGAAAACTCCTTCAAATTTTAGAAGATCTCAATATCAGTTGGGAACATATGCCAACAGGAATTGATGATTTATCCATCATTTTGCGTTCACGTGAACTGACCCCAATCAAAGAACAAGAAATTTTGAAACAATTAACGCAAAAGCTAGAAGTTGATACAGCCGAAATTGAACATGATCTTTCCATCATTATGATTGTTGGTGAAAAAATGAAAAGTCAAGTAGGGGTCACCGCCACTGCAGCCAAAGCACTATCAGAAAATGAAGTAAATATTCAAATGATCTCCCAAGGTTCTAGTGAAGTTTCCATTATGTTCGTTGTAAGTAAAGATCAAGAAGAGAAAGCCATTAAAGCCTTATATCAAGCATTTTTCCCAAATAACTAAATAGAGAAAAGCTCCGTTAACTAAACGGAGCTTTAATTAACATTAAAATGAAAAGTAAAAAAAGAGATCAAGTATTTGATCTCTTTTTTCTATACTCCGCCAGTAGGACTCGAACCTACGACATCATGATTAACAGTCATGCGCTACTACCAACTGAGCTATGGCGGAATCA
>NZ_JAPVYS010000006.1:0-102214 GCF_041431945.1 Streptococcus sp. 27098_8_66 | reverse complement strand
CAGTGACTGTCACGAAAGATGGCCATACTCTTACAGCGACCAAAGCCCTTCCAACGGATACCGAGTTCAATAATACCTTCACACCGACAGCGACAAGCGCACAATTCAATTTCACTAAGAAATTGGAAGGTAAATCCCTTGAAGCTGATGCCTTTACCTTTGAATTGCTTGAAAACGGCAATGTGATCCAAACGAAGAAAAATAAAGCTGACGGAACGATTCAGTTTGATGCTATTTCATATGATAAAGAAGGGACTCACACCTACACTGTTCGTGAAGTAGCAGGAACAGATACAGACATTGACTATGATAGCATGACTACCACAGTTATAGTAACTGTTACGAAAGACGCTACTACAGGCCTTTTAAGTACTAAGACTGAAATGACTTCAACAGGTGGTGAAGCAACTGGAGCTGATGACACAATTTTCAATAATTACTTTGTAGCTCCAGTTAAAGCACAGTTCAACTTCACCAAGAAATTGGAAGGTCGTGAATTGAAGGCTGGTGAATTCAGCTTTGTTCTTAAGGATGAAAAAGGAAATGTGATCGAAACAGTAACGAATAATGCGGATGGTAAAATCCAATTTTCACCTCTTACATTTAAACGTGGTGAAGAAGGTACTTATGTTTATCATGTAGAAGAAGTGAAAGGTACTGAAGCTGGTGTCATTTTTGATCACATGATCGCTACTGTAAGTATCACAGTGAAGAAAGATGGTAAAGTGTTGACAGCGACGACTCAGTTACCAGAAGATACAGAGTTTAACAATACTGTTATTCCGCCAACACCGCCAACACCGCCAACACCGCCAACACCGCCAACACCGCCAACACCGCCAACACCGCCAACACCGCCAACACCACCAACACCACCAACACCGCCAACATCACCAACATCACCAACATCACCAACGCCACCAGCTCCGGCACTCCCTGAAACTGGTGAAGTACAATCAGCATCTGCTGTATTGTTAGGTGCTGCATTTGGTATGGTTGGTCTTGTGGGGATTGTGAAACGCAAAAAAGTTGAAGATTAAAGTTGATATGATCCCTATAAATTAATTAAAGAGTCAAAAATGGATGTTCATATTTGAAAATCTATATTATACAGTTTTCTAATCTTTGATTAATAGAGATATATCAACGTTTATAGACATTCAAGAGAACTCTCTTGGATGTCTTTTTTTGTTTCGCTTAAACATTTTAAAACGATGGAAAACCACATAATAGCAGTACTTATCAGAGTTTCATCGTGTAGTCGTCAAATATCTAAAGCTGCGATATTACTATTTTTGAGAAGGTTTGTATGCATTCTAAATGCACCAAAAATGGTTCGTTTTTTATGCTATAATAGGAAATAATTAAAGCAGTGCTTTTTTCTTGGAGAGGATATTAAAGTATAACATCAATAGATGATCTAACCAAATTTGGGCCTGCAAAGATTGGTGATATTTTACAAAATCGTCAATTTCGATAGACTGAATAGACTGTATCAGAGAGAAGTGTAAGTTTTTATGCAGTGAGGATTTAAGGTACACAGTAAGGGAAATGTATGAGAAAAATTTTAATTGGGCTAACTCCACCTACCTGTTTGATAGCTGATCTAGTAAGTTACCATATAAGCAAAGATGGACTTCTAAATGTCAGAGTCCTACGTCCATTCAATAGAATAACAAACATGACAAAGAACACCCTTCGGGGGTGTTCTTTTTGTATAACTGAATTTGAAGCAAATAAAAAACCACCCTATCTTCCACGGTCAAACATGACTGTAGAAAATAGAGTGGGTCTAGGATGTTAAAGACTATTTGTCGTCTTTATGAAAGATATTTTTAACGCCCTTGATCGCTCCTTCAACAGCTTCTTTTGCATCTTCAGCAACTTCTTTTGCTTTTGAAGCAACTTTTTCAGCAGTGCCTTCAGCTTCTGTTTTTGTATCGCCGGTTAATTTACCAAAGCCTTCTTTAACAGAGCCTTTTACTTGGTTCAATTTTTCTTCTAATGACATAGCGTCACCTCCATGAAGTTAGTCGTTTATTTCTCTGAATACAATACAGTTGATTTAAAAAAATGAAAAATATTCGTCTCAGACTAGAATGAGTATATTCTTTTAAAAATTGAAAGTCAAATTTTTGCTACGGTATTTTGAAAGCAGAATCGCTTTCCGGTCACGAATAATGATCGACTAATAGGTCACGATATTTCGTTTTTCCAGCAAAGATTTGAAACGAAAGCAGCAAAAACTTTTCTGTCTCCATTGAATTAAATGGTATAATGGTCGTGAATGGAGACATCGTAACGCTGTTTTTTGAAAAAGAGAAGATAAATATGAAAAGAATCCTTACAACCTACCCTGTTATCAGTACTTTAGCTCTAATCTGTTTGTTGCTCGGCCTATTGACTTCCTTTTGTGGAGATGCTATGTATGACCTATTGGCCTTTCATTCAAAACCGGTCTATACTTGGCAATATGTCAGTGGGACCCTGATGCACGGTAGTAAAGGAGCCCCTATCTGGTTTTTATGGGTTCATTTATGTTTAAATGGACTCATGATCCTACCCTTCGGAGGACTGCTAGAAAGAAAAAGAGGCTCCAGACAAGTCTTGATCGTTTTTGTGACGGCGACAGTCCTCTCTTCCATCGTTTTTCACTTTTTAACACGCGGGCAGGACATTCAGGCAACAGGGATCTCTGCTGTCGGCTACGCCTTTGTAACTGGAGGGGTTATGCTCCTTCCAAACGTGTGGGAAGAGTTCTCACGCACCGTAAAATGGTTTTATCTATTCTTAATTTTTCTATCTGGCCTCATGCTCTTACCAGCCATCACCGGATGGATCTCAACGCTATTGCATCTTTCAGGGATTGTGAGTTATCTATTGGTCTTTATCGGAAGTAAAGGCTTGAAGAGGAGAAGCAAAGGTTCCTGATATAGTAAACGCGAATAGGGTCATTCCTAACAGACACTCAAGAGAAGAATCTTGGGTGTTTTTTGCTAGGAAAAATTTCTCTGTATTCCTTTAGTCGAACCTATCATTGAATCATGGATAGTTGTATGCTATAATAATCTAAAATTGAGTGATCACTCAATTTTGTAATGGAGGTATGTATTGTATGACTGTGAAAGCTATTCAATTTCATAGGTTTGGTAATATAGATGTTTTAGAATTAGCAGAAGTAGAACCAGAACCACTAAAGGAAAATCAAGTGAGGGTCAAGGTAGCTGCCGTAGGATTAAATCCGGTAGATTATAAGATTTTTAAGGGTGTTAAACAGCTTCGAATGCTATCCCTTTTCATGAAACTCAGGCATCCTAGTAGATGGTTTGAGAAAGCTTCTTCTTTATTCCCTAGAGGCGTTGCACGTGATTTTGCTGGGACGATCATTGAAGTAGGTAAGAATGTGACTCAGTTTTCGGTAGGTGATAGAGTCTTTGGGACGATTATAAGTGCACCTGGTCTTGGTTCAAAAAGAGGAGCATTAGCAACTGAGATTTGTGTGAAGGAGACGGAGATCGCTTCTATGCCATCTAATATTGATTTTTTGCATGGCTCAGTCTTGGGGGTTAGTTCCTTAACGGTAGGAGGAGCTTTTCGAAAAATTAATATTGGAACTAAGGATACAATTGTCATTTCAGGTGCATCTGGAGGAATTGGATCGATTGCAGTACAATATGCTGTTTCAAAAGGTGCCAGAGTTATTGGAATAGCTAGTGCTGGTAATGCGGACTACCTCAGATCGATCGGTGCCATCCCGATTTCCTATCATGAATCGATCAAAGAAAAAATTCAAGAACTTTCAGGAGTAACTGTTACCAAGATGTTGGATTGTTATGGGGGAGACTACGTAAAATTAGGATTCCAATTGGGTTTGCGAGGTGATCAAATTGCTACCCTGGTTCCATCTCCTTCTGCTATCTTGAAAGGAGCTCAATTTACAGGCCCACGGCATTCACAATATGATGACTTCCTATCACTTGCAGAGCTTGTTTCCAAAGGGGAAATTTCAGTTCGTTTGGATAAAATCTATCCATTTTCATTACCCGAAATAAAAGAAGCATACAAAGATCTTGAAATAGGGCATACCAGAGGAAAACGTGTGATTGTGATTCAAGAGGAGTGAGGAGGAAAGGAAAATGGTTGATCTAAATCAAGCTTGTGTTCGTCATATTCAACTCATGAGATTGAGTGATAAACAAAAACGTGTTCTAATTGCCAGTTTAACCTTGTTTTCTGAAATCGGTTTTGAAAAAACTACATCGCTTGACATTGCACGCCGAGCGGAAGTATCAGAAGGGACTGTTTTTAGCTATTTTAAAACAAAAGAAGGCATACTCAATACGCTTCTTCTCTTGTTTTTTGATCAGGTCATACCTGAAACAATTGAATTGTTTACTGATCAAAAAGTTCTGTGTAACGATGAAAGTGTTACAGTTTTTTTTCGGAGTATGATCGAAGATCGACTAAATTTTCTGATCAACAATAGAGATATTATTAAAATTCTCTTTTCAAGGTGTTTAATTGATTCATCTTGGTTTGAAAAAACAGAGAGCATTGTTCAGAACAATATTGTAACGCCACTCAATCCTATTTTAGATAACTATAAGGGGAAAGGGGAGCTGGTTAATTGGCCTAACGAACGAATCATTCGTAATATTATCTCCTTAATGCTATCTTATGCTGTGCCATCCATACTAAATAGTAAAGCAATTGATGTGGGAAAAGTTTCAGATGAGATGATTGAAATTCTAGCGAATAGGATAGTCTTGTGATTCCTATTTTATACTAACGATGTTACAGTGAGAGAATTCTGATTTTAGTTCAATAAGGAGCTCAAAAAATGAAATGAACTCCTCTTCCTTGACTCTTCTTCTACCGGGCCGTATAATATTCTATATCAATGAAGAAATCACCTTTTGTCATTGTGCAAAGGGTGATTTTATAACGAAAAAAAGGAGACACAATGGGGTATATCTCTACAATTAAAACAGCTGTTCAGCTCTTTCCTTTCCTGGCATTTTTGCTGACCTTGCCCTACATGATTTTGAATTATCGAAAATATGGTTCGGTCAATAAATTGCGGGTGCTGATTTTCTATTCTTTTATGCTTTACTTGATGACGGTCTATCTGCTGGTGATCTTGCCTCTGCCGGATCCAAGTAAGATTCATACTAGCTACTCGGAAATGGTCAATCTCCATCCCTTTGCTTTTGTAGTGGATTTTTTCAAGGAGAGCCCCTTTGATCTAGCGCAGACTGGTACATGGATTCAAGCCCTTAAGCATCCAACTTTTTATGTGCCTGCCTTTAATGTCCTGATGTTGATTCCTTTTGGGATGTATCTACGCTATTATTTCAAGTGTGGTTTTAAGAAAACGATTCTTCTGACAGCCCTCTTTAGTCTCTTTTTGGAGCTGACCCAGTTATCAGGTCTCTATTTTCTGTATCCGGGTCCTTACCGCCTAGCAGATGTCGATGATATTATTCAAAATACCACTGGTGGTGGAGTGGGTTATCTGCTCGGTTGGTTCCTGGTATGGTTATTGCCAACACGAGACGAAATTGACGAGCATTCTTTCCGAGTAGGGACCAGAGTATCTGGTTTTCGGATGGGTCTTGCCTTCTTGATCGACTTTGTGATGCTTTCCTTGCTTTACGCGGTAATCGAGCGTTTAGAGATGATTCCTTATGTAGCGGTTTTGGCTGTCTATTTTGGCTTGATTCCCTTGTGGCGTGGCAAAACCTTGGGAATGGCTTTGTTGAAATTCCGCTTGCATTTTGACAAGCAAAAATGGCTTCGCACCATCTGGCGGGGGATTCTAGTAGTAGGTTATTTCTATCTGATTCCTCAAGGGTTGTTCTATTTGATTTCGCTCTTGAATAGCGATTTGACGGACAATTCCCTCTTAACCCTGTCTATGATTTTATTGCTCTTCTTTATGCTTTTATTGTACCTGATTCTCACTCTTGCTATCGTCTTGCTCAATCGTCAATTTCCCTTTGACCGTCTAGCTGGAGCTGAGTATGAGAGTACGGTGCGCGTGAAGAAAGAGCTCTTAAAGGATGAAACTGAATCGTCAAAATAGAGAGAGTGGGACAGAAATTGGTAATTCGTTAGAATTCGATTTCGTCGTCTCACCTCCGCACAGTTGAGTAGGGCTGTAAAAGCTGATGAAATCAGCGTAGTAGAGCCCACTCAACCACTGCGTCTTGCTCGACAATCCAAAAACAATTAAGAAGCTAGGACTTTTGTCCCAGCCTCTTTATTTTTTATACACGCGGAAAATATCCGAACGTTCCCAGTTGAGAAGGGTGATTTTAAGGGGATTGTGCTACAATGGAAGTAAATAGATAGAATGGAGCAGTGAAATGAAAGCAATTATTACAGTCGTTGGTAAAGACCAAAAAGGAATCGTAGCGGGTGTTGCAACGAAAGTAGCAGAATTAGGACTCAATATCGATGATATCTCTCAAACTGTATTGGATGAGTACTTCACCATGATGGCGGTCGTATCGTCAGATGAGAAAAAAGATTTCACACAGCTTCGTTCAGAGTTAGAAGAATTCGGTCAGTCTCTGCATGTGAAAATCAATATCCAAAGTGCAGCGATTTTTGATGCTATGCACAATTTGTAAGATAGGGGTTGAGAATTTATGGACATTAGACAGGTAACAGAAACCATTGCCATGATTGAGGAGCAGAACTTCGATGTTCGGACCATCACCATGGGGATCTCCCTTCTAGATTGTATTGATCCGGATATCGATAAGGCAGCGGAAAAAGTCTACAATAAGATTGTGACAAAGGCTAAAGACTTAGTGGCTGTGGGGGATGAGATTGCGGCAGAACTTGGTATTCCCATTGTGAATAAGCGGGTTTCAGTCACTCCAATTTCCATTATCGGGGCAGCAACCAATGCGACAGACTATGTGCCCTTTGCTAAGGCACTGGATCATGCGGCTAAGGAAGTTGGGGTCAACTTTATCGGTGGCTTCTCAGCCCTGGTTCAAAAAGGCTACCAAAAGGGGGATGAAATCCTCATTAATTCCATTCCTCGTGCCCTTGCAGAGACGGATTTTGTCTGCTCTTCAGTCAATATCGGATCGACCAAGACAGGGATCAATATGACAGCTGTTCGAGATATGGGCCGTATCATTAAAGAAGCATCCCAAGCAGATCCAATGGGGCCAGGTAAGCTCGTGGTCTTTGCCAATGCAGTAGAAGATAACCCCTTCATGGCAGGAGCTTTCCACGGTGTTGGTGAAGCGGATGTCGTCATCAACGTTGGGGTTTCAGGACCTGGTGTCGTCCAACGGGCGATCGAAAAAGTTCCAGGCGCTAGCTTTGATGTATTGGCGGAAACAGTCAAGAAGACAGCTTTCAAGATTACCCGTGTTGGCCAATTAGTGGGTCAAATGGCTAGTGAACGTCTCGGTGTTGAGTTTGGGATTGTAGACTTGTCTCTCGCACCAACGCCAGCTGTTGGGGATTCGGTTGCCCGTGTCCTTGAAGCCATGGGGCTTGAAGTAGTAGGAACCCACGGGACAACAGCAGCACTAGCTTTGCTCAATGACCAAGTGAAAAAAGGCGGGATCATGGCTTGTAACCAAGTCGGTGGGTTGTCAGGTGCTTTCATTCCGGTCTCAGAAGATGAAGGGATGATTGCGGCGGTCCAATCAGGCCATATCAACCTGGAAAAATTGGAAGCCATGACAGCCATCTGCTCGGTTGGTCTGGATATGATTGCTATCCCAGCTGATACTCCAGATACGACCATTGCGGCCATGATCGCCGATGAAGCAGCTATCGGGGTGATCAACCAAAAGACAACAGCCGTTCGGATCATTCCTTATGGCAAGGAAGGCGATATGTTAGAGCTTGGTGGACTTCTTGGGTCTGCTCCGGTAATGAAGGTCAACAAGGCTTCGTCAGCTGACTTTATTGCCCGTGGTGGCCAAATTCCAGCTCCAGTTCATAGCTTTAAAAACTAAGAGAAATCTAGTATAATAGAAGAAAATAGAAAAGTCTGTGATAATGAAACTCCAGACTTTTTTCTTGCAAAAGGAGACAAGATGGCTAAAACAAGATTATTTGTGATTCGTCATGGGAGAACCATGTTTAATACCATTGGCCGTGCTCAAGGTTGGTCCGATACGCCCTTGACAGCAGAAGGAGAACGAGGGATTCAAGCTCTAGGAATCGGCTTGCGTGAGTCCGGTTTGGAGTTTACTCGAGCTTATTCCAGTGATTCAGGCCGTGCCATTCAGACCATGGGGATCATTCTTGATGAATTGGGCTTGAAAGACCAGATTCCTTATCGCTTTGACAAACGGATCCGCGAGTGGTGTTTTGGTAGCTTTGATGGGGCCTACGGTGGGGAGCTCTTTCACGGTGTCGTGCCACGCGTGCTAGATGTAGAAGACTATAAGACTTTGACCTTGGAAGACTTGGCCAATGGAATTTGCCAAGTGGACACAGCAAATTGGGCTGAACCATGGGAAGTCTTGAAAAACCGAATCCTAGAAGGTTTTGAAGCCATTGCCAAAGAAGTAGAAGAAAATGGTGGAGGCAATGCCTTGGTGGTCAGCCATAGTTGGACCATTCAGACCTTAGTCTGCTTGGTCGAAGGAAAACCAAATCTCAATCTGCCTCTTTCAAATGGTAGTGTTACCCTTGTAGAATATGAAGATGGAGTATTGACGGTTAAGGGGTTCGGAGATAGCAGTTACCGTGAGGTCGGTGAAAGCTTGCAAGAATCCTAGTCTGCCCTGAAAGGCTGACCCTTTGGTCATGGCCTTTTCTTTTTCTCAAAACTTGTAAGAGCTTTCCTACTTTCTTTTTGCAAAAAATGATATAATGAAAGAGACACATACGGAGGTAATACAATGACAAAAACCAGATTATATATTGCTCGTCATGGAAAAACCATGTTTAATACCATTGGGCGGGCACAGGGCTGGTCAGACACTCCGCTGACAGAAGCAGGAGAGCGTGGAATTCGAGAATTAGGACTTGGTCTCAAGGAAGCTGGGCTTTCTTTTGAAGAGGCTGTTTCGAGTGATTCTGGACGTACCATTCAAACCATGGGAATTATTCTTCAAGAACTTGGTCTGACAGGAAAAATCCCTTATCGTTATGACAAACGGATCCGCGAGTGGTGTTTTGGTAGTTTTGACGGTGCTTATGATGGCGATCTCTTCATGGGGGTCTTACCTCGTGTCTTTAAGGTCGATGATTTCCATCAGTTGAGCCTGATGGAGTTAGCAGAAGGAATCGTCGAAGTGGATACCACGGGTTGGGCTGAATCCTGGGGAACCTTGAGTAGTCGGATAAAAGAAGGTTTTGAAGCCATCGCAAAAGAGGTCGAAGCAGCCGGTGGTGGTAATGCTATTGTAGTCAGCCACGGCATGACGATTACGACCTTGATTTATCTCATCGATCCTAAGGCTGTCGAAGAATTGGTCTTGGATAACGGAAGCGTGACGGTTTTGGCTTATGAAGATGGTGCCTTTCGCATTGAAAAGATTGGGGTTATGTCCTATCGTAAGGTTGGAGCAAAACTTCTAGAGGGTGGCCATGACGAATAAGTATAGACGCGCAAGAAAAAAACGTAAGAAATGGTGGCCTTACCTATTGAGTTTCTTTCTTCTTGTGGTCCTTGGATCAGGAATTGGTGCTTACTTAGCGAAACCAAGCTTGTTTTCAGGACTTCAGTTTTGGAAGGCTAAAAAAACAGCTGTAACGACTCCCTCTTCTTCTAAGAAAAAGAAAGAAAAATCAGATTTACCAGCCGTTTCGACCAAAGACTGGCAGTTGATCTTGGTCAATCGTGACAATGTGAAGCCTGAGCTGAACCCACAATTGACAGATGTGGATGCTATCAAAGTGGATAGTCGGATTGTAGAACCAACTCGTCAATTTTTAGAAGCGGCTCGAAAAATTGCCCCAGAAGAAACCTTGATATCAGGCTATCGAAGTGTGGCCGAGCAAACAGAGCTCTATAATGAACGTGTTGCGCAACTAGAGGCTAGCGGTCTTTCGCACGAAGAAGCTGAAAAGCAGGTACAGACTCAGGTGCAGGTCCCTGGTGCGAGTGAACACCAGACAGGGCTTGCGATTGATATGAGTGTCGAAGCTGGTCAAAGTGATGAGCTGGGCATGCAGCTGGCTGCCATCGCACCGCAATATGGCTTTGTTCTTCGCTACCCAGATGGGAAGAGTAACATCACGGGTGTGAATTTTGAGAATTGGCATTTCCGTTATGTTGGCGTAGAAAATGCTCAGTATATGGCCAAGCATCAGCTAGTATTGGAAGAATATATTCAGCTATTGAAAAAGGCTGGCAAATAAGAGGAGATTCACTTCTCTAGGTCTTGAGAATGATTTTTAGCACTCTTGAAAAAAGAGTGCTAATTTTTTGGATTTTTCTCTTGACTTTCTTTTGGATGGGTGTATAATAGAATCAAGGTTTAGCACTTGAGTGTTTAGAGTGCTAAAAAATGAAAGAGAGGTGAGGTCATGGTTACAGAACGTCAAAATGAGATTCTCAATCTTGTCGTCGATATCTTTACCAAGACCCACGAACCAGTCGGTTCAAAAGCGCTACAAGATGTGATTCAATCCAGTAGCGCGACCATTCGAAACGACATGGCTGCCCTCGAAAAACAAGGCTTACTAGAAAAGGCCCACACTTCGAGTGGCCGCATGCCTAGTCGAGCTGGTTTTCAATATTTTGTTCAGAACTCGCTTGATCTAGAGTTAATTGATGAGCAAGATGTCTACCAGGTGGTGAAAGCCTTTGATTTCGAAGCCTTTAAGTTAGACGATATCTTGGATGCTACAGCTAAGTTACTAGCCCAGATGACGGGTTACACCGCAGTGATTCAGGATGTTGAACCGACACGTCAGCGCTTGACTGGTTTTGAGATTGTTCCATTATCCAATCACGATGCCTTAGCGGTTCTAACCTTGGATGAATCAAAGCCCGTCACCGTCCAGTTTGCCATTCCAAAGAATTTCTTAACCAGTGACTTGGAAATCTTCCATCAGCTGGTTCAAGAGCGTTTCATTGGAAATACAGTCTTGGATATCCACTACCGCTTGCGGACGGAGATTCCACAGATTGTACAGCGCTATTTCAAGACGACAGACAATGTGCTGGATCTCTTTGATTACGTCTTCTCGCAACTGTTTCAAGAACTGGTTTTTGTGGAAGGAAAGGTTTCATCACTAACCTACGCCGATCTTCAGACCTATCAGTTCTTAGACAATCCCCAACATGTGGCCTTGGAGTTGCGAGGGGGAATGCCAGAAGACCAAATGACCCAGATCCTGGTTGCGGAATCCCAAGAGAAGGCCTTGAAAAATGTGACAGTGATTAGTCACAAGTTCTTAGTTCCTTATCGTGGGATGGCCCTCATGCATGTGATCGGTCCCGTAGAGATGGACTACAGGCGTGTGATAAGCCTGGTCAATGTTATCGGCCGAGTACTGGTCATGAAGTTGACGGATTACTACCGTTACCTCAATAGCAACCATTATGAAGTAAATTAAGACCAAATGAAAGGGGTGTATGCCTTGACAGAAGATATCAAAAAAGAAGACGTGAAAGAAGAGGAAGTTGCCCAAACAACTGAAGAAGTTGTAGAGGAAAGCAACCAACCTTCTGAGTTAGAAGAAGCACAAGCGCGTGCCGAAGAATTTGAAAACAAATACCTTCGTGCTCATGCAGAAATGCAAAATATTCAGCGCCGTGCTAATGAAGAACGTCAACAATTACAAAAATACCGTAGCCAAGATTTGGCAAAAGCGATCTTACCATCACTGGACAACCTCGAACGTGCCCTTGCCGTCGAAGGATTGACAGATGATGTGAAGAAGGGCTTAGAAATGGTCCAAGAAAGTTTGGTACATGCTCTGAAAGAAGAAGGAATTGAAGAAATTCCAGCGGACGGAGCCTTTGACCATAACTACCACATGGCCATCCAAACCTTGCCTGCAGATGACGAACATCCAGCAGACACCATCGCACAAGTCTTCCAAAAAGGCTACAAACTCCATGACCGCATCCTTCGCCCAGCCATGGTAGTGGTTTATAACTAGTCTGCCTTGTCCGAAACGACACTAAACTATGAAAGAAAGATAAGATGCAAGCCGGAGGCTTGCAAGGAAGATATTTCCCGCCGTGGTGAAAGTTTCAGTAGCTTGTGCTACTGAAACAGGGGATTTTTGAGACAGTAGGCTCAAAAATAAGTGATGAAATCCCGAAGGGAGTTGCTCACGTCCCCACCACTTAAGGGAAATATCAAAAAGAAAAAAAGAGAAAAAACAACGAGGAGAAAAACATATGTCTAAAATTATCGGTATTGACTTAGGTACAACAAACTCAGCAGTAGCAGTTCTTGAAGGAACTGAATCAAAAATCATCGCAAACCCAGAAGGTAACCGCACAACTCCATCTGTAGTTTCATTCAAAAACGGTGAAATCATCGTTGGTGACGCTGCAAAACGTCAAGCAGTTACAAACCCAGATACCATCATCTCTATCAAATCTAAGATGGGTACTTCTGAAAAAGTTTCTGCTAACGGTAAAGAATACACACCACAAGAGATTTCAGCTATGATTCTTCAATACTTGAAAGGTTATGCTGAAGATTATCTTGGTGAAAAAGTAACCAAAGCTGTTATCACAGTTCCAGCTTACTTCAACGATGCACAACGTCAAGCAACAAAAGACGCTGGTAAAATCGCTGGTCTTGAAGTAGAACGTATCGTCAACGAACCAACAGCAGCAGCCCTTGCTTATGGTTTGGATAAGACTGACAAAGAAGAAAAAATCTTGGTATTCGACCTTGGTGGTGGTACATTCGACGTATCTATCCTTGAATTGGGTGATGGTGTCTTTGATGTATTGGCAACTGCAGGGGATAACAAACTCGGTGGTGACGACTTTGACCAAAAAATCATCGACTACATGGTTGAAGAATTCAAGAAAGAAAATGGTATTGACTTGTCAACAGACAAGATGGCGCTTCAACGTTTGAAAGACGCAGCTGAAAAAGCGAAGAAAGACCTTTCTGGTGTGACTTCAACTCAAATCAGCTTGCCATTCATCACTGCAGGCGCTGCTGGACCTCTTCACTTGGAAATGACCTTGACTCGTGCAAAATTCGACGATTTGACTCGTGACCTTGTAGAACGTACGAAAACTCCAGTTCGCCAAGCCCTTTCAGATGCAGGTTTGAGCTTGTCAGATATCGACGAAGTGATCCTTGTCGGTGGTTCAACTCGTATTCCTGCCGTTGTTGAAGCAGTTAAGGCTGAAACTGGTAAAGAACCAAACAAATCAGTGAACCCTGACGAAGTTGTGGCTATGGGTGCTGCGATCCAAGGTGGTGTGATCACTGGTGATGTGAAAGACGTTGTCCTTCTTGACGTAACACCATTGTCACTTGGTATCGAAACAATGGGTGGAGTCTTCACAAAACTCATCGACCGCAACACAACCATTCCAACATCTAAATCACAAGTCTTCTCAACTGCAGCAGACAACCAACCAGCCGTTGATATCCACGTTCTTCAAGGGGAACGCCCAATGGCAGCAGATAACAAGACTCTTGGACGCTTCCAATTGACTGATATCCCAGCTGCACCTCGTGGTATCCCACAAATCGAAGTAACATTCGACATCGACAAGAACGGTATCGTATCTGTTAAGGCGAAAGATCTTGGAACTCAAAAAGAACAAACAATTGTTATCCAATCAAACTCAGGTTTGACAGACGAAGAAATCGATCGCATGATGAAAGATGCAGAAGCAAACGCTGAAGCAGATAAGAAACGTAAAGAAGAAGTTGACCTTCGTAACGAAGTAGACCAAGCTATCTTTGCGACTGAAAAGACAATCAAAGAAACTGAAGGCAAAGGCTTTGATGCAGAACGTGACGCAGCTCAAGCAGGACTTGATGATCTTAAGAAAGCTCAAGAATCAGGTAACCTTGAAGAAATGAAAGCAAAACTTGAAGCCTTGAACGAAAAAGCACAAGCATTGGCTGTTAAACTCTACGAACAAGCCGCAGCAGCGCAACAAGCCCAAGCAGGAGCAGAAGGCGCACAAGCATCAGGAAACGCAGGTGATGACGTCGTAGACGGAGAGTTTACGGAAAAGTAAAACAATCCAGTGGATTGTTTTAGCGGAACCTCCTGAAATAAAGAAAGGTTCCGAGATTTGAGGATTCCTTTAAGCCGAAACTCAATTCAGCCTAACTAGTAAATGATAAAAAGAAATCCAGAGGTTGCAACCCAGCCTCTGTTTTTCGGTAAAATAGAGGATGTTGCCTATGAAAAAAGTACTTTGTATCATTTATCCTAATTTTTCTCTTTATGAGATAACCGCTTTAACAAGTACTTTAGCTCTGTCTTTTGATAGTACGATTGATTATGCCGCTTCAGATCATTCGATGGTGGTCTCTGAGGATGGCTTGCCCTGTCAACCGACCAAAACACTAGATCAAATCTGTATAGAAGAGTATTCTTGTGTGATTTTGCCAGGAATGGTCAATATAGGGCCTGCCCTACAAGATGAGAAATTGATTTCGTTCTTGAGGGACCTTGGTGAGCAAGATATCCTCATTGCAGCCATTTCTTCAGCACCTCTTTTATTAGCGAAAGCAGGTCTGTTGAAGGACACGAAATTTACAGGTGGAATTTGGCAAAACTTCTTTGACTATTTTGAATTTCTTCCACGTGAGAATTTCCAACCGAAAGTGCTTGTGCAAGATAAACAGATCATTACGGCTATCGGTTTTGCCCATCAAGAGTTTGCAAGAAGAGTGATTCTAAGTTTAGGCTTGGAAGAGAATACGGACAACTATTTTAAAGAACAAAACGACTACTCAGAAGAGGATTTGATATTTACTCTATCGGACAAAGAGTTTGATCAAGTAAAGCGAAGCATAGAAAATGCCCTCTAAAGATTACATGAAAATTATAGAAAGGAACAAAGAGTGTTCGGGGAATTGAACCCGAGCGGAAAGCTTGGAAATTAGATAAACCGCCTAAGAAATCAGGATTTCTTGTCGGTTTCCTAAATTTCAGTCGCTTTCTGTTCGCTCTTAGTATCTTGTATGAACAATACTGAATTTTATGACCGTTTGGGCGTTTCAAAGAATGCATCTCAAGATGAGATCAAGAAAGCCTATCGGAAATTATCTAAAAAATATCACCCAGATATCAACAAGGAGCCTGGTGCTGAGGTAAAGTACAAGGAAGTTCAAGAAGCTTATGAGACTTTGAGTGACGAGCAAAAACGGGCTGCTTATGACCAATATGGTGCTGCGGGTGCCAATGGTGGCTTCGGTGGCGGAGCAGGTGGTTTTGGTGGCTTTGATGGTGCTGGTTTTGGTGGCTTTGAAGATATCTTCTCTAGTTTCTTTGGAGGTGGTGCAAGTCGTAATCCGAATGCACCTCGTCAAGGGGATGACCTCCAATACCGCGTCAATCTCAAGTTTGAAGAAGCGATTTTTGGTGCAGAAAAAGAAGTCAAGTACCATCGGGAAGCTAGCTGTCATACCTGTCATGGTTCTGGGGCTAAGCCAGGGACTAGTCCGGTAACCTGTGGACGCTGTCATGGTTCTGGGGTCATCAATGTGGATACGCAAACCCCTCTTGGGATGATGCGCCGTCAAGTGACCTGTGATGTCTGTCATGGTCGTGGTCAAGAAATCAAAGATCCATGTACGACTTGTCGTGGAACAGGTCATGAAAAACAAGCCCATAGCGTGAACGTCAAGATTCCTGCAGGAGTTGAAACGGGTCAACAAATCCGCTTAGCTGGTCAAGGAGAAGCTGGCTTTAACGGTGGACCATACGGGGACTTGTATGTTGTTGTCAATGTTGAGCCGAGCGACCGCTTCGAACGAGATGGCTCAACCATCTACTATAAGTTAGATTTGAACTTTGTCCAAGCAGCTCTTGGAGATACGGTCCATGTGCCAACTGTTCATGGAGATGTCGATTTGGTCATTCCTGAAGGAACCCAAACCGGTAAGAAATTCCGCCTCCGTGGAAAAGGGGCTCCAAGCTTACGTGGTGGTGCCATGGGAGATCAATATGTATCTGTCAATGTCGTCACCCCAACTGGTTTAAATGACAAGCAAAAAGAAGCCCTTCAAGCCTTTGCGGAAGCAAGTGATTTGAAGGTCAACCCAAAGAAAAAAGGGTTCTTTGACAAGGTCAAAGATGCTTTAGATGATTTATAAAAATGAACGAGTTTCCTTTTGAGTAAGGAGCTCGTTTTATTTTGGATCGAATCCAAGGACTTCCTCTCCTAATTAAAGAATAATGAGAAGCCTCATTGAATTTATTAAGATATCGTGGTAAATTTAAGAAAACGATTACAATGACAATTTAGGAGGTCCTGATGAAATCACATCAACCACGTTATGCGATCCGCAAGTATGCAGTAGGAGCAGCTTCGGTGCTCATAGGATTTTTTGCTGGTGCTCAGGTTGTAGCGGCCGATACGCCGACGACTACTGAAAGTCCTGCAACGACAGTTCCAACTCAGCCAAACGAGGGTGAGTCAACTATTTCCCTTAATGAGGAAGCTTCTCAGCCAACAGTAGAAAAACCAACGGCTCCTGCCCCAATCGTCGATCAAAGTCAACAGACACTGCCTGATCGTGAATTTCGGGTATCAGATCTTGACCGTTTGATTCGCGAAGAAGCAAGTTCTGTCGCAGAGTCGGATGTGGCAGCTCAACCAGCGACGGAAACGCCTGCTAAAGATCCTGATCAGGAAGAAAAATTAGCCAAGAAAAAGATTGTTTCGATCGATGCCGGTCGCAAGTACTTCTCACCAGACCAAATCAAGGAAATCATTGATGAAGCAAGTAAGACGGGTTATACAGACTTGCATCTTCTAGTTGGAAATGATGGTTTGCGCTTTGTGCTGGATGATATGTCTTTGAAAGTGGGAGATACTTCTTATTCTAGCCAAGCCGTGACAGATGCGGTTGAAAAAGGGACAAAAGCTTATTACGATGATCCGAACGGGACAGCCTTGACCCAGGCTCAAATGGATGATATTTTGACCTACGCCAAATCGAAGAAAGTGGGCGTCATCCCAACCATTAATAGTCCAGGTCACATGGATGCGATTCTGACAGCCATGGAACAATTGGGGATCAAAAATCCTCACTTTAATTATTTTGGTACAAAGAAATCAGCTCGGACAGTTGATTTGGACAACCAAAAAGCCTTAGACTTTACCAAAGCCTTGGTAGACAAGTATGCGGCTTATTTCAGCGGCAAGGCAGATATTTTCAATATTGGTTTGGATGAATATGCTAACGATGCCACAGATGCCCATGGTTGGCAGGTTCTCCAAGCCAGCAAGCATTGGCCAGGTGAAGGGTACCCAGAAAAAGGCTATGAAAAATTCATCCAATATGCTAATGATCTAGCAGCTATTGTGAAAAAACACAAGATGAAACCAATGGCCTTCAATGATGGAATCTACTACAATGGCGATACTTCCTATGGCACTTTTGATAAGGATATCATTGTCTCCTACTGGACAGGTGGCTGGAATGGCTATGATGTCGCTTCTTCAAAACTCTTGTCTGAACTAGGTCATCAGATTCTTAATACCAATGATGCTTGGTATTATGTGCTTGGACGGGACAAGGCTGGATCTGGTTGGTACAACCTTGATCAAGGTCTCGAAGGAATTTCCAAGTCAGCGATTGATGTGGTTCAAAAAAATGATGGAGCTAAGGTACCTTTCATCGGTGGCATGGTAGCTGCCTGGGCAGATACGCCATCTGCAACCTACAAAAAAGACCTTCTCTTTAAGCTCATGCATGCCTTCGCGGACAAGAATGCGGACTACTTTGTAGCAGATCCTGAAGTGGTCGAAAAAGCTCTTTCGGAAGCTCCAACTGATTTGGATCACTATACACCGGAATCTCTAGTAGCCTTTACGGCAGCTAAAAAAGCTTTAGAAGGGGCAGGAGCAAATACCACTCGAGCAGAGGCCAAAACCTTGATCGATCATCTCAAAGCAGCTCAAGATGCTTTGGTGTATACGGAAAGCTACGCGAAAGAAGTTGCTGCAAAAGAAGCAGCAGAAAAACTAGCCATGAAGAAGGTCATCTCGATCGATGCAGGCCGCAAATACTTCTCACTGGATCAGTTGAAACGAATCGTAGATAAGGCCAGTGAGTTGGGTTATTCTGACTTGCACCTCCTTGTCGGAAATGATGGCATGCGCTTCGTCCTCGATGATATGACGGTGGAAGCCAATGGCAAGACTTATGCTAGTGACGATGTGAAAAAGGCCATTTTAGAAGGTACCAAGGCCTATTACGATGATCCAAATGGCCAAGCCTTGACCCAAGCGGAAATGGATGAACTCCATGCTTATGCGACTGCTAAAGGAATCGGCTTGATTGCGGCAGTCAATAGTCCTGGACACATGGATGCTTTGTTGGTAGCCATGGAAAAATTGGGCATTGAAAATCCACAAGCCAGCTTTGATACGGTTTCAAAAACAACCATGGATTTGACCAATGAAGCAGCAGTCAACTTTACCAAAGCCTTGATTGGCAAGTACATGGACTACTTCAAAGACAAGTCTAAGATCTTTAACTACGGAACAGATGAATATGCCAATGACGCTACCAGTGCGCAAGGCTGGTACTACCTCAAGTGGTATGACCTCTATGGTAAATTTGCGGAGTATTCCAATAGTCTTGCAGCTATGGCGCGTGAAAAAGGCTTGCAGCCAATGGCCTTTAACGATGGCTTCTATTATGGAGATGAAGATGATGTTGCCTTTGACAAGGACGTCTTGATTTCATACTGGTCTAAAGGATGGTGGGGCTATAACCTTGCGTCACCACAGTATTTGGCAGATAAGGGGTATAAATTCCTTAATACCAACGGGGACTGGTACTATGTTTTGGGCCACAAAGGTGACCAAAGTTATCCGCTCGAAAAAGCTATTCAAAATACAGAAACTGTTCCGTTTGAACAGTTAGCTTCAACCAAGTACCCTGATGTCAAATTACCGACATCCGGAAGTATGTTGGGAATTTGGGCTGATGAGCCGGCCAATGAATACAAGGAAGAAGAAGTCTTCCAGGTCATGGAAGCTTTTGCCAACCATAACAAGGACTATTTCAAGGCGGACTTCACTGCTCTTAGAAAAGCAGTTGCTACGGTACCAACAGATCTAGCCATTTACACACCAGAATCGCGCGCAGCCCTTGCGAAAGTCTTAGATAGCTTGAATTGGAATGTGAGCCGTGCTCATCAAGATCAGGTGGATCAAGAAGTGGTTGCTCTGACTCAAGCCCTTGCGGGGCTCAAGCCAATTACGCAAGTAGGTAGCTTGGCTGAAAATGACGTCAAAGCCCTAGTGGAAGACAAACCAAGTCTTGAAATCGTAGAAAAAGAACTTGATTTTGACCTTGTGGAACGGACCAATCCAGATCTCGCTAAAGGAGAACGCAGAGTGATCCAGGCTGGGGTTAAAGGGCAAGGTCTTGAGTATGTAGAGGTTTCAGCGCTTGATCAAAGTCGAAAAGTGATTGCTACAGAAGTTGCAACAGAGCCTGTTGCAGAAATTGTTGAAGTCGGTACCAAAGAAGTCGTGATCCCAACAAGCCCTTCAGTAGAAGCACCAGTGAAACCAGACGTGCTTGTAAACAAAATGGTTTCAGATCCTTCAACACCTCAAGTGATCTCGAAGAATCAGCCAGTAGCACCAGAAAATACCCCAACGCCAATTCCAGCAGCTGTGGAAGAAACGGTTCGTTCAGAAGCAGTATCTTCTAACAAGCAACTTCCAGAAACAGGAGTGGAATCTGCTCTGGGGCTCTCTTTACTAGGAGCGATCTTAGGAGCAGCAGGAATGGACTTGAAAAATAAAAAAAGAGACTAAGACCTAGTAGATTTGTAACAGGTCGAAGTTAGGAGAGTGGGACAGAAATCGGTCATTCGTTAGAATTCGATTTCGTCGTCCCACCTCCGCACAGTTGAGTAGGGCTGTAAAAGCTGATGAAATCAGCGTAGTAGAGCCCACTCAACCACTGCGTCTTGCTCGACAATCCAAAAATAATTGAGAGGCTAGGACTTTTGTCCCAGTCTCTTTTTGTGCTCGTAAAACTGTACCCGGACAGTTTGATTTTTTCACTCTTGTAACCCCTTCTATATCCTGCTAAAATAAAACCATGACACGATACAAAGCAACCATTTCATATGACGGGACCTTGTTTGCAGGGTTTCAACGCCAACCTCATGCCCGTAGTGTGCAAGAGGAAATCGAGAAGACCTTGACGCGCCTCAATCAAGGAACCCCTGTTACCGTTCATGGAGCGGGGCGAACGGATTCCGGTGTCCATGCTCTTGGCCAGGTGATTCATTTTGATCTCCCCCAAGCGCGGGACGAGGAAAAGCTCCGCTTTGCCCTCGATACCCAAACCCCAGAGGATATTGATTTCATCCGAGTAGAGCAAGTAGCAGATGACTTTCACTCACGCTACAAGAAGCACAGCAAGACCTATGAATTTATTGTGGATTATGGTCGTCCCAAGAACCCCATGATGCGCCACTATGCCACCCACTATCCTTATCCTTTGGATGTGGAAAAGATGCAAGCAGCCATCCAAAAGTTGGAGGGAACCCATGATTTCACCGGTTTTACGGCTTCAGGAACCAGTGTGGAAGATAAGGTTCGTACGATTACAGAGGCTCGCTTGGTCGAGGATGCAGAGCATCATCGCCTGGTCTTTACCTTTTCGGGCAATGGTTTTCTCTACAAGCAAATCCGCAATATGGTGGGAACTTTGTTGAAGATCGGAAATGATCGGATGCCGATCGAGCAGATCGATCTGATTTTGGATAAGAAGGACCGCAATTTAGCAGGTCCTACAGCAGCGCCAAATGGCTTATATTTAAAGGAGATCCGTTATGAGTAATGAATTGATTCTAGCTATTTCAGGAAATGATATTTTTAGTGGAGGAGGTCTTCATGCAGACCTTGCAACTTATACGACTAATAAACAGCATGGCTTTGTAGCGGTGACTTGTTTGACGGCTATGACGGAGCACGGTTTCGAAGTGATTCCGGTGGATCCGACGACCTTTGCTCAACAGCTCAACTCTCTCAAGGATGTTCCTTTCTCTGCTATTAAACTCGGCCTCTTGCCAAATGTTGAAGTGGCAGACTTAGCCTTGGACTATGTCAAAGCCCATGCGGAGATCCCTGTGGTACTAGATCCTGTTTTGGTCTGCAAGGAAAGCCATGATGTGGAAGTTTCAGTTCTTCGAGACGAATTGATCAAGTTCTTCCCTTATGTGACGATCATTACGCCAAACTTACCAGAAGCTGAGATCTTGACCCAAAGCAAGATTCAATCGCTCGACGATATGAAGGAGGCAGCACGCAAGCTCCACGGATTAGGAGCAGCGAATGTCGTGGTCAAAGGGGGCAATCGTCTCAATAAAGAAAAGGCCATCGATGTCTTTTATGATGGGACAGACTTCACCGTCATTGAAGAGCCAGTCTTAGAAAAGAACAATACAGGAGCAGGTTGTACCTTTGCGTCTAGTATTTCCAGCCAGTTGGTGAAAGGGAAATCACCGCTTGAAGCTGTTAAAGCCTCTAAAGACTTTGTTTTCCAAGCGATTCAACATTCAGACCAGTATGGAGTAGTACAATATGACATCTAATCGAACTCAACTCATTGCCCGCCTCTCTATTTTGACAGCCTTGACAGTTGTACTTGGCTACTATACCAAACTTCCAACTCCTACAGGGATCGTCACCCTGCTAGATCTTGGTGCCTATTTCACAGCCTTCTATTTTGGACGCAAGGAAGGTGCAATTGTAGGCGGTGTCGGAGCCTTCTTATTGGATCTGATTTCAGGCTATCCTCAGTGGATGTTCTTTAGCCTCCTCTTTCACGGGGGACAAGGCTATTTCGCTGGCTTCAAGGGCAAAGCTCGTTACCTAGGCTTGCTCCTTGCGACAGTCGTGATGGTAGGCGGTTACGCACTAGCGTCTGCTCTCTTTTTAGGCAATGGTTGGGGTGCTGCTATCTCGGACATTCCGAATAACCTTGCTCAGAATTTTGTTGGAATGGCTTTAGGCTATGTGGTCTATTATGCATTTCAAAAGAAAGGAAGCTAATTCATGGATCTGGAGCAACTGAAGAAGGATACAAAAGAAATCCTGGTAGATGTCTTGGAAAAAAGCCGTCTCCGCCAAGGACAAATCCTCGTCCTCGGGATGTCTTCAAGTGAAGTTGCAGGAGGGCAAATTGGAAAGGCCTCCAACATCGACATTGCTGAAGCTATTGTCCAGACCTTGCTAGATGAGTTGAATCCAAGAGGGATTTATCTGGCGGTACAAGGATGTGAGCATCTCAATCGCGCCTTGGTGGTTGAAAGAGAATTGGCAGACAAGAAGGAGCTAGAAATCGTCAATGTCCTTCCGAGTCTCCATGCAGGAGGTGCTGGACAACTCGCAGCTTTCAAGTATTTTAAGGATCCTGTTGAAGTGGAATTCATCACAGCTCAAGCAGGGTTAGACATCGGAGATACCTCGGTGGGGATGCACGTCAAACATGTGCAAGTTCCAATTCGCCCTATCTTGCGTGAACTAGGTGGAGCCCATGTCACAGCCCTCGCCAGTCGGCCAAAATTGATCGGCGGTGCCCGTGCTCTCTACCTCGATGATCCCATCCGAAAATCATAATCAGAACTAGCTTTTAAGGGCTAGTTTTTTTGGATGAAAAGAGAGGCAAAAACGTTTTAAAACTTGCAATTTCAAAGTTTTGTGGTAAAATTATAAGGAATGACTATATTATTTTAAGGAGAGACAGAATGTCTGTATCATTTGAAAACAAAGAAACTAACCACGGTGTATTGACTTTCACAATCAGCCAAGAGCAAATCAAACCTGCTTTGGACCGTGTGTTTGAGTCAGTTAAGAAAACTTTGAACGTACCTGGATTCCGTAAAGGTCATATTCCACGTCCAATCTTCAACCAACGTTTTGGTGAAGAAGCTCTTTACCAAGATGCTTTGAACGATCTTCTTCCAGCAACATACGAAGCAGCTGTTAAAGAAGCTGGAATCGAAGTTGTTGCACAACCAACTTTCGATGTTGTATCTATGGAAAAAGGTCAAGACTGGACATTGACAGCAGCTGTTGTCACAAAACCTGAAGTAAAATTGGGTGCTTACAAAGACCTTGAAGTATCAGTAGAAGTTTCTAAAGAAGTAACAGACGCTGATGTGGATGCTCGTATCGAACGCGAACGCAACAACTTGGCTGAATTGGTTGTTAAAGAAGGTGCTGCAGCAGAAGGTGACACAGTTGTGATCGACTTCGTAGGTTCTATCGACGGTGTTGAATTCGACGGTGGTAAAGGTGACAACTTCTCACTTGGACTTGGTTCAGGTCAATTCATCCCAGGTTTCGAAGACCAATTGGTTGGACACTCTGCTGGTGAAACAGTTGATGTGATCGTAACATTCCCAGAAGACTACCAAGCAGCTGACCTTGCAGGTAAAGAAGCGAAATTCGTGACAACGATCCACGAAGTAAAAGCAAAAGAAGTACCAGCTCTTGACGATGAATTGGCAAAAGACATCGACGAAGAAGTTGAAACTCTTGACGAATTGAAAGAAAAATACCGCAAAGAATTGGCAGCAGCTAAAGAAGAAGCATACAACGATGCAGTAGAAGCAGCAGCAATCGATCTTGCCGTTGAAAACGCTGAAATCGTTGACCTTCCAGAAGAAATGATCCACGAAGAAGTATACCGTTCAATCAACGAGTTCCTTGGAAACATGCAACGTCAAGGTATCTCACCTGAAATGTACTTCCAAATCACTGGAACAACTCAAGAAGATCTTCACAAACAATACGAAGCAGAAGCTGAAAGCCGTACGAAGACAAACCTTGTGGTTGAAGCAGTAGCGAAAGCAGAAGGCTTCGAAGCAACTGAAGAAGAAATCAACGCTGAAATCGAACAATTGGCAGCAGATTACAACATGCCAGTTGAACAAGTTCGCAACCTTCTTTCACCAGAAATGTTGAAACATGACATCACAGTGAAGAAAGCAGTGAACGTAATCACAAGCACAGCAAAAGTAAAATAATTGAGATAAAAAAGAAGAGCCGTGAGGCTCTTCTTTTTTTTGATTTCATGGAGAATCCTGGAATTTTCCTTTGACGAAAGGGGAAATTTATCGTACAATAGAGTGTAATGATAAAATGCGTGATAGATTTAGTGACGAGAAGTTTCCAATCTATCATTGAGGATAGGATGAGGTTGAAGACCGGATCCTTCTCCATTTAGGAAATGAAACATAAGGAGATTTACCCTTGGAATTAGAAGTATTTGCTGGACAAGAAAAAAGTGAACTTTCTATGATTGAAGTGGCGCGTGCGATTTTGGAATTACGCGGACGTGACCATGAAATGTACTTTAGCGATCTTGTAAATGAAATTCAAAATTACCTTGAAAAATCAAACAGCGAGATCTGTGAAGCTCTTCCATTGTTCTACACAGAATTGAATGTAGATGGAAGCTTTATCCCACTTGGAGATAACAAATGGGGTCTTCGTTCATGGTATGCCATCGATGAAGTTGACGAAGAAATCATCGCTATTGAAGAAACAGACGAAGATGAAACTCCTAAGAAACGGAAGAAAAAACGTGTCAATGCCTTCATGGATGGAGACGAAGATGCGATCGACTACAACGACGATGATCCAGAAGATGAAGAAGTTTACGAAGCAGATCCAGCTCTTTCATACGATGAAGAAAATCCAGATGATGAAAAGAGTGAAGTCGAAGCTTACGATGCTGAAATCAATGAAATCGTACCAGATGATTTGGGTGAGGAAGTTGAATTAAGCGAAGAAGACGACGAAGAAGAGGATTCTGAAGACGAGGAAGAAGAATAAATCATAAGAAGAGGCTGGGACAAAAGTCCTAGCCTCTCAATTGTTTTTGGATTGTCGAGCAAGACGCAGTGGTTGAGTGGGCTCTACTACGCTGATTTCATCAGCTTTTACAGCCCTACTCAACTGTGCGGAGGTGGGACGACGAAATCGAATTCTAACGAATTACCGATTTCTGTCCCACTCTCTTTTTATTTGCATTGAAAAAAGTGGCGAAATGGCGTATGATAAACGTGTAAGGTTTCCCAATAGGAGGTGTTCAGATGGACTTTCGTTTAGATCAAAGTTTAGTAGCTCTTGGTATTGATACAGTTGTGGTCGGAATTGCTAGAAATGTGGATCCTCAAGCAGTTTTGCCCCCTTCTTTTCTTGAAAAGAAGAAAGAGCTTGAACAATGGGCGCTCCAGTGTCAGACAGAAGAAGTAGTGGCATCTTCTGTCATTAAAGGGTATACAGACCTCTTGCAAAAAGTAGGGCGTAGCATCAAGAAAAATCCACCAACAGTCCTAGCTCTTATCCGAAACATCCAGCATCGAGGAGCTCTTCCTCAGATCAATAGCATCATCGATATCTATAATGCCGAATCGCTGAAGTCTTTTCTCGCGATCGGAGGACATGACCTAGATAAGATTGAGGGACCGATTGAATTTACAGTGAGCCAAAGAGAAGATCTCTTCCTCCCGATCCTTTCTAGTGAAAAACATGTAGCACCGACAGATCCTGTCTACCGGGATCAAAATGGAGTTCTGGCTTGGTTGGATGTACGCGATAGTGACCATTACAAATTTGAGGAGACTACGCAAAACGCCCTCTTTGTCATCCAAGGAAATGCTGAGACGTCAGTCGAGATGCGTTTAGAAGCGCTGGAACGAATCCACAAGGACCTTGCTTCTTGCATGCCTGGGCTTCAATTTGAGAAATTTCTCGTTACACAAAATGGAGTGGAAAAGGTTGTGTAAACAGCGAACATCATTTTCATGAAATTTTCAATTTGACAAAGTAGACCATTTGCGGTAAGATATTGTTCGGGCACCTCATTTTGAGGTCGGAGCTCCCTAAGGATTAGGGAGCTATTTTTGTTTTTTCTGCAAAGAGGAATGGCCTCTACAACATTAGAAGAAGAGGAAAGCACATGTCAACAAAATATATTTTTGTCACGGGTGGTGTCGTATCATCCATCGGGAAAGGGATTGTCGCAGCAAGTCTTGGTCGCTTGCTCAAAAATCGTGGATTGAAAGTGACGATCCAAAAATTTGACCCTTATATCAATATCGACCCAGGGACGATGAGTCCTTACCAACACGGGGAAGTATTTGTCACAGACGATGGCGCAGAGACAGACTTGGACCTTGGTCACTATGAACGCTTCATTGATATCAATCTGAATAAGTACTCAAATGTGACAACAGGGAAAATTTATAGCGAAGTCCTTCGAAAGGAACGTCGTGGAGAATACTTGGGCGCGACTGTACAGGTGATTCCTCATATTACAGATGCCTTGAAAGAAAAGATCAAACGAGCAGCGACGACGACGGATTCAGATGTCATCATCACAGAAGTCGGAGGAACAGTTGGAGACATTGAATCCCTTCCATTCCTTGAAGCTCTTCGTCAAATGAAGGCAGATGTTGGTGCTGAAAACGTTATGTACATCCACACCACTCTTCTACCTTACTTGAAGGCTGCGGGAGAAATGAAAACCAAGCCGACCCAACACTCTGTGAAAGAATTGCGTGGTCTTGGAATTCAACCAAATATGTTGGTCATCCGTACAGAAAAACCAGCTGGTCAAGGAATTAAGAACAAGTTGGCTCAATTCTGTGATGTGGCACCAGAAGCTGTCATCGAATCACTTGATGTGGAACATTTGTACCAAATCCCATTGAACTTGCAAGCACAAAATATGGACCAAATCGTTTGTGACCATTTGAAATTGGATATTCCTGCAGCAGATATGACAGAATGGTCTGCGATGGTCGACAAGGTCATGAACCTCAAGAAGCAGGTCAAGATTTCCTTAGTTGGAAAATATGTAGAATTGCAAGATGCCTACATTTCTGTCGTTGAGGCCTTGAAGCACTCAGGTTATGCCAACGATGCAGAAGTCAAGATTAATTGGGTCAATGCCAATGATGTGACAGCTGAAAATGTGGCAGAACTCCTTGGAGATGCGGATGGAATCATCGTCCCAGGTGGTTTTGGTCAACGGGGAACAGAAGGAAAAATTCAAGCCATCAAGTATGCGCGTGAACAAGACGTACCAATGTTGGGTGTCTGCTTGGGTATGCAGTTAACCTGTATCGAATTTGCCCGTCACGTTTTAGGATTGGAAGGGGCCAATTCATCCGAATTGGATCCAGAAACCAAGTATCCGATTATCGATATCATGCGGGACCAAATCGATGTGGAAGACATGGGAGGAACGCTCCGCCTCGGTCTTTACCCATCTAAACTCAAACGAGGATCAAAAGCAGCCGCTGCCTATGACAATCAAGAAGTGGTACAACGTCGCCACCGTCACCGTTATGAGTTTAACAATGCTTTCCGTGAACAATTCGAAGAAGCAGGATTTGTCTTCTCAGGCGTTTCACCAGACAACCGTTTGGTCGAAATCGTTGAAATCCCAGAAAACAAATTCTTTGTCGCTTGCCAATACCACCCAGAATTGTCAAGCCGTCCAAACCGCCCAGAAGGACTTTACACAGCCTTTATCACAGCGGCAGTTGAAAACCACGATAGCAAATAAAAATCAAGGCTGGGCAATAAGTGTCCAGCCTTTGGACTATAATAGTAATAACTACATGACGCAGTGGTTGATTGGCATCTTTGTTCGCTTTTCAAGCTCCAAAGATGACCTAATCAACTGTGCGGGGGTGGGAAGACGAACTCTTTTTAATTAGTCGGAGTTCTTTCCCACTCCCTTTTGTGAAAAAATGACAAACTCTGAAAAAAGTTTGAAAAAAATCTTGACAAAAAAGTCGTTGATTGATATACTAGTAAAGTACTCAATCGCGGGGATGGCGGAATTGGCAGACGCGCAGGACTAAGGATCCTGTGACCGCTTTAGGTCGTGAGGGTTCAAGTCCCTCTCTCCGCATCGGATCAAGATAGCTTCGGCTATCTTTTTTTGTTTTCAAATTTCTTTGTGGTAGAATAGGTGTGAGATGAGGTGAGAACATGAAGAAGAAGTATCTGGTTTTGGCCGATGGCCTCTTTGCACTATTGGGAAGTGCCATTAATTTTTTCGGTCCTATCCTGATTTTAGCTATGGCGATAGGCGCATACAAGGATACTTTTAGATATTTTATCGCCTTAAACATATGGAATGTTTTCATTTTTTTAGTGACGATTGCTTCTAAGTATCTGCTCAGAGATGAAAAAAGGCTGAAAAGATGGATTCCCAATCTCTTTCTGATAGCAGGCTTTATTCTCTTTCTTGCCTCAATCCTTGCTGTGTGTGAGAATATTCCCTTTCTTGAGGGATTGGTGAACGGACTTCTTGGGAAAATGTTTACTGACAGTCAGTTATTTGCTGCTTATTTCTATTCTCAATGGGTTGCAGCGGTATCCTTTGTGATTTGCGGGATTGCTTTTCTCCTTTCGTTAAAAAATTTTAAAGAGAAAGATTGAAAGGGGCTTAAGCTCCTTTTTTGCTTTTTGAATAGGATGGAAGTCTTAGGAGATAGGAGATTCCGTCCTATTTATCGGAAGAAATCGCTTAAAGCTACAGGAAAAGCTAGCAATTTCATCTAAAAAGTGATAAAATAAACAATGTAAGTGGGATTAACCCCACAAAAATTTATAGGAGGCCTATAACAAATGGCAATCGTTTCAGCAGAAAAATTTGTCCAAGCAGCTCGTGACAATGGTTATGCAGTTGGTGGATTTAACACAAACAACCTTGAGTGGACTCAAGCTATCTTGCGTGCAGCAGAAGCTAAGAAAGCTCCAGTACTTATCCAAACTTCTATGGGTGCTGCTAAATACATGGGTGGTTACAAAGTATGTAAAGCCCTTATTGAAAACCTTGTAGAATCAATGGGTATTACTGTACCAGTTGCTATTCACCTTGACCATGGTCACTACGACGATGCTCTTGAATGTATCGAAGCTGGTTACACTTCAATCATGTTTGACGGTTCACACCTTCCAGTTGAAGAAAACCTTAAATTGGCGAAAGATGTCGTTGAAAAAGCTCATGCTAAAGGTATCTCAGTAGAAGCTGAAGTTGGTACTATCGGTGGTGAAGAAGACGGTATCATCGGTGACGGTGAATTGGCACCAATCGAAGACGCTAAAGCAATGGTTGCTACAGGAATCGACTTCTTGGCGGCAGGTATCGGTAACATCCACGGTCCTTACCCAGCAAACTGGAAAGGTCTTCACCTTGACCACTTGCAAAAATTGACTGAAGCTGTTCCAGGATTCCCAATCGTATTGCACGGTGGATCAGGTATCCCTGATGATCAAATCCAAGCAGCTATCAAACTTGGTGTTGCAAAAGTTAACGTGAACACTGAATGCCAAATCGCATTTGCAAATGCTACTCGTCAATTCGTACGTGAATACGATGCAAACGAAGCAGAATACGACAAGAAGAAACTCTTCGACCCACGTAAATTCTTGAAACCAGGTTTCGAAGCAATTACTGCAGCTGTTGAAGAACGTATCGACGTATTCGGTTCAGAAGGCAAAGCTTAATTAAAAACAGGAAAGCAAGGTCCCATGTGGATCTTGTTTTTTTGTTTGGGAAAGGTTGCTTCCAGGGGTTAATTTTTGTACAATATGCCTATGAAAAAATTCAAACTGTGGAGCTGGATCGTTTGTGGATTTCTCCTGCTCTTTTTAGGTGCTACATTTGTTTTTCATCAATTTAGTTTACGAAATGAAAGTAAGCTTCTCACACCCATTGGTAAACAAGTTACAGTCAATGGACATCGAATGAATGTCTCTGTTAAAGGAGAAGGACCTCAAACAATCGTTTTTCTTTCCGGTGCAGGTATCGCCTCTCCTATCCTAGACTTTAAGAATCTATCAGATCCCCTATCCAAAAAATACAAGGTTGTTGTCGTGGAGCGAGCAGGATATGGTTTTAGTGAAGATAGTGATCGTTCAAGAGATGTGATGGAGGTCCTTTCTGAGACCCGTCAAGCTTTGGCGCAAGCTCATGTTTCAGGTCCTTATGTGATTATTTCGCATTCTATGGCTAGTTTAGAGAGTCTTGCTTGGCAGGAGAAGTTTCCTGATGAAGTGAAAGCTTTGATTGGTTTAGATTGGGCATTGCCATCAAGTTATGAAGATTTAAAGGAGAATCAGACCTTGCTCACTGTGGCATATTGGAGCAGCAAGATTGGCTTATTACGCTACTTTCCTGAGTCCTTATATATAAAAAATCAAACTCTGATCGAAAGTGAACGAAAACAATATAAACTTCTAGCTTATAAGCAGTTGATGTCACAAGCTATGTTTCATGAATCGCGTTTGGCAAAGGAAAATGCCAAGAAAGTTCCATCTAGCATTAATCCGAAAATTCCAGCCTTACTCCTGGTTTCTAACGGTGAAGGCACGACCTTTAGCCAATCAGAGTGGCAACGTTATGCAGAGAGATTTGCAAGCGACCAGTCTAATGTTCAAGTCGACTATATGGATGCGCCTCACGACCTCTATCATTATCAAAGCGATGCTATTGTTTCTCGCATTAAAGAATTTTTAGAGAATAATTGAGGGCTTAAAAATCCATTGAGACTGATGATAATAATTGAAAGGTAATGACTTATGAATAATTCTTATATTTTACTTAGACATGCTCATTCAAGATTTTCAAGTGATGATTTTAATAGAACTTTGTCAGAAAAAGGATTTTCATCTCTTAATCAGTTAGATTTTTTGAATTCTTTTAATATTGATTATTATTTTTCTAGTCCTTATAAACGAGCATTTGAAACGATTAATAGCTCGCCAATTCAATTTGATAAAATAGTTCTTGATAATCGGTTACGAGAGCGAAAATTATCCTCAAGATTTATTGAAGATACTGAGTTTGAAAAAACAATTCAATATTTATGGCAAAATCCAGATAAATCTCTTATTGGAGGAGAGTCCAATCGAGAAGCATTAAATAGAATTTTAGATTTATTTGAGGACTTGGAAGAAAGGTACTCAGATAAAACCATTTTACTGAGTTCTCATGGAAATTTGCTAGGAATCTTAATCAATCATTTTGATTCAAGTTTTGATTATAAAAAATGGGGACAGATGACTTTTCCAGATTGCTTTCTAGTTGACAAAGATAAGAGTGTGAAAAGAATTATGAAAGTTACATCTAGGTAATCATTTAGTTCAATCTATGTGATTTTATTTTCTGTTATTACAAATAGAATTGAAGGAAAAATAGCCATGATATTCGATCAGTCCTTGCAAGCCTACCTACATGAAGTAGATGATGTTCTTGTAGCTTGGGAAGAAAAACCAAGTGGAAACTTTGAGATGGAAGCTCAGTTGCTTGCAGCCAATTACCATAAAAATCTTTACCGTATTCTTGCATTTATACTGCCTCATTTACAAGAATTTTATGGGTATTTCACAGATGAAGAAGCTACTGAAAAATTGGGTAAACCCATCATCGAGCCAGAAAGACAAACCGTTACTTTCTGCGATCAAACTTTTGATGATATTCATATCTTTTCTTTTGACTATCAGGGGCAGGCATTTGAGAGTCTGGAGAATTTTGCCATTGATGGTTAAGGTCTGTTTTCAGTTTTAAAAAGAAGGAGAGAGACTGATGAGTACTGCTGATTTTGTCTTTATTGAGAGTAAAGACCCCATATTCCTAGATTTACAAGCCTTTTGTACTGCTTTGAGAGAAAAATTTCCAGGTATTTTGATCAGAGAAAGGACGAATCCTGAAAAAGCTTACTCGCTTTCTTGGGATTATCAAAGTCCTCAGCTTACTTTGGAAAGTTCACTGAGTAGCAAGAAAAATGTTTTTGTGATTGATTACTTTGATTCAACGAACAGGTTACAAGATTATGCCTCCTATATCATCTGGCTTCGGAAATGGTTTCCACCTGAAGAGAAAGTTTCCTTTTGTGATGAAGGTTATGAGTATGTGTTTGAACTTCCTAGTGATTTATCCCAAAAGGAGTTGGAAAACTACTTACGAACAAGGTTTGATGAGTGAAGAAGAAGTTCAAAAACGAATAATGATATGGAAAAGTTGAAAAGGAGAATCAGATGCTTACTAAAGATGATATGTTAGTTGCTTTGCATGATGCAATTACTGAAGACCAAGAATTTGAGTTGGCAGACGAGATTGTAGATGCCATGGAGGCTTACCCTCAACCCTTTGATTTGGTTGACCCCGTCTTAGACTTTATTTCCAAGCATCCAGAAGTAGATTTTGGAGCTCCAGGTGAGTTGGTTCACTTTGTGGAGCGATTTTATCATCAAGGCTATGAGGAATTATTGATGGAGTCAGTTCTAAAAAGTCCAACTGTGCATAACATCTGGATGCTTCATCGATGCTATAATGACAATGATCCAAATCTAGTCCGGCAGATTCAGACTTTGGTTGGAGAACTGAAGAAGGATAAGACTCTTGATTCACAAGTAAGAAGCATGATTGAAGACTTAACTTGGTAGAGGGAGGTAATGCAGCATCACCTTTTTATCTTTTCTTAGGGATAAAAATTTTCGATATAAATTAACACTTGTTTTCCGTAGACATTTGCACTATAAAAGGGTGTTATTAGGGCTTTCTTTCCTTATGTTGAAAAAGAAGGCAGTTTTTTTGGTATTTTAAGGAAACGATGAAACCAGAATTTTTGCTTAAAAGTATTATTTTAAGAGAAAAATTTCTCATTTCATAATCAATAAGCAAACGCTTGCATTCCTTTTTTTATTGGATTATAATAGGTTGGTATAAAGCCTTCTGTAATAATATTGAGAAGGTGTAGAAAGTAAGGATTTAGAATTTTTGTAATCAAAAATACAATGTTGCTTCTTACGATAGGGAGATAGATATGGCAATGATAGAAGTGGAACATCTTCAGAAAAATTTTGTAAAGACAGTTAAGGAGCCGGGATTAAAGGGAGCTTTGCGCTCCTTTATTCATCCTGAAAAGCAGACCTTTGAAGCGGTCAAGGATTTAACTTTTGAAGTTCCAAAAGGGCAGATTTTAGGATTTATCGGGGCAAATGGTGCTGGGAAGTCAACCACCATCAAAATGCTGACAGGGATTTTAAAACCGACATCTGGTTTTTGTCGGATTAACGGCAAGATTCCGCAGGACAATCGCCAAGATTATGTCAAGGATATTGGAGTCGTTTTCGGACAACGCACCCAGCTATGGTGGGATTTGGCACTGCAAGAGACCTACACGGTCTTGAAGGAGATTTACGATGTGCCAGACTCGCTTTTCCATAAGCGCATGGACTTTTTGAATGAAGTTTTGGATTTGAAGGAATTTATCAAGGATCCTGTGCGGACTCTTTCACTTGGGCAACGGATGCGGGCGGATATTGCGGCTTCCTTGCTTCACAATCCCAAAGTTCTCTTTTTAGATGAACCGACTATTGGTTTGGATGTGTCGGTCAAGGACAACATTCGCCGTGCTATCACCCAGATCAATCAGGAGGAAGAGACAACTATTCTCTTGACTACTCATGATTTGAGTGATATTGAGCAACTCTGTGATCGGATTTTTATGATTGATAAGGGGCAAGAGATTTTTGATGGAACGGTTAGCCAGCTCAAGGAGACCTTTGGCAAGATGAAGACTCTTTCCTTTGAACTGGTGCCAGGTCAAAGTCATCTCCTTTCTCACTATGAAGGCCTGCCTGATATGTCCATTGATAGACAAGGAAATACTCTCAATATTGAATTCGATAGTTCCCGCTACCAGTCGGCCGATATTATCAAGCAAACCTTATCTGATTTTGAAGTCCGTGATTTGAAGATGGTAGATACAGATATTGAAGATATTATCCGTCGCTTCTATCGAAAGGAGCTCTAAGATGGTCAAATTGTGGAGACGTTATAAACCCTTTATCAATGCAGGAATTCAGGAGTTGATTTCCTATCGAGTCAACTTTATTCTCTATCGGATTGGTGATGTCATGGGGGCTTTTGTGGCCTTTTATCTCTGGAAGGCAGTCTTTGACTCCTCCCAGGAGCCTTTGATTCAGGGCTTCAGTATGGCAGATATCACTTTCTACATCATCATGAGTTTTGTGACCAATCTTTTGACCAGGTCTGATAGCTCCTTTATGATTGGAGATGAGGTTAAGGATGGCTCCATTATCATGCGTTTGCTGAGACCAGTACATTTTGCGGCCTCTTACCTTTTCACCGAACTTGGCTCCAAGTGGTTGATTTTTATCTCTGTTGGACTGCCATTTTTAAGTGTCATTGTTTTGATGAAAATCTTATCTGGGCAAGATATTGTAGAAGTGCTGGGATTAACTGTCCTTTATCTCTTTAGCTTAACTCTGGCTTATCTGATTAATTTTTTCTTTAATATCTGCTTTGGATTTTCAGCATTTGTCTTTAAAAATCTTTGGGGTTCCAATCTACTCAAGACTTCCATAGTGGCCTTTATGTCTGGAAGTTTGATTCCCTTGGCTTTCTTTCCAAAGGTCATTTCAGATATTCTGTCCTTCTTACCTTTCTCATCCTTAATTTACACTCCGGTCATGATTATTGTTGGGAAATACGATGCTAGTCAGATTCTTCAAGCACTTTTGCTTCAGCTTTTCTGGCTTATAGTGATGGTGGGCTTGTCTCAGTTGATTTGGAAACGAGTCCAGTCATTTATCACCATTCAGGGAGGTTAGTATGAAAAAATATCAACGCATGCATCTGATTTTTATCAGACAGTACATCAAGCAAATCATGGAATACAAGGTAGATTTTGTGGTTGGTGTGTTGGGAGTCTTTCTGACTCAAGGCCTGAACCTCTTGTTTCTCAATGTCATCTTTCAACACATTCCCTCCCTAGAAGGTTGGACTTTTCAAGAAATTGCCTTTATCTATGGATTTTCCTTAATTCCAAAGGGACTAGATCATCTCTTTTTTGACAATCTCTGGGCTTTAGGTCAACGACTAGTTCGAAAAGGGGAGTTTGACAAGTATCTGACTCGTCCTATCAATCCTCTCTTTCACATCCTCGTTGAGACCTTTCAGATTGATGCCTTGGGTGAACTTTTGGTCGGTGGAATTTTACTAGCGACAACGGCGACTAGCATTGCTTGGACTCTTCCAAAATTCCTGATTTTTCTAGTTTGTATTCCTTTTGCGACCTTGATTTATACTTCCTTGAAAATTGCTACAGCCAGCATCGCTTTTTGGACCAAGCAGTCAGGTGCCATGATTTACATTTTCTATATGTTTAATGATTTTGCCAAGTATCCTATTTCTATTTACAATTCGCTCCTTCGTTGGTTAATTAGCTTTATTGTACCTTTCGCCTTTACGGCCTACTATCCTGCCAGCTATTTCTTGCAGGACAAGGATGGACTCTTTAATATTGGTGGTTTGATTCTGATTTCCCTTGTTTTCTTTGTTATTTCCCTCAAACTTTGGGACAGGGGATTGGATGCCTACGAAAGTGCTGGTTCGTAAGAGGTAAAGTAAGACTAAAATCAAGAAAGGAACTTATGATGTTTGTAATTAAAGAAGTCAAGGGTGAAGATCAAAAAATGGCAGTTGTCGCTGAGATTTTAAGGGATTTGCCAGAATGGTTTGGAATACCAGAAAGCACGCAAGCCTACATTGAAGGAGCTAAGGATTTACGAGTTTGAGCTGCTTATCAAGAAAGTGATGTAGTAGGGTTTATAAGTTTATCATATTCGAGTGAAGATTGTGCTGAAATTGACTGTCTAGGCGTGAAAAAATCATTCCAAGGTCAAGGAATTGGAAGGGAATTAGTTACGACTATAGAAAGAGAAGCAGTCAAACAAGTGGCCTACCTACAGGTCAAAACAGTCGCAGAAGGTTCAAATAAAGATTATGACCGAACAAATGTCTTTTATCGCAGTCTTGGTTTTAAAAAATTAGAGATTTTTCCGCAACTATGGGATCCACAGAATCCATGTCAGATTCTGATTAAAAAGATCAACTAAAAGTGCTTGACATCCGCTATCAGAGTGCTATACTAAGAAGGTAATCGCCGATTTAGCTCAGTTGGTAGAGCAACGCACTCGTAACGCGTAGGTCACAGGTTCGATCCCTGCAATCGGCATCAAATGATACATTAAAAAGCCTGTTGTGACGGGCTTTTTTTGATGTTGAATTACTTTTTGTACCAAAATTTGTACCAAATTATTATAAAAGTTTTCGGATATTATCAAATTCATCGTTAATTTTTTCTTGTAACGTATGACCATATACTTCAACTAACATGGAAATGTCTTTATGACCCAAGATTTTAGCAATTACACCTAAATCGATTTGACTATGCCATAAGTAACTGCCGTAGGTATGACGTGCCCCTTTGGTAGTAATGATAGGTGAGATATTTAGTCTCATTAAAACATTCTTTAATTCTTTGTTAACAGTAGCATTATTTGGAATATCCTGGACATACCCATAATGTTGAAAAATAAAGTTGTTCTTGTTAATAATTCCAAGTTCTTTATTCAATCTCATTTGTGATTTTTTTATATTCATCAGTATATCTATTTCTTCGTCAGAAATAGGAATAGTTCGTATCGATGTTTTATTCTTTGGTGGAACAAATTGACGAGTCGATGTGTTGTATCTTCTATATGTCTTAATTACTTTTTCTTCAAAATTCACATCTTCCCAAGTTAAAGCAATTAGCTCACCGAAGCGCATTCCAGTTTTGAAAAGCGAATAAATGACATAGGGTACAACAGATTTTCTATAATCCATCTTTTGTTTTATATGTTCGAGGATATCATTTAAATCCTTTTCGCTATGAATATATTTTTCTTCAACAGGTTGAGAATCTTTTGAAGAAAATAACTCAGCAAAAAAAGTAAAATCATCAATAAAAACTTTATCTGCTTGAGCTGTTTTAATACATTCTTTAATACTTGTATGTAGCCTTGATAATGTATCCCTGGTTACTGTTTTACCATAATCGTTCATTATTCGCTGATATTTACTTGGTTTTATTTGAGATACAGGTGTGTCTCCAAATAATTTTTTAATGACCTTCTTTCTAATAATGTACTTATTTTTTGTGGTTTGACTGCGCTTGCTTGGAAATATTTTTAGATTAAGCCACTCTTGATATAGTTGGTGTAACGTCATTTTGCCATCAATTGAAAAACCTCTATTCAATTTTCTTAACAATTTTTCTGCTTCGATTTGAGCTTTTTTCTTAGTCTCAAAACCACTTTTATAAGCTAGTGTTTTGCTCGTTTCATCTCGTATAGTATAAGTCCAAAGATTTTTCTTACCCCTTTTTAAGTATCTTACGCTTGCCATTTTATAACTCCATTCCTAGAACTTCCGAGACAGCACTTTTAGGTACAACCATAAGTCGTTTTCGATCGTAGAAGCTATACCCTTTATTCACCATTAGTTCTCTTGCTTGGTGGATAATTTGAATAGCAGTATATTGTTTATAACCCATGTTGACTAAATCTTTTTGTGATATCGTATTATTTGTCATTTTTGATTATCCTTTCTAATGTCCTAAAACATATGTAAATTGTTTTGCGGTTTCCGCATCAAATGTACGGTAACTAATGATCCCTAATCCTTTCACATTACATTCTGAGACGAGAATTGAGCCGTCTGATTTAACTTGCTCCACAAATGAAATATGTCCGTATATTGGATCAGCTCCAGCTTGTCCAGGGCTGAATGATAGAGCAGAGTGTTCTGTTGGTGTATGGGTTGTTGTGAATCCTGGCTTATTCATCCATTGACCACCATTTCCCATAAATGGATCAAAGTTGACCCCGACTTGTTTTCCTCGGTTGAAGACATACCAGGTACATTGTCCCCAAGGATAGGTACTAGTGATATATCCTGTGGTATCAATAGCAGTTGTCAGACTGTAACCTAACGGTATATCATTTGAAGTGACTCCTCCACCATCTCTAGTTTTTCCTGTAGTTTGTTCAGGAGCTTTTGGTGTTCCTCCATGTTCATCAATGAAGACATCCAGTTTTTGCATGGTTTCTGCACGTCTTTTCCCTGTTCCTGTAGTATCTGTGAAATAGACTCCACCATCAGTTGCTGGATTGAGTGTTCCATTCGCAAACTTTTTAGCTTTGTCATCTTGAATTTTGAAGGTTTGGTTTTTATTTCCAATGATGGTTTGTTGGGTTAGCCCGACAACAGCAACCTCATCATTAAAGTTATTGGCATATTCTGGATTGGAGTCATAAGCTCCAAAACCAAACATATTAGCTCCAGGATTGGTGGCTACCCCAGCAGTTCCAAGGGAACTTTCATTCAGTGCGATCGCAACGATTCCACGGACATCAAGATTAGATTTAGCTTCCCATTCGAGGAGTTTCTTTCCATTAATTCGATTCTTATCATAGGAGATTCCTAACGTATCTAAAAAGCCGTCTAATTGCTCTGCTGTGATACCGAAGCGATGAACCAGTAGATTGTGAGTATAGGGATCTCCATCTGACCAGTGATCCGCATAAATCACTCCATTTTGGGATTGGGGTGAGCCATTCGTTCCACCACCTCCGACAGCCCCCATAAGGATAATGATAATGAGGACCGGTAGAAAGAGAGGAATGAGACCAGCTAATAGAAACCAATTTAGTTTTTTCATCGAATCTCCTTTCTAGTTAATGTCTTATATAAGCAGTGAACAAAACAGTCCCAAAACGCCATTTTGCATCTAAAACGACTGAATAGGACTTAGTTTGTAGGATGATTTGGTCTCTTTCTTGTTCTGAGACTGGAAACAAAAGAAGGAAATCGACTGAGCGTTTTCCTTCTTGGTAGGCTTGATAAAGAGTTTCTTCAAGAACTCTTGGAAAAGAAGTTCTTGAGCGTATCTTGGTATTCATATCATTCTCCTCTAAGTTGTTTTAAGCGTTCTGTTAATCGGTCTCTTCGTTCAATATTGGCTCTCAATTTATCGTCTCGTGTCATAGTCTTTCTATAAGCACGAGTGAAGGCATTCGATCCTTGAGCTTTGTACATAGCTTGAGGGTCTTTATATCCCTCTAATTTGCGCTCAATACTATTCATGCGGAGTTGTTTAAATGGAGAAATCCATTCTTCTTTAAGAGTTTGGAATTCCTCGTTTGAACTTGGTGTTGACTCCGCTGTGATTGGGGATTCCATTGAAGGAGTTGGTGTTTTTTCTTCAACTGGTTTAATCTTCTTAGGAGTTTCCTTTGTTTTCGGAATGTTTGGTTCTGGAGTATCTGGACTTGTTGGCGTCTCAAGCGTTTCTGTTGGGAGCACTTCATCGGTTTGGTGCTCTGATTCCTTATTGGTAAAGAAAGAACCAACATTTTGGAAGTGACTCTTAGCATTCATCATCATTCCAGCTCCAAAACCAGCACCTGCTAGGGCAAAGTTTCCAAGGTGTTGAGCAGATGAAAGACTTCTTGATGGTACTTGTGAAGCCACCTCTCTAGTCTTTGTGACCCCTTTTTCAACTTTGTTTCCAATATCACTCGCCACCATTCGTGCTTTAGAGCCAAGAATGAATTGAATCAGCTCAGCTTTGTATTTCCATAGAAGGAAATATACGAGTCCTTTTGAGACAACTGAAATGAGTAGTTTGAAGACAAGACCAAAGATGATCAAGGATGGAAGAGTTTTAAGGATACCATCAAAGCCAGTAATGACGATATTTTCAATCATTTTCTCAATGTAGAAGACCAAAAGAGTTAATAGACTCGTGATAGCTGGGAAAAGCAGCCCTCCAAACATAACTTTCAAGACTCCAAAAATCAGATCCTGCATTCTTGGTACAAAGGACATCAATAGCACAATTGGAAAAAGCAGGATCATCATCAGGACGAGTGTCTGAGCAATAACGTTTAACATTTGAATCAAAATAACCGGTATGGCTAATACGAAGGCTTCACAGATTTTGAAGATGACGTAAAACATACGGGTAAAGATGAAGTCAGGCATAGCTGAAACCCACCGGTTCTTTTCACCATCATCATTGGCCCCATTTCCTAGTTCATCTAGATATTTATTGCGATCTTTCGATTTAACTGCTTTAAAGTTTCCATTTTTATCGCCTGTTCCTAGTACCTTACTATCGTCAAAAGTTTCTTGTTTCCCATCTTGGCTATTCTTATATTTCCCATTTTCTTGTCCCGTATTGACGAAGACGTAAGCTTTATAAGAGGTTTCTGCAATATAGCTATCTGCCATGGAATCGCCAATTTTAATGGATTTATTATTTCCATACTCCACCTTGATATTCGTGATATTTTTAGTGACATCTTGAGAGACATGGTTGATAGTATCAAGTAGATATAGACCACCTGATGTTCCAGCGATTGTTCCAAAATAACCAAAACCAAGGATGAGAACTAGAAAGACATGAAGGAGTGTTCTTGAAAAAGCTCCTTTCGAAAAGAAAAACTGATAAAAGAGATAAAACGCTAGAATCAGAAGCAACATTGAAACGAGTGATTGCTTTGCGACTCCACCAGAACTTGAACCGATGAATCCTTTCCAGATATTCATCGCTCCATTAAATACATAGTTCTTGTAGTTAGAGTAGAGATCAATCTTTTCAAGAATTCGTATCAGCAAAGAAAAGAAGCCCACCACTGCGTTTAGAATGAAAAAGAAGAAGTTGACGAAAAGCTCATTAATCAGAACCCAAGCCCCGTTAAAGGAAGCGAATCCAGTTGGCTCCATGTAGGACTTGAGAGAGAAGATATCGACTCCCCTTAGTTTGTCAAAAGCTTCTTGCATGGATTCACCTCCTAACTAGCGTATTTATTTTCAAGGCTTGATGATACTGTAGCTTTCATTGGTTTTAGAAGCATATCAATATCTTCAAAGATGTTGTGTACAGAGATCATATTGAGATTGCCATACACGTCATAGTACAGGCATTGACCAGAGATCATATTGTCAATCCATTCAAGATTACTTTCAGTGACTTCTAGATTGACGTGTTTTAGGATATCTTCTCGTTCAGATTTTTCATAAAAGGCAAAGATGGTCCCGAACCCAGTTGTATCATCGTCATTTTCTGCATCATGTACAGATTGAGTAATCAGTGCCAAGGTATTGTTTTTGGAGCGTCCAATCCGACGCATATTTTTGATAACGGCTTTTCCTTCTGCCGACTTCATAAGAATCCATGCTTCATCAAAGAACTCAATGGTATCTTCATTTTCATTTCGTTCTCCAAAGTGGGTACAGAAGGCACCAAGCGCAAACATGAGGGCAATAGAGTTGCGTTCATGATCTGAAATTTTTGTGGAATCGTCCTTTGGTAGTTTGAGGTTATTGACCTCTAGGATGGTCACCCGTGATTCATAGTTAAGTCCTTGAGTGGTTCCATCTGAAAAGGCTAGTTCCAAGATAGAGTTTGTGACAATTGAAGTCAGATAACGACCAACCGAAGCAATTTCAGAGGAAGTAGAGTCTCTCAGAACTTTTAGGACGTGTTTAAATCCGACCTTCTCACCAGCGACTCGTTTCTCCACAATCGCATTAATAGCTTCTGTGATCGCTGTTTTTTGATCCATCGTGACATCATCTACAGCTTGTAGTAGAAACTCAAGCATGTTTTTTGCGACCTCTACAGCTTGTTCTTTATCTAGAACGACAATAGGATCTAAAACTCCGTGGTTGGATGGTAGTGAGCTGTCCAGTGTTACAAAGTTAAAGTTCTCAATCTGTTTCTTGCGTTCAGGATAGAGCCGTGCAAATTCAGGTGAGTTGATCACTTCTTGATAGTGATTTCTAAGTTCACGTTTAGGGTCGATATAAAGGGTTTTAACATTTTGTAAAGCTACACTTAAAAAGATGATCTGAGCAAGGAAAGATTTTCCTTGACCTGTTGCCCCCGTAATAATGATGTGTGGGTTCTTGGTGATCTTTCCAGCGATATCTTCTTTATTTCCGACTGTCGCATTATAGAGGACGATGTTCTTTGAGGAATCAATAGCTTTCGCAATATTGTCCCAACGACCTGTCCAGTTATCTACTCGACCGATATACCAACCGATACGGTTTCCAGAAGAGGTATTGGTGAAGGGCATGAGTTCTGAAAATCCGCGAGCTGTGACCATATGCGTCCAGGTGCGAGTTTTCTTTTGAAGATTTTCTCCATAGAGTAGCGCTTGAAAGAGATAAGGTCCGTCTTGAGAGGCTTCACTAATTTCAACCCCCATATCGTCAAAGTAGTTTAAAACCACTTGCCGTCTTTGTCGGAGTTGGTTTACGCTAGAAGCAGAGACGATCAGATAGGCTCCGTATTCGATGATATCCTCCTTGTTTCCGACTTTCTTCATTAAGTCTTTTAGGGAGATGGAACCCATGATGATCTCGTCTTGTTGGACAGTATCGGTATTTTCTGCCTCTTCCATAATGTTTCTGTAACGTGTATTCGAACGTCCCATTCGACCCTTAATTTTACCAGTATCAATAAATTCTGCTTTGATTCGTAGCTCAACAGGAAAGTTCAAACGTTGGATAAATTCTCCCAAGTGAAAACCATTGAATTGAACAGGAAATTTACCTACAGGAAGAATTGTCACAAAAGAAGATCCATAAGGGCTTTCTAGCTTGAGAAAGCCACCTTTTAGTACTTTGATCAAGGTGTCTGTGATATTGAATTGAGCACGATTGGCGAGTACCTCCTTCTTGTAGTGAGGGATATAGCGGAGGTATTGCATACGCTGGTAATAAAAGAGTTCTTCATTGGATAACCGTTTTGCCCGAAGGACGGAGAAGGCTTGAAAAATAGTGAATTCATCACTTTTATAGTCTTCATACCAAGTGGGACTTAATTCATATTCATAGCCAAGACCCTTTGCGATCTTTTCAGTGAACTCATTAAAGCTCTCATAGGCCAAGTCTTTTACTGTAGCTCCATGATTTTGTTTGCGTAAGGTTACTCCGACGACCCAATCAAACTGATAAGGAATTTCCATTTCATCTGTTAGACGATCTACTGTGTAAAGAAGCAGTTCTTCTCCTAGTTCACGACTATCATCTGCTAGAGCATCTGAAAAGTCCCGCATTTTCTCTTCTAAGAGATAGTCTTTAGGAATCAGAGATATTTCAAAGAACTTGTTTTTCTGGAGCTTCTTCATCATTTGAGCAACCGTAATTTTGTGTTTGCCCTTTTTTTCATCATCCGTAATCGTGATAGGAGTGTTTGGAATACGATAATAAGCAACGACTGTTTGATCTTTTTTGAGAGCTAGATTTTCATGTGTTTCCCTAATAGGATAGGTTAAAGTAATACTCATAGTTCCTCCTTTTCTATAGATTTGTTTTTTCAAAGACAATTTCTTCTACAGGCTCTATTCGATCTTCATGGTAGATTGATTTTTTATTGAGCTTGAAATCCCAGAAGTAAATCAGGTAATCTCCAATAAAAACGTGCATCTTTTTTCCATGAGGCTCATATTCAGTATAGAACTTGGCCAATTTGTAAGGGAGATACCAATAGAGTAGCAATGAAATTGAGTGAGTGATTTTTGCGAGTGGCACAAAGATAAATCCTCCAAAGAGTAACATGGCCACAAAGACGATGATAAAAACAATGAAAAAGGACAACTGCATCGGTGTCGCAAAGTACCATAGTCGAGTGCCCTTTTTTGTCTTGATTTCTTGGATCCAATAAGGAGCATTTAGGCCCTTACTGTAATCATAAAGTCTTTCTTCATTCATACTTAGAGTCCTGATTCAATACCGAAGAGTCGCAGGAACCAGCCGACTGCTTTTAGGATATCTTGTCCTTTCGCAATAGAAACAATAACGGCATAGAAACCAACGACAGAGAAGAGTTGAAGCCAGGAGCTGTTCCGCCAAGCCTTGATCGCTAAGAGCACGGCAATAGCTGTCAGGATCCAAATTCCATCGCCCTGGAGGAAGGTTCGTAGATTGTCTGTATTCATAGAGTTCTCCTATTCTTTATCATTTGCATAGTTTAGTGGAATGGTGTGTTCTAGTTTTGTGACATAGTAGGTCTTTTCTTTTTCTGAGAGGGTAAAGGTGAAGTTTTCGGAGTGAGTGGTTCCTCCGACCTCAAAGGTTGCTTGGACATAAGCGATTAGATTCTGACCATCTTTTTTAAGATAAGTATAATCAATTGTTTTGAAGGTGGTATTGGCTATAATATCCACATCCTTAGCAATCAGATTAAGATTATCTTGGCTTGTGGTGTAGTTGGTAAAGAAGACCTTGAGGAATTTCTCTACTTTCTTTCGCTCACTGTCTGAAAAATGATCATTGGCAGTGAGTTGGAGCTTATCATCTTCGCTAAAGTGTCCAGCTTGTGAGGATTCAATGGCAGAAAACCAAGGAAGGCCAGAAATATAATATTTCCCATCTTTTTCATCAAATGGAATATTGAAACCTGTCACAATTTCTTTTTCTTCCGTGTTATTATCCCGACGGATAGTTTCCTTGTATTTGATCTTATAGGTCGCAACCTTCCCTTCTACAGTCACTAACTGAGAATAGAGAAGTTCACTAGGATTTCGAACTTGACCTTGGGCTTTCACGTCAGGAATGAAGTTGTAAAAGCTATTTAAGTATTCCACTTGAGCTTGTTGTTTATCTCCTTCTTGTGGAAGGGTGAAATAAGCGTAGACGTAGTCGTTCAAGTAGTACTGGAGTTTGTAGTCGTATTTTCTAGTAGACTCTATAGGCTGTGCTTTTTGTTTTTTAGTAGCCTCTACTTGAGCTTGTAGTGTACCTACCTTATTTGATAGTGTGATAGCACGAAGAGATCCCAAGAGACCAACAAAAAGGAGGAAAGCAATTCCTCCTATGACTGCGATATTGACGGTCTTTTTATTGGTGACTTTTAGTTTTGGTGAGCCACCTTTTTTCTCCACCTTTTTAAAGTGTGAGAGATATTCTTTTGCTTGAAGCAAGTAGCGTTTGGCTTTATCCATAGTTCCTCCTTTTAGAGACCAGCGAGTTCAATGAGCTTTGATCCTTTTGCATAGAGTCGCTTATTAGCTTTTTCGATCTCGCCATTAATGTAATAGTAGCCTCGCAACTCAGTTTGAAGTTGTTCAATCAAGTCAGGTTTTAGGTCTTTGGCTTCTTCTTTTTTTAGGAGACTATTTAATTCTCCAGCCTTGGTCCAAGCCTCTCTGTGATCTTTCTTTTTAAGTAATTCTCCCAGTTCATTCGTGACTTGAGAGACTTTCTTTTCAAAAATAGTTTTAGTAGCCATTTCAATTTCCTTTCTAAATTTTTCTTGATTGTCTTTGATGGTCTTTTGGATATAAGTAATGAGTGAGGGGCGCATTTTTTTATTTACACTCAATACTTGACCATCTAAAGTAAAACAGGCATGTTCATAGTCATAAAAACCTTTCGCATCCGGTAGCTTCTCGGTAGATCTTCCAGCGCATTCATAGTAGAAGTTCTTGCCTTTTCGTAAGAGGATATACATATGCCAGAATTCTTGTTCTGGAAGAAGCAGAAAATCTGCTTGATAAATCTTCTTCAGCATCTCAAGAAGCCTCAAGTAGATCATCGTAGCCTAGAGCTTGGTAGATGAAATCTGAATCGAACCAGAGCCAGTCATTGATTTGTACTTCGGTTGGCGTATCACCAGAGAAGATATCCTCACAAATGACGGTTAGGGTATCTACTCCACCACGTTCACGGACGGTGTTTAAGGTCGTTAGTCCACCAGACCAGGCTCTAAAGTTATCTAGTGAATTGATTTGAACTTTGTATTCCATATAGCTTTTCCTTTCTAGTGTTCATAGTGTTTATTAGCTTTGAGAAGTCGTAACATAGCTTTTCCTCTATCTGTTATCTCTCCGCTGTTCTGAATCATCTTCATGTATTCAGTTTGCAGGATTTTATCTGCTTCGGTGACTAGTGCAAGGGAGTTAGCAACTTGATAGGTCAGCCAGCGAATCGTTCTCTCAATACTGTAAGGCTGTGGATTGGTTGAGAGTTTCAAGGGTTCGACTCCTCCAAATAGCCGTTGCCATTTTTCATCAGGTTTATAGGCTCCGAAACGAGTAACTCCATCATAGACTTGGATTTCTTTATTGACGATTCCTCTAGCGATTTCTCCGAGGTCTACACCGTTGATGTATTCCTCCACAATACCTTGCGCTTTCTGATCTGAAAAACGCAATTCATAGCGATTCCAGATACCAAAAATCTCCAAGGATTCGTCCAAGGAGATGTTTTCCATTCTAGCTATTTCATAGCGCTTTTCATAAAAGTTGAAATAGAGTTGACTTTGACGGCTCCCAAAGTAAATGGACAAGCCGTGATTAGCTTCCATGTCTTCATTATCTGTGAAAGATCCACCACCCGTGATATTCCATTTCTTGATCGTGTCTAGAACAATCTCTTTGGAATAGAGTTTATCAATCAATTTTGGAATCTGAATTTGTTCGTCCTCGTGACCATACCCTTTATAGAGTTCATCAAGAGCAATATCGAGACGCTTTACACGAACATCTTCATAGGAATAAAGAATGTTTTGAAGAAAGATCTGCCAAGTGATTCCCTTGTCTTCTAGAAGCAATTCCAACTCACGGCATCCTTGACCAGATAGTTGGACACAAGTTTGGTAGTCATTGGTCACAGACTTATCAAAGAAATCAAAAATCCAGATATTTCCTCGTTGCCATAAGTGGGTATAGTTCATGAGACGGGTTTCTTGATCTGTAAATTCGCTTAAGTGACAGTGAAGGAAGTTTTCACAGAAAGCGTCTAAATCCTTTAATCTAGGAAAGGTCAATCGAAGATAGTCGATCTGAGCCCGAAGACTGTTTTTATCGCAGTCTTGATAGTAACCAAGTTTTTCTTTAAGTTCTCTAAACTTATCAATCGTCAGTCCTCTTTCGCCTGTTTCATAAGAGCGGTAGGTTCTTGTAGGTAGATCAACAGCTTGTGCAAATGCTTTTTGACTAAGTCCTGTTTGTTTTCTGAAATTCTTAATATGAAAAGGACTAATTTTGTCCATTCATCGCAACACCTCTTTCTAACAAAGTGACACACTTTTTTGACGAAAGTGACACACTTCATAAAAATTGAAAACCCAACTCCCATAAGGAATGAGGAGGGGTGGACTTGGCGTTTTTGCCAAATGTAACCCCCCTATTAGAAAACGGGGGTTGAAGTTTCATCATGGCCTAGAGACTTCGGGCTACGGTCTGCGCCTGACCTGCGGTCAGGCTTGCCCTTGCCCTTGTCCTAGCCCATGATGAACAATCGTCGCTTCAACTGCTTTTGGATAAGACCTGCGTCCTCCCTCTTCAAATTGAGCGAGGATTTCAAGAAGAAGTTTTTCTTGAAAAGGATCCACTAGAATAGCGGATACAGTCCGTTCAAAGATGATCCCTTGTTCTGTTAAGAGATAGATAATCTTGCGCAATGTTGGCATTTTAAGATTTTGTTCGTCCGCAAATTCCTTGAGTGGTCGTTTGTTTGATTCGTTTTCTATGGTCTCCTCTTCCTCTATAGGATCAATTGTTTCAAGCGGTGGTTTATATTTTTCAAATACTGAGAATTCTTCTCCTTCAAACTCCATAATCGGAATGTTAGAGTAGGCATCGTAGAAGGAAAAGCCTTGATCAAGCGGTACATAAGGAGAGAAAAACTCACCAGCCAGCTCCCCATTATTTGCGATATAGCCCCGTCCTTTGACCTTGACTCCATTAATTTCATCTAGCTTTTTAAACTCTTTGGTTTTATTAGCATCTCCAAACATCATGTCATATCCTGTTGATTCTAAATGACCGACGGAGAGACGCTTCATAAAGTTATCCCGAAGAGCTGTTTTAATAAATTCACCATCGGGCCGTTGCATAGCAAAGATGATAAAGACTCCAGCTTGACGCCCTTCAAGAACTAATTGTGAGAGATATTCCATGAGTTCTGACTGTTGGCTATAGTCACGGTCAATCTTGGCCATGAGAGCTGCCCACTCGTCCACAAGAATGAATTTTGGTTTCATATCATAGTGAGTGAAGTTCTTCCCAGCTTGAAATTTTGGCGAAGTAGACATACGTTCATAGCGTTTTTCCATGAACTCTACATTCTCTTTAAAACAGTTGATGATATCTTCCTTACTGGTGTAGACTCGACCATGAAAGACTGGAATTTTCTTTAATCCAGAAAGGTCCGAATTCTTTGGATCACAGATATCAACAAAGCCGATTTTAGCTAGGGCGTAGATAATAGTCATGAGAACAACGGTTTTTCCTCCACCAGTTCCACCACCGATAAGAAGATGAGGCTCTTCGATATAATCCCAAGATACATCTTTCATGAGCTGGAGTTTTGAGCCTTTGACTTTTACTTCATCGATGGTGATTCTGCTATCAATTCGGTTAATAGCAATTTCATATTTGATAAAGCGACTATCAAAGGTTTTATTGCGAAAGTCCCCGTTAAACATGACTTCAAGCGTGGCCCCAAGATTTAGAAAACGATCTTGGAACTTATTACCCTCTAGAATGAAACTCACTTCAATCTTGTAGCGAGACTGCTTGATATACACTTGAGGCAAGGTGATTTTTTCAATGATCTTGTTCTCACGCTTGACCTTTTTAACGAGATAGAGGTTATTCTCTAGCAGAAAGCGAGAGAGTATTCGAAGACTATTGAGCTTTTGAAAGAAGAGCATCTTCCTGTAGCAAATCCGATTAATAAACCAAGATAGAATTAAAGAAAAAAGTAACCCAGCTCCTAGAAAATAGCCTTGAGGTAAGGGATGAACTTTTAATTCTTCTAAATGTAAGTAGCTGTAGTAACTAATAGCCAATAAAAATGGAAACCACCAGATAAACCATGTGATTCCCTTTAGTTTACGATGAAAAGCGTGAACTCTTTTCCCGCGATAGGTAAAGAGTTTCATGGTGCATCACCTCCTAGTTGTCCTTCTTATTTTCTACAGGTTTGTTTTCTTTAGTTGGTGTACCTCCAGCTTTTTTCTTGATTTTAGAAGCAAAGAGCTTATAGATATCATTACGATTGACGTGGGTATGTGTGATAACAATATCTTCTAGTTCAACTTCTTCTCGGTATTTAATGCCCAAGTCTTCAATTTCAGACTCTGACATATCTGCGATAGTGAAAAAGAGTGTTTCGTGCTGGACAGAAGAATGAATTCCTACGACAATTCCACGGATCTCTCCAGTATTAACTTGGACAAATGATCCATCAGGATTACGTTGTGAGCGATCCACTTCAAAGATGATATCAGGGCCTTCAATGCCTCGGAAAGTCAGTTTCCCAAGGACAGCTGGGACATCTAGCCCATCTGTAATGACACGATAAGTCTTGTCAGCAATTTGTAGTTTTTCTCCGTAGTTTAATCCAATTTTAGCCATGTGATTTTCTCCTTTTGTTTCTTATTTTTTAATTACCAATTTTTCCGCAAAGACATTGAGATAAGGGGCAACAGTATTGCCATTTAAAGCAGTATCTGGGAAAAAGATTGGATTAACTGCTTCCACTAGAGCGTCTTCTGGGAAGACAGTTGTAGAGGCTGGTGTAATAACATGAAAGGCTCCATGCTCTGCACTATTTAGAATATGACGTTGGTATTTGCCTTCTTTCCCAAAAATAAATTTAGGAGCATTTCCCAAACGTTCGTAGTAAGCAGGGCCAATAAATTCTGGTTTCATTTTAAGTGTTTCTGAGATCATAAGATTTTCCTTTCTGAGTGTAAAATAAAAAGAGTTAAGCTAGTTGCTTGACTCTTGAGTAATAGTGGGTAAATAATTTGCGTTTAAACATACGACTATAGAATTGAATATCCCCATGAGCATAGCCATTTCTACGAGCAGCATCTGCGAGATGGTCTAAATCAATTTGGGCTTGAGCATAGAGTTTAGCTTGAAGTTTATCAGATTCACTAAACATACCATAGGTAAATTCATAGTTATCATAGAGTCGTTTACATTGTAGTGCGAAAAAAGTTTGTCATATCATTCTCCTTTATTGTAATAAGTAAAAAAGCTACTAAGTGAAAAAAGGAAAGAACTTAGTAGCTTGAGAGTAGGTCTATCCTATTAGATAGACAGCAGTAAAGAAAAGTTATTTGGTTGGAAAGATCCCTCTTTCCACGGTGGCAACGTTTAGCAAGGTGCTTTGCGTAAATTACCATCGCTTTCCCGGCCAATCTCATTGGGGAGTCATGATCATACCCTTAAGATTCTCTTACGCCCTTTGGCGAAGCCAGTTCACTTTACTATTCGGAAAAGTGCGAAAGTCCGAAATGCGTGGAAGCCCACAAATACTTGTTTTATATCATCACTTCAACCATTAAACGGCCTTGACTTTTAGTATCAAATAAATTACAATAAAGGTACGAAGTTTAGTGTAGTTTGATAGTCAGTCCTCTGGTTGTCAGACGCACTTTTTATTTAATTGTCAATGATCAAAATCCAACCTTTAAAATAGGTTATTATTTTTAGGTGGGATACAACTATTAGTTGTTGATTATATTATACAACCTATGGTTGTATTTTGTCAAGGGATTATTCCAAAAAAAGTAAAAAATATTTTAGAGGTTTTAAAATGGAGTTTTCAGAACGCTTAAAAAAACTTAGGAAAGATGCAGGTTTTACTCAAGTTGATGTAGCAAGTAAATTAGGGATTTCCCAACAAGCATATGCTTCGTGGGAGAGAGGAGTAAAAAAGCCAACACAAGAAAATTTAGTGAAATTATCCAAAATTTTATATGTTTCAGTTGATTACTTATTAGGAAACACAGAAAACAAACAAACTAGTGATGTATTAGAGGATATCGAGCTACTTTTTCGTATGAATTCAAATGGATTAACAGAGGAAGAGAAGAAAATCTTTAAGAAGGAATTGATTGAGTTTATGGAAGAGCGCAAGAGAGCTTTTAATAAAAATAAATATAACTAATTATTTTAATTTATTAATGAATCAAGATATAGAATGTGGAGAGTCAAAAAATATGGAGAAAAATTATGAAGATTGAAGAAGTAATAGAAGAAATTAAAGAAAGATATCATGAAATTGATTGGAATACTATTATCGAAAGGTTTAAAATAAGTAGGTGTGAATTATTATTTCGTTGCGAACATGACCTGTTAAGTAATAAATTTTATAATAAAAAGAAAAATAAATTTCTATTCATTACTCAATATATCAAGGATGATTTTAAAGTTAATAATGGGTATGATTATATAGTGATTGCTGAAATTATCCAAGATCCAAAAATTTCAGATATTGCAATTACGGACCCTGATGAATTAATAAAAATAAGTAATAACATAGATCGTGGAGAGAAATATTTTTCATACCAGTGTGAATTTTTAACATTACATTTTATTAAAGTCACCTCTAAAGATATCAGTGAATTATATGAGTTAGATAAAATCATAGGTTTTAATAGCTTAGATGATTTTATTGAAACAATAACAATTAATAAAGATAATTGGGATGATTATGGATATAAACAAACTTTACGTCTTTCAATTTGGGGTGAAGAATTTTATATACGTGTAAACCCCAGAAGTGAAGAAACGATTAAATATATAAAAAGTGCAGGTTATAACTCAGGTATTGACAATATTGTCTCACTTGGTTCCAATGATTATTATTATTTTTTAAAAAAATATCTGTCATATGATTTAAGAGAAAAGTGGTTTCAATTAACTGTAGATCTGGCATTTGATATGAAGAAACTTGATGAAATTTCTAATTATTACAAATCATATGTAGATAAAAACGTAGATTTTGAGATGAAAATAGCACCTGACGTAGCGCAAAATTTTTTTAACAATTCGTTCTTACGTACGACTACAATAAAAGAAATAAAAGAAATTTTTCATCCACTAACTATATCTGGAAAATCACATATTACTAATTTAGATAGTGAATTGTTAAAAAAATCAGTCGATGATAGTATTTCAGAAATTGAGTATTCATTTTTAGAAAATGGTGAATCGAAAGGAAAAATAATTTTTTACAAAGATAAGGTCTCCTATTTACCTATGAATGTTTATGGTATTGTTGGAGGTAATGGAAGTGGGAAATCATATAAAATAAATGAAATCATAAAGCGTCATTTTAATAATGATAATAATTTCTCTCAAATTATTCATTTTTCACTAAGTCCATTTGAGGACTCTATTCCAAAAGTACCAAATGATGATCTTAAATATTTAGATTCCAAAGTTTTGGATAGCAAAGAAAATATAATCTATGAGAAAGTAGGGTTTGTTTCAATAAAGCAACCATTAGTTAAAGAAGTTCTTCATAAATTAAAAGCCTCTAAATTAGACTATATATCAAATTCATTTTTAAATAGCTATGCAGAATATTTGTCTGAAAATAATTTGGATACTAATAATATTGAAATTAAACAAAATTTTATTTGGTATATCCAATATATACTTTTAGATTTAATTGCTTCTAAAGAAAAATTTAATCTATGGAAAAAAAGTTTAAATTTCTTTTCTTTTGAACAATGGGTATACGATATAGTATCTGAAATACAAGAAGGATATATAAGTAATGAATGTTTTGATAAAATAAACTATTTAAGTTCAGGGCAAGCAACAATACTTCTATATATAACTAAATTAGTATCTAACGTAAACAAAGGGAGTTTGGTAATTTTTGATGAACCAGAGACATTTATGCATCCTCCAATGATGAAGGCCTTTATAAGAGCTGTATCAGAAATAGCAAAAGATACAGGGGCATTTTGTTTAGTTACAACACATTCTCCAGTAATTATCCAAGAAATTCCCCACTGCAATGTGCTTATAATAAACTCAAAACACGTTATCACACGAATAAATTACAAAACTTATGGTCAGAATCTCGACACTCTTTACAAAAATATATATGGTGTGGAATTACAATATACTGGATATAATGCTTTATTAACAGATAGATACAAAGCTGTATTAAAATCGAAACTTGATAATCTATTACCCCATGATGATAATGATCCGTTAAAAAATGGAATTGATATGTTGAGTATTAAAGATATTCATTTTTTAGGCGATGAAGCATACTTGTTATACGGTCTTTACTCAGATGATTTAGAAGAGGAAATTAATGAAAGAGTAGAAAGTTAATGAAAAAGTGCACTAAGAATAATCTACCTTCTGTGGCAGAAATTGTAAATAATCTACCAAAAACAGTTACAGAAGATGATAAGGAAAAACTAACAACATATCTTGAAAAAATCGATCAAAAATATAAGAAAAAAGCAAGAGGGAGATTATTTGAATTAGATATTGATTCTATTTCGAAACCAGATTGTTTGACTGTGGAAAATTCGCATTATTGGTATTCTCAATATGTAAGAGACGGTAAAAATGGTCTGTTTTCATCTTTTCCAGAAGTAAAGAATATTAATGATGTTGCTATTTGTCCTATTTGTGAGGAGGTATTTTCTACAAAGATTACGTTAGAACACATTATTCCTAAAAATGAAACTAATGGGGATTTTCGCTTTTCAATATTACCGATAAATTTAATTAAATGTTGTTACGAATGTAACACTAACGATCATAGTAAAAAATCAGATTGTGTTGAGGAAAGTGAGATAAATCCTTATTTTGAATCTTTTAGCATTGATAAGTATATAGAAATAGAGTTTAAGCATATTTCTAATAATTATATTCCGACGGTCAGATTTAAAAATTTTTCTGATACAGATAATTTTGATAAACGAATTAAACATTTTATAAAGATTTATAACATTGAAAGATTATATAATAGAAAATTAAAACTAGCATATCAAAAACTTTTAACAGTCCTAAAAACAAATCCATTTATCTATAGGAGATCTATTTTATTAGATTATTTTCAACATGAATTAAAGTCCTACCAAGATAATGTGGAATATGAAAAGATAAATAATGACTTCTGGATAGATCAAAATTATTTTGCTTATAGATTATGTAAAAAAATAGTTGATCCCAAAGATACAGGTATATTAGATAATTTAGTTAATGAAATAAAAAATAAACGAAGAAAATCAAATGAACTTGTATTTCACAACCAGAATCTTTTTGATCAATGGAATAATGTAAAAGATGAGAATGAACTTTATATATTTATTCAGGATAATGAAAAAGATATAAGAAATTATTATAAACATAGGAAAAAATATAGGTTACCGTTTTACTTTCCTAATTTATATAAAGATGATTCCGGGAAAAAGGAAGTAGTAGAAACTATTTTAGAGTACTATTTAAAAAATGATAAGGAATTTGATACTTTCAAACAGAAGTGCAGTAATGTATTTACATAAAGGAGAATTTATTGTAATGTTTTCTTTTTAAAGTGGACAAAAATCCACTTTTTTTATACAATTAACTCAACCTTTTTGGTTTAGTTGTTGTAAATTCTACTTAAAGGAGGTATCATTCTTTGTATGAATTGTATACAAAAATTAGTAAGTCTACAAAACACGTGTTATATCAATACATGAAGGATCATGATATTTCGTTACTAAATTATAATTTCAATTACTTCTTTGAACATTGTATTCAAGAATATCAGATTCAGGTAATTTGCCACCATTTTTCAAATCATAAGATTGAAGGATTGACGGTTATTGATGAATTAGGTATTAGCTTTTCTTATGAGAAGGATAATCCTATTGTAAAGCAAAATTTTACTTTATGTCATGAACTGGGACATTTCATTCTTAAGCATGAAGGCACTTTTTTTACAGAATCTATTGATAATAAAGAAAATCTGTTAGAACGAGAGGCAAATGTTTTTTCAGCTGTAGTATTAATGCCTGACATTGTTTTGTTGTCTAAGATCTATTATAGTTGTGATACCTTTCAACACATTCAAAATAGTCTCGAAGTTTCAAAGCAAGCATTGTTTTTTCGTCTTTTAGACTTTCTAAGAGAATATTATCCTCACAAAGAAAGCACCATTAGGCAAGCTATTGAAGATTATATCGATGGACAAAATGCCACACTACTACTTTTGTTACACAGCATCAAAGAACATATTATAAAGGAATTTAACAACTACCAGACTTCTCTCATTTATAAGATTAAACAATCTGTGAGCAAAAGTGGCTTCGTTACTAGTCAAGAGTATCCTGAACTTTTAAATCAAAAGAATTGGAAAAAAATAAAAACTTGTCAGGACAATCTAAAAGTATGGCTCATTTATGACAGAGGGAAATCAATAGCTTATGTTTGGGATAAAAATAGGCTAACAGATAAAGAAGCAAAACAAAAAGCTGAATTGAAATTATTGTTAATGTGAGGTAAATGATGTACCAGCCAGAAAAACTAAAGGCTCGTAGAAAAGAGCTAAAAATGACCCAAAAAGATATTTCGGATCAATTAGGCATTAGTTATCAGGCATATTCTGCCTGGGAACGTGGAATAAAACAACCATCAATAGAAAAAGTAAATCTTTTGGAGCAGATTCTAAATGTCCCAAAAGGTTATTTTACAGAAGTCGAAATCCTCCGACTATATAATACTTTATCAGATGAAGGTAAGAATAATGCACTAAGTTATATCGGAAGCCTAGTTCAAAAAGAAAAATGTAAGAACGTTGTTTCAATATCAGAAAAACTATACGAGTACCATGTTTACGAAAAAATGTCTGCCGGTATCGGTTCGTCAGTTTATGATGATCAGAACTATGATATAGTCTATTTTGATGAAGAACTAGCCCATGATTTCGCCTCATGGATTTCTGGTGACTCAATGGAGCCCAAATATCAAAACGGTTCTGTTGCTCTTATTCGTGAGACAGGATTTGATTACGATGGGGCAGTTTATGCTGTAGTCTGTAATAGCCAAACTTATATTAAACGAGTTTATCGTGAAGAGGAGGGCCTACGCTTGGTTTCTATTAATCCAAAATACAAAGATATTTTTATTTCTTATAATGAGGATCCACGAATAGTAGGAATTATAATTGGAAATTTTTTACCTAAAGAGTGCTAAATTTTTTTGATGTGTTAAAAAGTATTTAAAACATACCGATTTTCTTCTTTCTATAATAATTTAGAGATATAAAAAATTGGAGAAGGTTTTAATTTATTATTGAGAGTTATGATAAAATAATAAGTAATAATATTCTTTTAGGAGATAAATAAGTGACTAATATAAAACCTTGGTTAAAAGCTCATAATTTTAAAGAAATAAAAAAAGATAAAGTTTTTGAGCTAGAGATTAATAATTATAAGATTGAAATTGATATAGAAAAGGAGAAAATCTACTACCCAAACCTGAAAGAAATTGGGAGAGAAACTACAACCAACTTCTCAGCAGAAGAAAATTTTGTGATATTAGATATAATTATAGGTTTATTAAAACAAGGATATCTTCCAAATCAAATTTCTATTGAAAAAGGTTATAAACTTGGACATAACACTAAATCTGGGAATGCAGATGTAACAATCGAAGACAATGAAGGAAATCCTTTTCTAATTATTGAAGCTAAAACATACGGTTCAGAATTTGAAAAAGAATGGAAAAATACATTATTGGATGGAGGACAATTATTTTCTTATGAAAAACAAGAAAATAAAGCACATGCTCTCGTCTTGTATGCTTCAAAGATATCTGATTCCTCGATTGAAAGAATTTATCATGCTATACAATTAAAAGACAATGATGAGTTTCTGACTACTCTAGAAAATCCTAAGTCATACAGAGATGCAAAAGGCGGAAATGATAAATTTGAAATATGGCGAGATGTTTATCAACAAGATTTTAGAACAAATGGTGTATTAGAAGAAACTATTAAGCCATTTGAAATAGGAAAAATTAAATCAACTTTATCAGATCTTAAAGAAATCACACATGATGAAGTTCAAAAAAAATATAATCAATTTGCTACAATTCTTCGAAAATATAATGTAGGTGGTAGAGAGAATGCTTTTGATAAATTGGTAAATCTTTTTTTAGCAAAAATTGTAGATGAAGAACAAAATCAAGATGATTTAATGTTTAACTGGAAAGGAGTTGCTCAAGATACATATTTTGATTTAGTTGATAGACTTCAAAAACTCTATCAAGTTGGAATGGAGAAGTTTTTAAATGAGAAAGTATCTTATGTGGCTGAAAAAGATATTGAAAGCGCCTTTAGACTCCGTAAAGATGCTGCCAAAGATGCTATTTTTAAATATTTTAAAGAACTCAAATATTTCTCTAACAATGACTTTACTTTTCTTGATGTTTATAATGAACAATTATTTTATCAGAATTCTAGGATATTAGTTGAAGTTGTACAAATGTTACAAGGAATGAAGTTAAAAACTGAGGAACAAAATCAGTTTTTAGGAGACTTATTTGAAGGATTTCTAGATAATGGTGTCAAGCAATCAGAAGGTCAATTTTTCACACCTCTTCCAATTGTGAAATTTATAATATCAAGTTTGCCACTAGAGAATATTAACCAAAACACTGACATTCCAAAAATAATAGATTATGCAAGTGGTGCTGGACACTTCTTAAATGAATATGCAGAACAAATTAAAAGCTACGTTGACGAAACAAAATTATCGGATTACTATTCTTCAATTTATGGAATTGAAAAAGAATACCGCCTTTCTAAAGTTGCAAAAGTTTCAGCTTTTATGTATGGACAGGATAATATAAATATTATTTATGGTGATGCATTAGACGAACAAAATAATATTAAAGATAATACTTTTTCAGTAATTGTTGCAAATCCCCCATACTCAGTAAAAGGCTTTTTAGAAACTTTGTCAGAAAAACAGCGTAAAAAATATGATTTAAGTTCATATGTAGAGCGATTAGATACTAATAATAGTATTGAGTTATTTTTTTTAGAGAGAGCTGCGCAACTATTGAAATCTGAAGGAGTTGCAGGAATTATTGTTCCAAGTTCTGTATTATCAAATGGCAAACTTTATACCAAAGCTAGAAAAATGTTATTAGAAAATTTTGATATCATTGCAATTTCAGAATTTGGTTCAAAAACATTTGGGTCTACTGGTACAAGTACAATTACATTATTTTTACGTAAAAAGAAATATCCACCAAACGAAGCAGATAATTATCGATATGCAGTAGAGCGTTGGTTTACTAATACAGACATAGAAACAGATGATGTTATTATATTAGAAAAATATTGTGAAACTATTGGTGTCGACTATAATTCATACTGTGAATTACAATTAGATAGATTAGATTCTCTTTTAGACTTTGAATTATTCCAAGAATACATAACAGTATTTGATAAATCCAAGCGAGCTAAAGACATTAAGAAAAAGAAAATTTCAGAAAAGTATTCTAAAGAAAACAAGGAAATTGAATATAAAAAAGCTCTTTATAATTTCATCAAAGAAATTGAACAAGAAAAAGTTTTCTATTTTGCTTTAATTAATTCACAGAAAAATGATGTCATTGTTGTGAAATCGCCAACTGACAAAGAACAAATAAAGGAATTTCTAGGATATGAATGGTCTAAACGAAAAGGACAAGAAGGAATAAAATATATAGGTGCTAATATCACTGATGAAGAGATGGAAGTTTCTAAAAATCAAGCAATTAATAGCACAAACACTCCTTTATTTAATCCTATAAATATAGAAGATACTTCGAAAATCAATACTGTTATTCGAAATAATTTTATTAATTCAAACGTAAATATTCCAAAAGAATTGGAACAATTCGTTTCAGCTATTTCTTTAGTAGATATGATTGATTTTACTCAGTCTACTTTTGATGCACAAATCAAAACTAGTGCTGATAAAAAAATTGAGGTAGTAAGTAAATATCCTGTTCAAAATCTAAAAATGATTGCTGATATTAATAAGGGACAAACAATTACCAAATCCCAAACACGAGAAGGAAATATTAAAGTAGTTGCAGGGGGAAAAGAATATGCCTATACTCACAATATTGCAAATAGAGAAGCAAATATAATTACAATTTCTGCTTCAGGAGCGAACGCAGGATATGTAAATTATTGGGATGAACCTATATTTGCTAGTGATACTATAACTGTTCAAGCTGATACTGAATTAGAGACCAAATATATTTTTAATTTTTTGAGAGCCTACCAAGAAGAAATTTTCAATCTTTCAAGAGGTGCAGCACAGCCACATGTTTATGTAAAAGATATAGAGAAATTTCCAATCCCAGTACTCCCTATTAATATTCAAGAACAAATTATTTCAGAAGTTGAAAAATTAGATATTCAATATCAAAATTCACGAATGAAGATCGAAGATTATCGAAAAGAAATCATGAACATTTTTAAAAAGTTAGACATTCTATGTGATTGAAAAACATAATTTTTAAAACACTCTATCCATATTTGGATAGGGTTTTTTACTATTCATCACACGTTCCAAACATTCAATGCTCGATTGTAAATGAAACATTTCATATTTCCTATCTTCTTCATCTTGTGCATTCCATAGTCCTTCTAAGTGTCTCTTTATATGCCAGATAGCTCTTTTAATATTTTCTTCTTTTATATTATTCATGAATCAATTATATTATAAAGTACTGTATAATTTTTTGATTTAACTATTTGGTAAGAAATATAAACTATTTGGTACAAGTTGATAAGTCCAAAATAGAGAAATCATCTATAATGCACTAAAATACACCTATTCAGTAAAATAGGTGTATACGATGTTATTTGTAACCAAATTCTTTGAGAGCTTTCTCATAGGCACTGCTCCCCTTTAAGTAGTAGTCGTGTTTCATTCCACTAATATCAACAGAAAATACCCCATCTTTAAACGAATATTCTTCTGTCATTTTTGCAATATCTTGTCCAGTTAACTCAATGGTTTTCTTTTGTTTATCAATCTTAAAGTTATCGGCCTCTCCATGTTCAATGGAACCTTTATCACCTTTTATAGTGAATGCTAGCTCGTTTCTTTCACTTGATACCCAATAATATTCTCCATCCAAGGACTGTTGATTGCTATTAGAACATGCAATTAACATCACTGCCATTATTGAAAGTAGCAAAACACTTATAAATTTTTTCATATCTTTCGCCTCCTTTTGTAATATTATTTTACCAAAATAATATTACAAAAATGTGTCAATGTCTGTTATAATAGAAATTCAACAAAATGTCTGTTATAACAGCAAATATATATTTTTCCGAAAAAGAGTCGTTTTTCGGAAAGATATACAGGATTATTGCTTAATAAAACGATGTGATTGAACAACAAAAAGGCTTCTTTCGAATGAGGGAAGCTATTTTATTGGTTGGAAATGTAAGTGCTTTCGTGGTATACTAATACTTAGTAAAATTATAGGTATCAAATAAAATTTGTAAATTTAGATGTAGAAAGTAAATCAATATGAATACAGTAGATCAATTTTTATGGGTAGATTTTTATCAAGAGTTTGCAAAAAAACTAGTGGATTATAAAGATAATAGAGCAGAACTGATAAAGAAGCTCAAGGAAATTTATAAGTTAACAGGATTTTCAATGCCAACGTTGGAAAAGGAAAATAATCTGGTTGATATTGATCCCTTTACTGTGTTTGGCTTATTTAATAAGAAATTAACTAATAGAAACCGAATTAAAATTCTAGAAATAGTAGCAAAGTTATTCGATTTGAAAAGTAAGGTACCAACTTCCTTTGATGGACTTCCCGTATTAAATAACCAGAATGCAACATACTACCGTTTTATTGATGAAAGAAATGTTAGGGACATTGATGATTTGTGGTCACTATTTATTTCAGCATTAGAATATGACAAGGACCCTAGTAGTGAAAACAAGGAGAAATTTTCGCATTATTTTGATATTGTCAATAACCAAAAAGGAAATGGCAATAGCAAGATAACTATGGGCTTATATTGGATCGCTTCAGATACTTTTTTGAATCTAGATAAGCGAAATCAATGGTATATTTTAGAATCAGGGGAAATCCCTTCAGAAATAATAGAAAGTTTACCGAGTATTGATTCAAAAATATCCTCTGCCAAATATTTCAAGATAATTGAAGTAATGAAAGATTACTTAAACAGATCGAAATCTCAATTCAATAATTTTAAGGAATTATCTTTAGAAGCATGGAATTATTCTGAAATAGTAAATAAAGAAATTCGAGAAACAAAAAGGGAGGAAGTACATTCTACTAGTATGACCGATGAATCTTCTAATGTTCAATTTTGGATATATGCTCCTGGGGAAAATTCTTTTATGTGGGAAGAGTTTTATAAACTCGGAATCATCGGAATTGGTTGGGATGCTATGGGGGATCTACGTCTATATCAATCGAGAAATGAGATGATAGACATGATGAGGTCAATCAATAATAACAATAATGCTTATACTAATGATTCACTAGCAACTTGGCAGTTTGTTCGTGATGTAAAGGTTGGGGACGTCATATTAGTAAAAAAAGGACTAACTAAATTAGTTGGAAGAGGAGTAGTTACTTCGGAATATATTTATAATCTGGAAGCTGATAATTTTAAACATCAACACCATGTGAAGTGGACTCATAAGGGAGAGTGGCCTTATCCTGGTAAAGCACCAATGAAAACCTTAACTAATATTACCAATAAAAGTGATCTGATAGAGAAATTAAATAACATTTTTGGTGATCAACAAACAAAAGAACTCAGACAAACAGAGGAGAGGATATCTTCTTCATATACAAAAGGGGATTTTCTTCAAGATATTTATATGTCTGAAGAAGAATATGAAAAATTAAAAACTATTCTAAACTATAAGAAGAATGTCATTTTGCAAGGAGCTCCGGGAGTAGGTAAAACATATACAGCAGAACGATTAGCTTATTCTCTTATGGGAGAAAAAAATCTTGAGAGAGTTATGATGGTTCAGTTCCATCAAAGCTACTCGTATGAAGATTTCATTATGGGATTTAGACCTTCTGATAATGGATTTGAATTAAGGAAAGGCGCATTCTATAATTTCTGTAAAAAAGCAGAACTAGACGCTTGTAATGATTATTTCTTTATCATTGATGAAATTAATCGTGGAAATTTAAGTAAGATTTTCGGTGAACTATTCATGCTAATTGAGAATGATAAAAGAGGGGCTTCATTGCAACTTGTTTACTCAGATGAAAAGTTTTCTATTCCAGAAAATCTATATATCATTGGTATGATGAACACTGCAGATAGAAGTTTAGCTATGCTAGACTATGCTTTGAGAAGAAGGTTTGCATTCTTTGAATTACAGCCAGGATTTGACACAGATGGATTTAAAACCTATCAATCAATTATAAACAGTAGAAAGTTGGATAATTTGATTGCTTGTGTGAAAAATCTAAATTATGCTATTGCTACAGATGAGAGCTTAGGCGAAGGATTTTGTATAGGTCATAGTTATTTTTGCAATTTAACGCCAGAAAGTGTGAATGCTCAGGTAATTTCTAATATTGTAGAGTATGAACTTATACCTTTATTAAAAGAATATTGGTTTGATGAACCAACTCTGGTGAGAGAATGGAGCGAAAGCTTGAGGAGCGCAATTAAGTGATACCAATTAAGAATGTCTATTATATGCTAACTTATGCTTTCAGTGTTCTAAAAGGACAAGGCTATAAAAAACTCTCTACAGAAGAGTTTCAAAACACTGCGGACCTGATGAGTGCTATCTTAGTTAAGGCAATTGCAATTCAACTTAAGAGAGGTTTAGAGAAAAAGTATATCCCTAAAACCGAGGAAATCACGACGTTGAGAGGAAAAATAGAAATTGGAGAATCATTGAAGTCCCAAAGTTCCATCAGAAAAAGAGTAGTGTGCTCTTATGAAGAATTTTCGATTGACAATACAATGAATCGTATCATTAAGTCTACGATGTGTCTTCTTTTAAAATCTGATATTCCTAAAAAACGAAAAAAAGAATTACGGAAATTATTGGTTTTTTTCAATGAAGTTGAATGCATTGATTTGAATAAAGTAAATTGGAAGTTTCAATACAATAGGAATAATCAATCCTATAGAATGATGATTTCTATTTGTTATTTGGTTGTGAAGGGACTCCTACAGACGACGTCAGATGGTCAGATGAAACTAATGGATTTTCTTGATGAACAAAGAATGAATCGACTATATGAAAAATTTATTCTTGAATATTATAAAAAGCATTACCCTAAGCTAAATGCAAATGCCTCTCAGATACCGTGGGCCCTTGACGACGGGGATGGCGATTTGTTGCCCATTATGCAGAGTGACATTCAACTTCAAAAAGAGAATTCTATTTTGATTATTGATGCAAAATATTATTCACGGACTACTCAAATGCGTTTTGATAAGTACACTATTCGTTCCAATAACCTTTATCAGATATTCACATATGTGAAAAATAGCGAGTATCAATTTGATAAAAGCAAATATACGGTATCAGGGATGTTACTATATGCTAAAACAGATGAACAGATTCAGCCAGATAATATTTATCAAATTCATGGGAATCAGATTAGTGTTCGAACATTAGACTTGGAACGCTCATTTGACGAAATCGCGGGCCAGTTAGATTCAATAGTCTTGTTTCATTTTGGAAAGATTCAAAAGAAGTAGATAAGTATTGAAATATAAGGAAGATTAAAAAATCTAAGGAATACGATGATGGATAGATTATCTAATAACATAAAAAGTTTAAGAAAAAGTATGGGTGAGTCTCAAGAAGAGTTAGCTTACTCTATTGATCTAAATAGTAAAAGCGCAATTGCAAATTGGGAGAGTGGAATAAATAGACCTTCGCCAGAAAACTTAAAGAAAATAGCAGCTCACTACAGAGTTACAGTTGATCAGTTGTTAGGGGGAGATTTAGGTACAGATTTTTCAATGGTAAAAATGTTAAATAATTTGAGTAAAAGTGATAATTACGATTATTTCCATTCATTTTTATGTTTGTTTCCAATTGCAGATTTTAAAAAAGAAGAAGAGTTATATCCAAAATTAGTTGATGCAAAAAATTTTCACAAAGAGTGTTTTGAATGTTTAAAAAATCAAGATGAAAATTATCATATTTATCTGACTAAAGCAATAGAAGTTTATGGAGAATTAGAAAAAGATGAATGTATTTCTGCAAAAGCAAATGGATTAAGTCTACTTATTTTATGGTTGATAATGGTAAAAGGCTGCATTGACTTAGATGGTATTGATGAATGCTTTGTCATTAAAAATGAGAAAAAAAGGAGGAAAGAAATTAAACGTTTTATTTCAGAAAATCTCTTGAGTGGAGATACAAATAGTTCTGATGCATTTAAACAAATAGTATTTGAGGACTTCTATAAAGATATAATGGAAGAAATTATGGCGTTGAAAAGACATAAAAGTCTATTTCAATTAGGAGATTATTATCATTGTATACTGTATCTTTTTGATATTACCGATAATGACCTGGGCACTGCAATTAATCAACAAATTGGCTCAGCATTGTTATCTGATTTATCATTAATGAAAAATAAACATGTTAGTCGAATTAAATATTTTTCTAAAAAAATGGCAAAAGTTCACGATTGCTGAACGACAAAGAGCTGGTATTAGTGTATAATTTTAAAAAATTTAGAAAAGAGGTATTTCTTAATGGATTTTTTGGTTATACTCATAATTTTTCTACTCATCTTACTGCTTGTTTTAGCAATAAAAAAAGCAAGAGTTAATCATAGATTTACTCAATATATCATTGACAATGGAGGATATGAGATTGATTTTATAAAAAATAAAGAAATAAGCTTTTATGAATCTGTAAAATTGCTTAATAAAAAATATAAAATTGGTCTTGTGAATTCTTTTACAGTCGTGAACGAATTTAGAGAAAATTAACCATAAAAAATTAATCTGTAACAGAATATATTCGAAAAAGGATGACATAGAATGGTAATTAACTATACTGAATTAAAAAAGAATACTATTGCTTTTTCAAAAAAAGTGGGGAGTCAAATAGTTGATGGTGGAAAAAAATGTTGGAAATTTACTAAAGAAAATCCAGGAATTGTAATTGGAACTGGCATAGGAATAGTGGCAGCGGTTCTTGTATGTCGTGAAGGTTATAATTATGAAACAACTGAGGTATCAGAATATAACAGTATTTTTTTAGAAAGTGAAGCAGACAGCCTATTTCCTTCTATGAATGAAATAGAAAAAGAAAGTGAATTACGTAATTATCCTGAAAACAGAAAATCCCCAGTTACTCATTTATATAGATCTAATAAAGGAGATAATTTTGTTAGAGGAGGTACTGAGGAAGATAAGCGGCTATTTATAGAAGCCAATAAAAATTTATTTGAGTAGATTTATAGTTGAATTTGAATGTTATAACTTGGTATATTATTAAATAGAATCAAAAAAGGAGGTTCTTATGTGTATAGTTGACCAAGTTAAGAAAATAGCAACTTATATTTGTGAAGCTTTTGAAGACTGGGGTTTGGATGATCCTGTAGAAGAAGGATACCTGGAAGATTATCAGGAAATTTCTGGAGCATCTGAGGAGGAAATTCAGGAGTTTGAGAAGAGACTTGGAATTTCTCTCCCCGATGAACTTAAGGAAGTCTATCGCTACAAAAACGGTAGTAAATTCTTAGCAGTCTTACCCTGTGTGATTGACCAAAGAGAAATGGCTTTTTCTCTGATGAGTTTGCAGGAAATAGAAGTTGGGAAAAGATATTTTCAAAATAGGGATGCTCTGTTAACGGAATTTCCCGACTATTTTTCGAGCGAAGAAGTTGAAGAGATGCGTGATAGTAGAGTCAAACCCTATCTTTTTAATAAAAAATGGCTTCCTTTTGCGGAATATTGCGATTCTTGTTATCTCATGCTTGATTTTGATCCAGACCAGGAGGGGCAAGAAGGGCAGATTATTTGCTACATTCATGACCCTGATGAAATTATCTATGTGGCAAAAAGTTTTACGGAGCTGATTGAAGGGATAATGGAAGTGATCGTATAAAAGAGGGGAGTATATTCCCCTATTTAAAAAATATTGATTCAAATTTTATGAAATTAATCAGTAGATATCGTTCTGAAAAACCTTGATATTAGGCTGTTTTTAATTCAACTGAAACCCATACTTTCCAAACCAGGTTTTACGAAAAGTTTTATTTGTACCAAATTTGTACCAAATTTGTACCAAATTGAATTTTAGTCTATTTGTATATGAAATCTAATTTAGTTAAATTAGCTTTAAATTCGGTATATTATTGTTGAGTTTAGTTCGTCCAAACAACTAGAATGCTTGCAATCGGCATAGGAAGAAACGACTTTGAAGGAGCGAGACGACGAATGATGTTCATCACATATTCGTTCGGTCTCGTTTCTTTTTTTGACCGCATAGGCACCATTTTTGACCGCTTAGTCAAAAGTCCTTGTCTCCGTAGGAGCTCTCTGCTATCATAGAATCATCAAAGGAAGAAATACTTCCGAATAATCAAAATGAGGTATATGATGAAAAAATTACTTGGACTTGCATTGATTCTTGCTGCTCTTGCAGTTGTGGTAATGGGAATGGTTGGCTTTCCAAAGATCGATGTGAATATCTGGCCTTTGTTCCCTGTTCTCTTATTTGCTTTCTTTACACTTGAAAATCTCTTGAAAAAAGATTACAAGGCAAGTGTTATCTGCGCCTTGATCGCCTTTATGATCGCAAATGCGATTTACGATGTCCTGCCGGTTTCAAATGGTCTGGTCATCACAGCAGGTGTGCTCGCTTGCCTGGGTCTTAGTTTTCTTTTACCGGACAAGGAAAGCAATAAATAAAGAAAGGAGGCTGGGATAAAAATCCTAGCCTCTCAATTGTCTTTGGATTGTAGAGCAAGACGCAGTGGTTGAGTGGGCTCTACTACGCTGATTTCATCAGCTTATACAGCCCTACTCAACTGTGCGGAGGTGGGACGACGGAATCGAATTCTAACGAATTACCGATTTCTGTCCCACTCTCTTTTTTACTTCTCAAATACGACCTCTTGATGGGGAAAACGTGCCACTTACTGAAAAGCCCTTGTTTTGTTTTCAACAGCTGTTATAATGGTACTATCAAAACGTTTGGAAAGGAGTTTTATGAAAGTTAGAATCGAATTGGATCCATCAATGGATGAGCCTGAGATCTTGATTCGAGCTCCGCGCTTGACCCCGGAGTTGACCCAGCTGCAAGAGAGAATCTTAGAACAAAAGGTTGCTCCTTTAGCCTTCTACAAGGATCGAAGTGAGTATTTTCTAGATGTGGCATCGATCCTCTTTTTTGAGACGGACGGGGAGAAGATTTTTGGGCACACCAAGGACGAGGCCTATGAGGTCAAGCAGAAGCTCTATGAGTTGGAGGAGTTGCTTCCCATCGCCTTTTGTCGGATATCCAAATCCACCATTGTCAACGCCAAGCAGATCTACTCTCTGGAAAAGTCTTTTTCAGGGACCAGCACGGTCAATTTCTATCAGACCCATAAGCAGGTTCACGTATCCAGACGCTACTATCAACTCTTAAAAGAACGACTAAATGAAATGAGGTAATATCATGAGAAAAAAATTAATTGGAGTATTCTTAATCCTTTTAGCAGCCTTAATCCTCTTACAAGGCTATTTTGTAAAATGGGACATTAGCATCTGGACCTTAGCTTGGGTCACCTTGCTTGCAGTCCTATCCCTCTCTAGTTTCTTAAAACGCCATTTTGGTTGGGGCTTCATCTATGGACTTTTAGCCCTCTTTTGTCTCAATGGACAATACCATTTCCTTCCGGTGTCCAATTCAGTTGTCATCCTTTCCTCAATTCTCGCTGTGATTGGGCTCAATATTTTGTTTAAACCCTCTAAGAAAACAAAAGCCCGCCTAGCTTCCTATTCTGCTGGATCCATGAATAAGTCGGATGGCAATGACATCGATGTCACTTTTTCAACGGTGACAAAATATCTCAATGACCAACACTTTACCCACGGAAGTGCAGATGTAAGTATGGGAGAAGCATCGGTTTATTTTGATAATTGCCGGATTGAGGGTCCTTCTGCTCAGTTTGTTGTCGATGTTTCCCTTGGGAGTCTGAGCCTTTATGTACCAAGCGATTGGCGCGTCCATGTAAATGTGGATAATTCCCTCTCAGCGATCCAACATCAGGAAAATCCAAGTGCTCTGACAAGCAAGGATTTCTACATTACGGGCGATGTTTCCTTAGGAAATCTGGAAATTATCTATGTCGGAGCGAATTCGTTTTCTTAAGTCTGAAATGAAAAACTTTGGCCAAAAGCTTGCCAAGAGAGATTTTTTTTGATAATATAGTACGGTATGTGGTGCTAGCACATCCGTTATATTAGATCTAATAGGAGGAAACACAGAAATGGCTAAAGTATGTTATTTCACAGGTCGTAAGACTGTATCAGGTAACAACCGTTCACACGCTATGAACCAAACAAAACGTGCCGTAAAACCAAACCTTCAAAAAGTAACTGTCCTTATCGATGGTAAACCTAAAAAAGTTTGGGCTTCAGCTCGTGCATTGAAATCTGGTAAAGTAGAACGCGTTTAATAAAGAATATAGAACCTCATAGAGGTTCTTTTCTTTTTCTCTAGAGACAGCTGTCACAGCGGGAGAAGAATAGTCCCTACCCTTTTACAGCTGATCTCTTTTATGGTAAAATAGAATATAAAATACTTTTGAGGTAGAAATTATGACAGTAAAAATCAATACAAAGGACGGTCAAATTGAATTGACTGATGAGGTTATCGCAACTGTTGTAGGCGGTGCTGCTACTGAGATTTTCGGTGTGGTTGGAATGGCCAGCAAAAATGCGATCAAAGATAATTTCCAAGCCCTCCTAGGGAAAGAAAACTTCTCTAAAGGTGTTGTTGTCAAAACAACGGAAGCAGGAACTATCGCAGTTGATGTTTACACTGTTTTGAGCTATGGAACAAAGATTAGCGAAGTCTCAAAAAATATTCAAGAACGTGTGAAATTTAGTTTGGAAAATCAACTTGGAATCACTACGGATACTGTGAATGTCTATATTCAAAATATCAAGATTGTGGGAGAATAATCGTGGCTAATATTACTACAAGTTTATTTCAAGAAATGGTTCAAGCGGGGGCTACGCGCTTAAATAAACAAGCGGAATATGTAAACTCTTTGAACGTCTTTCCTGTACCAGATGGAGATACAGGGACTAATATGGGAATGACCATCGAAAATGGGGCCAAAGAAGTATCTGACCGTTCTGCATCAACTGTTGGAGAAGCAGCAGGAATCTTTGCTAAAGGTCTCTTGATGGGTGCGCGTGGGAACTCAGGAGTTATCACTTCTCAATTGTTCCGCGGATTTTCTCAAAGTGTCAAAGACAAAGAAGAATTGGATGGAGCAGCGCTTGCAGCAGCCTTCCAATCTGGGGTAGAAGTTGCTTATAAAGCCGTTATGAAGCCAGTTGAAGGGACTATTTTGACGGTTTCTCGTGGAGCAGCTATCGGGGCCAAGAAAAAAGCAGAATCTACCAACGATGCAGTAGAAGTCATGCGTGCCGCTCTTGAAGGAGCTAAGACTGCTCTTGCGAAGACTCCAGATATGTTGCCAGTCTTGAAAGAAGTTGGCGTGGTAGACTCTGGTGGTCAAGGTTTGGTCTTCATCTATGAAGGATTCTTGTCAGCCTTGACAGGTGAATTCATCGCTTCTGAAGAGTTCCAAGCAACACCTGCAACCATGTCAGAAATGATCAATGCAGAACACCACAAGTCAGTTGCTGGCCATGTCGCAACTGAAGACATCACCTTTGGTTACTGTACAGAAATCATGGTCGCTTTGAAACAAGGTCCAACCTATGTCAAAGACTTCGATTATGATGAGTTCCGTAACTATTTGAACAACCTTGGGGATTCCCTATTGGTGGTGAATGACGATGAGATTGTCAAAGTTCACGTCCATACAGAAGATCCAGGTCTTGTCATGCAAGAAGGTCTTAAGTACGGAAGCTTGGTCAAGGTGAAAGTCGACAACATGCGCAACCAACACGAAGCGCAAGTTGAAAAAGAAGAGCGTCAAGCGAAGCCAGTTGAAGAAAAAGAATATGCCATCATCGCAGTCGTTGCTGGTGACGGATTGGCTGATATCTTTAAAGCGCAAGGAGTTGATTACATCATCTCTGGTGGTCAAACCATGAACCCATCGACAGAAGACTTTGTCAAAGCGGTTGAAGAGTTGAATGCGCGCAACATCATTATCTTACCAAACAACAAAAATATCTTGATGGCCGCTCAATCTGCAGCAGAAGTGATTGATCAACCTGCAGCAGTTGTTGAGACCAAGACCATCCCTCAAGGATTGACCAGTCTTCTTGCCTTTGATGAAAGCAAGTCGATCGAAGAAAACTACGAACGCATGAGCGCTTCATTGGGCGATGTTGTGTCTGGTAGTGTGACGACAGCGGTTCGCGATACCACTATTGATGGGCTTGAAATCCATGAAAATGATAATCTTGGAATGGTCGATGGCAAAATCGTTGTTTCAAACCCAGATATGATGGAAACCTTGGAAGAAACATTCGCTCATATGTTGGACGAAGATAGTGAAATTGTGACCATCTATGTCGGTGAAGATGGCAGTGAAGAGTTGGCAAATGAATTGGCCCAAGTCCTTGCTGAGAAGTATGAGGATGTAGAAGTGGAAATCCACCAAGGTGGCCAACCAGTCTACCCATACTTGTTTAGTGTAGAATAATTGAACAGAAGGTTCCTTTCGGAACCTTTTTTTGTATATAGAAAAACGAGGAGATTCCCTATGAAATCAGTGTGATTCAAAGGGATTGAGACTGAAATGAACTCTCCACGGAGACTTTATTCGTGAGAAAAAGGAGTTTCTGCAAAAAGTCTCATATTCATCAGATTTTTATTCAAATTGAAGAGCTTGAAAAGAGGAGGAAATGGTTTGAGAAGTGGAGTTTTTAGACAAGAAAGACGCGATATGTTATACTGGTATCAGTATGTGAAAGGAGAGTTATAAAAATGAAGAAATTTTTTGTAACCCTTGGGCTAGCCATTTTGGTATTGACTGGTTGTTCGCAATCCCAAACAAAGAAAACTACAACCGCTAGCTCATCTAGCAGTTCCTCTGTTAAAAAAGAAGTAAAAAATGAAGAAAAAACCACAACCTTAGTAGGAGATATCAATGGAACAAAACACCGGGATATCATCAAATCTAAGGGAGATAAGGTTGAAAACCTTCGCATCGAAGTGACAGCTGATCTGCCCAAACAACTTGGGACCATTGCAGCAGAGAAATCACCTGAAGAACTTACAGCAGCCATTCAAGCTTTGTTGGAACAAAACGAAGACTACAAGAAGTTAAAAACTGTTCCTGGTTTTAGTTTGGAGTATACAATCACGCCAGAGAAAAAATTGCTCTCAACTAGTGTGATTGACATCAACCTAATTGACGCCAAGTCTCTAGAAGAAATTTCTTACTTTAAAGATGCCGGTCTCAATAACTTGAAGAATATGAAGGCAGATGCCTTGGTCAAGGCCTTGAAATTGCATGGCATGAAAGAAGAAGGTCAGTAAGAAGAATAGAAAAAGTCGAGTGAAGTCACTTGGCTTTTTTTAGTGACTTTTGTCATGTGAGCCAGTGACAAAATTATCTAGTGGCTGTTATTTTCTTTCGCTATAATATAGTCAGAAAGTAAGAGGTAAGGAAAAATGAAACAATGGATCTATAAAGTATTTACGTTAACAGTGGTGGGAATGGTCATCTATTTGATCTTTTCAAAGGATGATAGCCTCTATTACCATTTCCCTTGGGAATTATTTGCTGGGCTTGGTATCATGAGCTGGGCGGTTCAAGAAGGATTGAAAATGATCAAGTCTGTTAAAAAGGAAATGGAGCAATGAAACAAACGGGAGTGACCTTGGTTGTTTTTGTCATCATTCTGGCCGTTTAAGGCTGCTTGAAAGGAGAGTATCATGAGCGTCATTAGAGTAGAGAACTTGAACAAAAGTATCAGAGGAAAGGTGATCCTAGAAGATCTTTCTTTCACAGTGGAATGGGGGGATTGTCTGGCCTTGATTGGGCCAAACGGAGCTGGGAAAACAAGTTTGATGAACTGTCTTCTGGGAGATATGAAGGCGACTTTTGGGATTATTGAAGTAGAGGGGAAGGCACCTGGTCATCCTCAGTTAAAGGCTAGTGTGTCCTATCTCCCTCAAGAGAATGCCATCGTTCAAAAGTTAACCGTGCAGGAACTGATCAACTTCTTTCGCTCTATTTATCCCCAACCCTTAACAGGGGAAGAAATTGATGATTTATTACGTTTTAGCTCAGAACAAAAGAAACAATTGGCTAGTAAGTTGTCTGGTGGTCAAAAGCGCCTCTTATCCTTTGTTCTAACCTTGATTGGTCGTCCTAGCTTACTTTTCTTAGATGAGCCAACTGCGGGAATGGATACGTCCACTCGCCAACGCTTCTGGGAGATTGTTGGGCATTTAAAGGAAGAGGGTGTGACCATTGTCTATTCTTCCCATTACATCGAGGAAGTAGAGCATACAGCTGATCGGATTCTAGTCTTGCATCAGGGGCATTTACTTCGGGATACAACGCCTCTCGCTATGAGAAGCGAAGAGGTAGAAAAACATTTCACCTTGCCTTTGCGCTACCAAGCTCTAGCAGCAGAGATGGAAGGTGTTAGTGAAGTAATCATTAAACCCGATGCTCTTCAGATTGTGACACGTGATGCCAATCGTTTGTGGACTCGATTACAAGAAGAAGGATGTTCGATCCAAGAAATCGAAGTAAGCAATCGAAGTTTATTGGATTCTATTTTTGAAAATACAAAGGAAGTAGGTAGAGAAGATGAAACGCATGAAAGCTCTCGGCGTGGTTGAGTGGCATTTGACCAGTCGCCAAGCTATTTATTACTTGTTATCAATTGGGATGCCCACGGCCTTTTATCTCTTCTTTTCAGGGATGTACCAGGACACGCCAGGGGCCCCCGCTCACTTTATGAGGGATTATCTCCTCTCCATGACGGCTTTTTCCATGATGTCTACGGCTCTATTTTCTTTTCCAACGGTTCTTGAAACCGATCGACTCAATAATTGGCAAAAAGTCTTGCGCCATACCCCCGTATCTATGGTAGAATATTATCTAATAAAGGTTGTGGGTCTTTTTGTCGATTTTCTCATATCGATTGGAGTTGTCTTTACCGTGGGCCATGTGGTGCGGCATGTGAATATGTCCCTACAGAATTGGGTCTTGTCGGCCTTTATTCTCATCCTAGGAAGTCTAGCGTTTGTGGCTCTCGGTCTGGTCTTGACCCTGCTTCCTTCTAGTCAATTGATGTCTGTTGTAGGTAATCTCCTTTACATGGGACTGGCTGTCATGGGTGGCCTTTGGATGCCCATTAGCCTCTTTCCAGAATGGATGCAAGCCATCGGCAAATGCCTTCCAACCTATCAATTGATGGAACTGATTAAGACCTTTTTAAACAAGGGACAGGTCAATGTCTTTGCGAGTGTCTATTTAACCTTGTTTAGCCTGGCCTTGTTTGCCCTTGTTATTGTCTATCGTCGTCATTCTGAGGTTCGTTCATGATTGAAAAACTCAAACATATTCACCATATGTTTTACGTAGGCTTAATCTTTATGGCCTTTCCCTTTGCTTCTATTTTCTTAGGGCAGATTCCCTGGTGGCATTTCTTTTTAGCCATCTTCTTTATGATAAGCTATCTAGGAATCCTCATTACTGAAAATAAGAAACTGACCTGGCTTTTTTGGATTTATCTTCTGCTGTATATTGCAGGAAATACCTTTTTTGTTGGAACTAGCTTTTGTTGGTTTTACTATTATCTGAGCAATATTTTGATCTATCGTTTTGGGATTCGCGATTTTCGCTCGCCCTTTCTTTGGACGGCTGTTGGATCACTACTGATCCTTTTTGGAGCGCTATTATTTAATAGGGAGATGAGAGAAAATGATTGGCTTTTTGTCCTGATCGTCTCTTTGTTTATCGCGGTTATGACCTTTAGTATGGTTCGGATGGAGATGATGGAAGAGTTGAAAGCTGACCATGCCAAGCAAAACGCCCAGATCAATCTCTTGCTGGCAGAAAACGAGCGCCATCGGATTGGTCGTGATCTGCATGACAGTCTAGGACACACCTTTGCCATGCTCAGTGTCAAGGCGGACCTAGCTGATCAATTCTTAGCATTGGGTCAGGTTGAGAAGGCCCAGGAACAGGTGCAAGAGATTCAAGCCATCAGTCAAGAGTCCATGCACCAAGTCCGAGAGATTGTCGAGAACTTGAAGCAGCGAACCTTGGCAAGAGAGCTAGAAACCGTCAAGCAAATGCTGGAAGTGGCGCAAGTAAAAGTGGAGATTCAAAACGAGCTTGATACAGCCAGCATCTCGCCGATCCTAGAATCTGCTCTGGCTATGGTATCTCTAGAATTAGCTACCAATATGATCAAACACGCTAAAGCGACGCAAGCTCTCCTCTCTTATCGCTCCACCGAGACAGGAGTGGAAATGGTCGCAGAAGACAATGGAATTGGCTTTGACAAAGTTTCCGACAAGGACCTGCACTCGATTCGCGAACGGATTGCCTTGTTGGGAGGAGAGCTGGAGATCAGTCAACAACACAAGCCGACCTGGATAGAAATACGGATCCCCTATCAAGAAAGGAAATAAGATGCGCTTATTAGTTGCTGAAGACCAAAGTATGTTGCGCGATGCTCTCTGCCAGCTCTTGCTCCTGCAAGAGGATGTGGAAGATGTCTTGCAGGCAGGCGATGGACAAGAGGCCATTCGTTTACTCGAAACACATCCAGTCGATATTGCGATTTTAGATATCGAAATGCCCATTAAAACAGGGTTAGAAGTGTTGGAGTGGGCTAAACGTCAACAACCCCAGATCAAGGTCGTCATCGTTACCACCTTTAAGCGGCCGGGCTATTTCGAGCGGGCTCTCAAGGCTGGAGTCGATGCTTATGTCTTAAAAGAACGCCGCATCACAGATTTGATGGCGACTCTTCATGCAGTATTAGCAGGGCAAAAAGAATATTCGCCTGAATTAATGGAAGGGATCTTGACCCATCCCAATCCTCTAAGCCCTCAAGAAAAGGCAGTTTTAAAAGAAGTCGCAAAAGGGGCTTCTAACCAAGAAATTGCTGATCGCTTATTTCTCTCAAACGGGACCATCCGCAATTATATGTCAGCCATTCTGACCAAATTGGATGCGGAAAACCGGACTGAGGCAGCTAAAATTGCCCAAGAAAAGGGTTGGTTATAAGGAAGAAAAGTTTCTAGGAGTTCCTAGGGACTTTTTTTGTGATAGATGTAGCATTTTTAGAAAAACTCTCATTCTTCGGATTTGGATAGAAAATTCAGAAAATTTACTATTTTTCCTTGAAATATTTTCTAAAAATGGTATGATAGTAGCATGCTAATTTGATATACAAAGTACTGGAAAGGAGAGACATGGAGAAAATTACCTTAGAAACTGCAAAAACCGGTTCAGAGCTCGTTCTTGAAACCCTGCGTGATTTGGGCATTGATACGATTTTTGGTTATCCTGGTGGAGCGGTTTTGCCTTTATACGATGCCATCTATAGCTTTGAGGGTATCCAGCATATCTTGGGTCGTCATGAACAAGGATGCTTGCATGAGGCTGAAGGCTACGCCAAATCAACTGGAAAGCTGGGTGTCGCAGTCGTCACTAGTGGACCGGGGGCGACCAATGCCATTACAGGGATTGCAGATGCCATGAGCGATAGCGTTCCCTTATTAGTCTTCACTGGTCAAGTCAATCGTGCTGGGATCGGGAAAGACGCCTTCCAAGAAGCAGATATTGTGGGAATTACCATGCCCATCACCAAGTACAACTATCAAGTACGTGAGACGGCAGATATTCCGCGAATTATCACAGAAGCTGTCCATATTGCGACGACCGGCCGTCCTGGTCCGGTGGTGATTGACCTTCCAAAGGATGTGTCTGCTTTAGAGACAGATTTTATCTATGAACCAAGTGTGAAGCTTCCAAGCTACCAGCCTACCATTGAACCCAATGAATTGCAGATCAAAAAGATTTTGAAGCAATTGAGTAAGGCTAAAAAACCAGTTCTTCTTGCTGGTGGTGGGGTGAGTTACGCTGGAGCTGCAAAAGAGTTGATTGCTCTAGCAGAGCGCTATCAGATTCCGGTAGTGACCAGTCTGTTAGGTCAAGGAACGATTGCGACCAGTCATCCTCTTTTCCTAGGGATGGGAGGAATGCACGGATCCTTCGCGGCCAATATCGCTATGACAGAGACGGATTTCATGATCAGTGTTGGTTGTCGATTTGATGACCGTTTGATAGGGAATCCAAAGACTTTCGCTAAAAATGCTAAGGTTGCCCATATCGACATTGATCCTGCAGAGATTGGGAAGATCATTGATGTCGACATTCCTGTTGTTGGCGATGCAAAGAAGGCCTTGCAGCAGTTGCTAGCAGAGCCGACGGTTCATAACAACACAGAAAAATGGATCGAAAAGGTGACCCAAGATAAGAACCGAGTTCGTTCATACGACAAAAAAGAACGGGTTGTGCAGCCACAAGCTGTGATTGAACGCATCGGAGAGTTGACCAAGGGGGACGCTATTGTCGTCACAGACGTTGGACAACACCAAATGTGGGCAGCTCAATACTATCCTTACCAAAATGAGCGCCAATTGGTGACATCTGGTGGTCTAGGAACGATGGGATTCGGTGTTCCTGCAGCTATCGGAGCGAAAATTGCCAATCCAGATAAAGAAGTTGTTCTCTTTGTCGGAGATGGTGGTTTCCAAATGACCAACCAAGAATTGGCGATCTTAAATATTTATAAGGTTCCGATCAAGGTCGTTATGCTCAACAACCACTCGCTTGGGATGGTCCGTCAATGGCAAGAAGCCTTCTATGATGGTCGGACGTCAGAGTCAGTCTTTGATAGCCTTCCGGATTTCCAATTGATGGCGCAAGCTTACGGGATCAAGAATTATAAATTTGATAATCCTGAAACTCTTGAGAAGGATTTGGAAGTCATCACAGAAGATGTACCAATGTTCATCGAAGTAGACATTTCTCGGAAAGAGCATGTCTTGCCGATGGTACCAGCTGGTAAGAGTAATCATGAGATGTTGGGGGTGAAGTTTAATGCGTAGAATGTTAACAGCCAAACTTCAAAACCGATCAGGTGTTCTGAACCGCTTTACTGGAGTCTTGTCGAGACGTCAAGTCAATATCGAAAGCATCTCTGTTGGCGCAACAGAAAACCCTAATGTATCGCGGATTACCATTATCATTGATGTTGCTTCGCACGATGAAGTGGAGCAAATCATCAAACAGCTCAACCGCCAGGTGGATGTGATCCGTGTCCGGGATATCACGGATAAACCACACTTGGAGCGCGAAGTTATCTTGGTGAAAGTTTCTGCACCAGCTGAGAAGCGGGCAGAAATCTTGGCCATTATTCAACCTTTCCGTGCAACCGTGGTCGACGTAGCTCCAAGCTCGATTACTGTTCAAATGACGGGAAATGCAGAAAAGAGCGAAGCCCTCATTCGTGTCATTCGACCTTATGGGATTAAAAACATTGCCCGCACCGGTGCAACCGGATTTACTCGAGATTAATTCTCGCCTTAACATTGTTAACCCCGCCTTAAAAAGGCAAATTAAAATAGAAAAGAGATTTTACTTATGGCAGTTCAGATGGAATACGAAAAAGATGTTAAAGTTGCAGCGTTAACTGGTAAAAAAATTGCTGTAATCGGTTATGGTTCTCAAGGACATGCACACGCACAAAATTTGCGTGACTCAGGTCATGATGTTATTATCGGTGTTCGCCCAGGGAAATCATTCGATAAAGCAAAAGAAGATGGCTTTGATACCTATACGGTGGCAGAAGCGACTAAATTGGCTGATGTCATCATGATTTTGGCACCAGATGAAATCCAACAAGAATTGTACGAAACAGAAATTGCGCCAAACTTGGAAGCTGGTAATGCGGTTGGTTTTGCGCATGGATTTAATATCCATTTCGAATTCATCAAGGTTCCAGCAGATGTCGATGTCTTTATGTGTGCTCCAAAAGGACCAGGTCACTTGGTACGTCGTACTTACACTGAAGGATTTGGTGTACCAGCACTTTACGCTGTCTATCAAGATGCTACTGGTAATGCGAAAGATATCGCTATGGACTGGTGTAAAGGTGTTGGTGCGGCACGCGTTGGTCTTCTTGAAACAACTTACAAAGAAGAAACGGAAGAAGATTTGTTCGGAGAACAAGCTGTACTTTGTGGTGGTTTGACTGCCCTCATCGAGGCTGGTTTTGAAGTATTGACTGAAGCCGGTTATGCTCCAGAATTAGCATACTTTGAAGTTCTTCATGAAATGAAATTGATTGTGGACTTGATCTACGAAGGTGGCTTCAAGAAAATGCGTCAATCAATCTCTAACACTGCTGAATACGGTGACTATGTATCAGGCCCACGTGTAATCACTGAACAAGTGAAAGAAAATATGAAAGCTGTTCTTACTGACATTCAAAATGGTAACTTCGCTAACGACTTTGTTAACGACTACAAAGCTGGACGTCCAAAATTAACTGCTTACCGCGAACAAGCTGCTAACCTTGAAATTGAAAAAGTTGGTGCTGAATTGCGTAAAGCAATGCCGTTCGTTGGTCAAAATGACGATGACGCCTTCAAAATCTACAACTAATTGTCTGTAGAAGACTAAGCAAGTTGGGACACCCTGGCTTGCTTTTTTCATCAAATCACAGCAACAGAGGTATGAAATGATAACAGCAAAAGATGTGGCTAAGGCCCATAAAATATTAAGTGGAGTCGTTGTCAATACGCCCCTTGAATACGACCACTATTTATCTGAAAAATATGGGGCAAAGATTTATTTGAAAAAAGAAAATGCCCAACGCGTTCGTTCTTTCAAGATTCGTGGCGCCTACTTTGCGATCTCTCAATTATCAAAAGAAGAGCGGGAACGTGGGGTAGTGTGTGCATCTGCGGGAAACCATGCGCAAGGGGTTGCTTACACATGTAATGAGATGAAAATTCCAGCGACTATTTTTATGCCCATTACGACACCGCAACAAAAGATTGGACAAGTCCGCTTCTTTGGTGGGGATTATGTAACAATCAAGTTGGTCGGAGATACTTTTGATGCTTCAGCGAAGGCAGCACAAGAATTTACACTTTCAGAAAAAAGGACCTTTATTGACCCATTTGATAATCCATTCGTACAGGCTGGTCAAGGGACGGTTGCCTACGAAATCCTTGAGGATGCTCGGAAAGAGTCGATTGCCTTTGATGCTGTCCTTGTTCCGGTCGGTGGAGGAGGCCTCATTTCAGGTGTTTCTGCCTACATCAAAGAAACGGATCCTCGGATTGAGGTCATTGGGGTAGAGGCCGAGGGAGCACGCTCCATGAAGGCGGCCTTTGAAGCAGGAGGCCCCGTCAAATTACCAGAAATTGATAAGTTTGCAGACGGAATTGCCGTACAAAAGGTGGGACAATTGACCTATGAAGTAACCCGCCAGCATGTGGAAACCCTGGTTGGGGTCGATGAAGGTTTGATTTCAGAGACTTTGATTGATCTTTATTCTAAGCAAGGGATCGTAGCCGAACCAGCGGGAGCTGCCAGTGTGGCATCCCTTGAAATCTTGCGCGAATACATCAAGGGTAAAACGATCTGTTGTATTATCTCAGGTGGGAATAATGACATCAACCGTATGCCTGAGATGGAAGAACGTGCCTTGATCTACGATGGAGTAAAACACTACTTTATCATCAATTTCCCACAACGTCCAGGTGCCCTTCGCGAATTTGTAAATGATATCTTAGGGCCAAATGATGATATCACGCGTTTTGAATACATTAAACGCGCCAGCAAGGGGACAGGTCCTGTCTTGATTGGGGTTACTTTGGCTAATAAACATGACTATGCAGGCTTGGTCAACCGTATTGAGCGTTTTGATCCGTCTTTCATTAATTTGAACGGAAATGAAACTCTCTATAATATGCTAGTCTGAATATCATACAGAAACAAACGACTATTTAAGCAATATATTTTGATGGAATATATTGCTTTTTTATGAAGACTTGTGATATGATATGCGTAAATTAAAAGGAGGAACTTTTTATGCCAGGATTTATTATCTTTGTTTTATTCTTGCTACTAGTTGCAGGAGTCATTGTGATCAGCTCACTATATGTGGTGAAACAACAATCCGTTGCCATCATTGAGCGTTTCGGACGTTATCAAAAAATTAGTGATAGTGGCATTCATATGCGAGCGCCTTTTGGCATCGATAAAATTGCCGCACGAGTTCAATTGCGCGTCTTGCAGAGTGAGATCGTGGTTGAAACAAAAACTCAGGATAACGTATTTGTCACCATGAATGTGGCGACGCAATACCGAGTGAACGAAAGCAACGTAAAGGATGCCTACTACAAACTCATGCGCCCAGAATCACAGATTAAATCATACATTGAAGATGCTCTTCGTTCTTCTGTGCCTAAGCTGACCTTGGATGAATTGTTTGAGAAAAAAGATGAAATCGCCCTTGAAGTTCAAAAACAAGTGGCAGAAGAAATGTCAACTTATGGATATATTATTGTTAAAACCTTGATCACCAAAGTTGAGCCAGATGCCGAAGTGAAACAATCCATGAATGAGATCAATGCAGCGCAAAGAAAACGCGTGGCAGCTCAGGAATTGGCAGAAGCAGACAAAATCAAGATCGTTACTGCTGCCGAAGCTGAGGCGGAAAAAGACCGTTTGCACGGGGTTGGTATTGCTGAGCAACGGAAGGCTATTGTCGATGGATTGGCAGACTCTATTAAAGAGTTAAAAGGTGCGAATGTAGACTTGACTGAAGAACAAATCATGTCTATTCTCTTAACCAACCAGTACTTAGATACCTTAAATAATTTTGCAGATAAAGAAGGAAATAATACGATTTTCCTACCAGCAAACCCAGATGGCGTCGAAAACATTCGTACACAAATATTATCAGCCTTGAAAGCAAAGTAAACTTTTTTTCATTTTTTAAAAAAGGTTCGTATTTTCAGCGATTTTAGTTGACAAAATGTGCAAAAAAATTTATATTAGTATTGGAAATAATAATATAGGAGAAAGATCATGGCTAAATCGAACTTTGAAAAAGTAGAATCAGTTGTTGGATGGGTGCGTGATAAGAAAATTACAGGTTATCGTATCAGCAAAGAAACAAACGCCCGTGAAATGTCTATCATTGCCTTGGCTCAAGGACGTGCAAAAGTGAAGAATATCTCGTTTGAAACTGCACTTGGATTGATTGATTTTTATGACAAAAATCATCAAAAATTCGAAGATTAATTTGTTGTTCCAATTGAAAACCAGAGAGTTTGCTCTCTGGTTTTTTTGATGCCTCACAAGCAGAAGCGGTACAAAAAACAGCTTGCTTCCATACTGGTAAGCAAACTGTTTCAAGAGATTAATGTAAGAAGCGTTGAAGGAATTCCTTGGTCCGTTCTTCTTTGGGATTGCTAAAGATTTCTTTTGGATCTCCTTGCTCAGCGATGACACCCTTGTCCATGAAGATGACCCGGCTAGAGACATCGCGGGCAAATTCCATTTCGTGGGTGACGACAATCATGGTGAGGCCTTCTTTTGCAAGGTCCTGCATGATTTTCAAGACTTCCCCAACCATTTCTGGGTCTAGGGCAGAAGTTGGTTCATCGAAGAGAATGGCATCAGGATCCATTGAGAGGGCACGTGCGATGGCGACCCGTTGCTTTTGACCACCTGAAAGTTGTTTCGGACGGGCAGCCCAATATTGAGAGCCCATACCGACTTTTTCAAGGTTTTCTTTGGCAATTTTTTCTGCGGTTTCACGATCACGCTTGAGGACGGTTGTTTGTGCAACGATCGTATTTTCTAAGACATTTAAATTTTCAAAGAGATTAAAGCTTTGGAAAACCATTCCCAATTTCTCGCGGTAGTGAGTAAGATCATACTCAGGATCAAGAACATTTTGTCCACGATAGAGAATCTCTCCAGCTGTAGGAGTCTCTAGAAGATTGATGGAGCGAAGGAAGGTTGATTTTCCGCTACCAGAGCTCCCGATGATGGAGATCACCTCTCCTTTTTCAACGGTGAGCGAAATATCTTTCAAGACTTCATTTTGACCGTAAGATTTTTTTAAATGTTGGATTTCAAGAATTTTTTCTGCCATTATTTCACCTCTTTGACTTGCATTTGATTTGCACCTGTAGTGTAAGTATCAGAATCTAAGCGACGTTCGATGTAGCGAAGGATTCGTGTGATAGTAAAGGTGAGAACGAAGTAAATCACAGCGATGATCGTAAAGGTTGGGAAGTATTGGTAGTTTTGAGTTGCGACCGTATTTCCTGTAAAGTACAGTTCAACTACAGAGATAACATTCAAAACAGATGTATCCTTGATGTTAATAACAAATTCATTCCCTGTTGCTGGCAAGATATTGCGAACAACCTGTGGAAGGACGACCTTGCGCATGGTTTGTCCATGGGTCATTCCTAGAGCAGTCGCTGCTTCAAACTGACCTGGATCCACTGCTAAGATCCCACCACGAACAATCTCACTCATATAAGCTCCGGTATTGATTGATACGATAAAGATGGCGGCCCAGGTACGATCCAAGGAAATGTTGAAGGCTTGGGCGGAACCGTAGAAAATGACCATGGATTGAACGATCATCGGAGTTCCACGGAAGATTTCAATGTAGACATTGAGGAACCAACCAAAGGCAGTTTGGCATCCAGCAAGGAATTTATTTTTAGCCTTCGGAGCTGTCCGGAAGACACCGATTAACAAACCGATAATCAACCCAGCGATAGTTCCAGTCATAGAGATTAAGAGGGTCATTCCAGTTCCCCGTAAGAACTGTGGGCCATTATCCTTTAAAATCTTCATCATTTGGCTAAAGAATGTCTGCTTATCATCACTAGCATCACTGGAAGCTGGTTGCTTCTTAATCATATCATCCATGAGTTTGACTTGGTCTTCAGACGAAATCTTAGCTAGTGCGGCATTGACCTGGTCAATTCTAGTGTCACCCTTCTTCATCCCGATAGCGATAGTCGCATCTTCTTCCCCAACTTCAAATCCTTTTTTGAATTGAATCATCTTAAATTTAGAATTAGCGGACTCGGCGGTTAGGGCTTCGGGACGTTCAGAAACATAGGCATCAATAACACCCGATTCTAAAGCTTGACGCATCTGGGCAAAATCACCCATTGCAGTTTCTTGTTTCGCACCCTTGAGTTGGGAAATGAGAGAATAGAGGTAGACCCCTTGTTGAGAGGTGACCTTTGCATCCTTAAAGTCATCTAGACTAGTGGCGTTTGCATAGTTTCCATCTTTACGAACGAGCATGACCGGTTCACTGGTATAGTAGCTCTTGGAGAAGGCGACCTCTTTTTTACGTTCAGCGGTTGGACTCATCCCAGCGATAATCATATCGATTTTACCAGAAGTGAGGGCTGGAATTAAACCGTTCCAAGATGTTTTTACGATCAGAGGTTTTTTACCTAACTCCTCAGCAACTTTTTTGGCGATTTGGACATCGTACCCATTGGCATATTGATTGGTACCGTCAATTTTAACAGCTCCATTTGCATCATCTTCTTGGGTCCAGTTGAAAGGAGCGTAGGCCGCTTCCATTCCGATTCGTAAATAGTCATCTGCATGAGCAACCTGTGTGATCCCCAGGCAAATGAAAAGCCCCGTTAAGAGCGCGAATAATGTTTTTTTCATTTTTTCTCCTCTTCCTTATTTTAACTTCTCCTATTGTACAGTAAAATAGGTTGCATTTCAAACATGGTCCTCTTTTTATTTAAAAAATGCTATAATAATACAAAGGAGCGTGATCAAATGAAAAAGTATTTGTATGTTTTTTTCGCCTTTCTGGCCTGCCTTTTTGTCAGTCAGAATGTCCATGCATCTAGTCCATCTTATGATGTACTTTACTATGGTGGAACCTTGACCTTGGACACCTGGGACGACGCCACCTATGAGGAAGAACTGGTTTATTATTTCAAAGATTCTTATAGAGGGCAGTATGTTAGCCTAGGAACTGCGGGGAACATGCCACAAGGCTTTGCAATTGAGATACCGCCAAAGGTTGAGGTGGAAGGTCGTGAGCTTCAAAGAGAACCCGAGATTACGAATCTAGGTGATGGCTACCGAGTGAAAATTTATAACAGTGGTGTAGCGACAGATACAGTCAAAATTAAAGTTACATGGAAATTAAAAAATCTCCTCTATTCACACAAGGATATCTTGGAGTTGAACTGGAAACCGATCACAGATGGTGATCAGAAGGTGGATGAAGTTCAGTTTCGTGTTATTCCTAAGTTCGCGCCCGCCAATGCCCAATCGGAACTGTATATCCATACAGCCTTTATGGGACCGGATGTGACTGTAAAGAAAGAAGATGGAATCTATTCTGCCACTTTCTATAACCTAGGCAAAGGAAAGGTTGTGGAGTTGTATGGTTACTGGTTGAAGTCAGACCTAACTACCTTGTATGATTCTGGTCGAAATACAGGATTAACCAAATTGGATGAATTTCACAAGAACCAAGCTAAAATTGAACAGGAAAAATACTGGACACGCATGTTTTGGAACTGGATCTTACCAGCCTTATTTATTGCACTCTGGCTTCTTTCTCTCTTGGGTCGCAATCGGTTCAAAAAAATGATTTGGCCTGGTGTGACCTATCCGACCGATACTCGTCTTTATGAAATTCCACAGGATATTGCACCTCTTGTCATGAGTTCGGTTGTTTATTCAGCTGAATTAGACGAGGCCTCCCCAACCAATAAAGAGAAGGCAACTCCGCCAGTATTCACATTTGAAAAAATGCTTCAAGCTACATTGCTAGATTTGATGGATCGTGGAGTGATTGTCTACGAGCAACAAGGAAATGAAGTCGTTTTAACGAGAAAGTCTCATGGGCATGTAGATGATTTTGAACGCTCCTTTATGAATATGGCTTTTGGGGATCAAGTTTCCTGTCCTGTTAACCGTCTCTTTGAAAATTATAAATTTAGTGATGATGTATACAAACATGCCAAAAAAGCAGATCAAGATGCCATTCGTTCACTAGGAAGTTGGGCTCAGGGTCGTTTTGATACGGCTGTCAACCAAGTGGCCAGAGATGTTCATCGCAAGGTGGAAGATCTCCATTTGCCAAGCTACTATCGCCCTTTAGAAGCAAAAGAAGAAGCGCAAGCTAGACGAAGTCTCTTCTTTGGTTGGGCTGCTTGGTTTATCGCCCTTGGAGCAGAAATCTTTGCCATCTTTGGGATGGGTTGGTTCTCTGTTCCTTGTTTGATAGGGATCCTCATACTTTGGTTTATGCCAGTGCGCTTCAATGGTGTCTTTAAGGCCTGCCTACGAGATGGTGTTGTTAATCTTGCGGGTGCTGAGCAACGCTATTACTGGGATAGTTTTGGTCGGATGTTGAAAGAGATTGCTCACCTCAACGATGCAGAGTTGCAGTCTCTGGTCCTATGGAACCGCTTATTGGTCTATGCGGCCTTGTATGGTGTAGCCGATCAGGTCACAAAGGTCATGAAACTTCGGAATATTCATTTAGAAAATCAAGCCTTAAACGCCTTCGTTTACACCCCGTTCTATCATGATGTGACCCACTCAAGTCATGCCATGTCTACTTATGGATCGACAGCATCGACGGCTAGTCATTTCACAGTTTCCTCTGGTAGTGGAGGAGGTTTCTCTGGCGGAGGAGGCGGAGGAGGCTTTGGTGCCTTCTAAGTAGCACTAAGAATGGTCTTGGTCGCTCTTTCCCTTCTAGTTTAGAAGGCCTGGTCCAGTCCATAGATTTATGATATAATAGAGCAAATGTAAGTTTAGGAGAAAAAGATGTTTCTGATCGAATTAATCAAGGCGGTTCTTTTTGGGATTGTCGAGGGGATTACAGAATGGTTACCGATCTCAAGTACAGGTCACTTGATTCTGTTACAGGATTTTGTGCAGTTTAAAAATCAAGATCCAGCCTTTATGGAGATGTTCAATGTCGTGATCCAATTGGGTGCGATCCTAGCGGTTGTGGTGATTTATTTCGATAAATTATATCCCTTCAAACCTGGGAAATCTCCACTAGAAGTACGTCGGACTTGGCAATTATGGGCAAAAGTTGCGGTTGCAACCCTCCCTCTTGTCTTTGTTTTTAAATTGGATGATTGGTTTGAGGCGCATTTCCACAATTCGATTTCCGTTGCGATTATGTTAATCACCTACGGGATTGCCTTTATCTATCTGGAAAGACGGGAACAAGTTGAGCCAGCAGTAACGGAATTGCATAAGCTTCCTTATCGAACAGCTCTTTATATCGGACTCTTCCAAGTCTTATCGCTATTTCCAGGAACAAGCCGTTCAGGTGCTACGATTGTAGGTGGCTTGATCAATGGTGTTAGCCGTCCAGTGGTGACAGAATTTACCTTTTATTTGGGGATTCCAGCTATGTTTGGGGCTAGCCTCTTAAAGGTTGGGAAATTCGTTCTAGGAGGGCATTCGCTTGCACTGGGACAACTCTTTATTCTACTGGTAGCGATGGGAGTAGCCTTTGTGGTTAGTATGTATGCCATCCGCTTCTTGACAGATTATGTGAAAAATCATGATTTCACCGTCTTTGGGAAATACCGGATTGTTCTTGGTTCTATCTTGTTATTGTATGGACTCCTCCGTGTCATTTTCTAATAGAACGGTTGAACTCGATCAAATTGTTTTTTGAGGTTGGAGACTTTTGTCCCAACCTCTTTTCTATGCATCCTTTTTTTGAATTCTATCCAATTTTTTAGTATAATAGTAAGACTAGAAGTATGAGGTTATGCTATGAAGATGAAGCAAATTAGTGATTCAACTATTAAAATCACAATCCAACTAGAAGACTTAGAAGAACGTGGGATGGAAATTGCTGATTTTCTTGTCCCGCAAGAAAAAACAGAAGAATTTTTCTACGCCATTTTGGATGAGCTCGAAATGCCAGAAAGCTTCCTGGATAGCGGGATGCTGAGTTTTCGTGTGACACCAAAACCAGATAAATTGGATGTTTTTGTTACCAAATCAAAAATTGACCAACAATTGGATTTTGAGGATTTGTCAGATCTTCCTGATATGGAAGAGTTGTCGCGCATGACGCCAGATGAATTTATCAAAACCTTGGAAAAAACAATCTCTGATAAGACAAAAGGGGATGCAGAAGCTATTCACCATTTGGAACAAGAAGAGTTACGTGACAATCAAGAACAAGATCCGACACCTGAATCACTAGTAAGTCAGTATATTTATTACATTTTGCGTTTTTCAAATATCCAGCAAGCAGTCGCTTTTTCAAAAACGGTCAGCTTTCCAGTGGATACCTCTGAATTATACAAAATGGGATCCGATTATTATTTAACTGTCTTGATCGATACAGAGGATCAACCAAATCAATATCCAACCTGGTTACTTGCTATCATTCGGGAGTATGCGGATGATTCAGAAGTGACACGGGCAGTTCTGCAGGAACATGGTCATTTATTAATGGTGTCTGGTGCGATTGAGAATTTGAAGAAAGTTGCTAGCTTATGATGTCCTTTTCCTTGCAATTTGTTCTGGTGCTGATTGGGACTTTTGTGATTGCCTTGGTATTGACGCCCTTGGTTCGCCTATTCTCCTTTAAGATTGATGCCGTAGATTATCCGAATGCGCGTCGGATCAATACCAAACCCATGCCAAGCGCGGGTGGACTGTCTATTGTGATCGCTTTTTCGATTGCGACTCTCGTCTTTATTCCTATGCTGACATCCACCGCCGCACCAATCAAAAGTTACCTCTCCTATACATTGCCGGTCGTAGGAGCGGGATGGATTATCGCTCTCACAGGCTTGATCGATGATGTAAAAGAGTTGTCTGCCAAGAAAAAGATGATCGGCATCCTGCTAGCGGCGAGTCTGGTCTGGTTTTTGACGGATTTTCGGCTGAATGATTTTAAGATTCCTTTCGGTGGTCCCTTACTTCATTTTGAACCATGGCTATCGTATCTTTTGACAGTGATTTGGATTGTTTCTATCACCAATGCGGTCAATCTGATTGATGGACTAGATGGATTGGTGAGTGGGGTCTCTATTATTTCTCTCGTGACAATGGGGATTGTGTCCTATTTCTTTCTGCCGGTGCCCAATCTCTTTTTGACCATGACGATCTTTGTCTTGGTTGCGTCCATCGCAGGTTTCTTTCCTTTTAACTACCATCCGGCTATTCTCTATTTGGGAGACACGGGTGCCTTGTTTATAGGATTCATGATTTCTGTCTTGTCCTTGCAAGGTTTGAAAAATTCAACGGCAGTTGCTGTCGTTACTCCTATGATCATTTTGGGAGTACCGATTACAGATACCTTTTTAGCCATTATCCGTCGGACCCTGTCTGGTCAAAAATTTTATAAACCGGATCGCAATCACTTACACCACCGACTTCTGTCTCTGGGCTTGACACATCGGGGAACTGTACTTGTGATCTATGGAATTTCGATGATTTTCTCCTTGATTTCTCTCTTGCTCAACATCTCGAGTCGCATTGGGGGCGTCCTACTTGTGATCGGGCTCTTGTTTGGAGTAGAGTTGTTAGCAGAATTGATCGGGGTACTGGGTCCACATCATAGTCCTTTGTTAAATGTTCTGCGCTATATAGGGAATTCTTCCTACCGGGAGGAAGTTCGTCAAAAACGAAAAGAAAAAACTAAATAAGAATAGTTCTAATCAAAAGAAAAGCCATTTGGGCTTTTTTTTGATATACTTGAAAGGTAAAAAAATACTTTGTGATGAAGGAATCTTTGCTTTGAGAACCTTCTAGACTTCAAAGTAAAAAGAAAGGGAATGCAATGTCGACATTAGAAATTAAAGACCTTCACGTTGAAATTGAAGGCAAAGAAATTTTAAAAGGTGTAAACCTGACCCTAAAAACTGGTGAGATCGCAGCCATCATGGGACCAAACGGAACAGGGAAATCTACTCTGTCAGCTGCCATTATGGGAAATCCGAATTATGAAGTAACCAAAGGGGAGATTCTCTTTGATGGTGTCAACATCTTGGAATTGGAAGTAGACGAACGTGCACGGATGGGCTTGTTCCTTGCTATGCAGTACCCTTCAGAAATCCCAGGAATTACCAATGCAGAATTTTTACGTGCAGCCATGAATGCTGGTAAAGAAGAGGACGAGAAGATCTCTATTCGTGATTTCATCAAAAAATTGGATGAAAAGATGGAACTGCTCAACATGAAAGAAGAAATGGCAGAACGCTATTTGAACGAAGGCTTCTCTGGTGGTGAGAAAAAACGCAATGAAATCCTTCAATTGTTGATGTTGGAACCAACATTTGCCCTTTTGGATGAAATTGACTCTGGTTTGGATATCGATGCTCTTAAGGTTGTATCTAAAGGGGTTAATGCAATGCGAGGTGAAGGTTTTGGAGCGATGATCATCACCCACTACCAACGTTTGTTGAACTATATTACTCCTGACGTCGTTCATGTGATGATGGAAGGCCGTGTCGTGCTTTCAGGTGGACCAGAATTGGCTGCACGCTTGGAACGTGAAGGATATGCCCAACTTGCAGAAGAACTCGGTTACGACTATAAAGAAGAACTATAACCTGATGACAAGTGATCTAATGTTGTCATAAAATCAAACAGATAGTATCTTTATTAGGAGAAAAAAATGAGTATTGAAAATATTACCCTCTTTTCGGAACTACATGCTGAGCCAAGCTGGCTGCAAGATTTACGAAAACAATCTTTTGACAAGATCGATCAGTTGGAATTGCCAGCCATTGAACGCGTCAAATTCCACCGCTGGAATCTTGGGGATGGAACGATCACAGAAAGCGAGGCTTCTGCCAATGTTCCCGATTTTACAGCCCTTGATTCAAATTTAAAATTGGTCCAAGTTGGAACCCAAACTGTATTTGAACAGGTGCCACAAACCTTGGCAGACCAAGGAGTCCTTTTCACAGATTTCCATACTGCCCTAGAAGAAATTCCGCAGGTAGTGGAAGACTACTTCATGTCTTCGGTTAAATACGATGATGATAAACTAGCAGCATACCACACAGCTTATTTTAATAGTGGGGCTGTCCTTTATGTTCCAGACAATGTCGAAATTTCAGAACCAATCGAAGGCATTTTCTACCAGGATAGCGACAGTGATGTACCTTTTAATAAGCACATTTTGATTATCGCAGGTAAAAACAGCAAGTTCAGCTATTTGGAACGTTTGGAATCAAAAGGTGAAGGCTCAGCAACAGCAACTGCTAATGTGACGGTTGAAGTGATCGCTCGCTCAGGTGCCCAAGTGAAATTTGCGGCGATTGACCGTCTGGGTGAAAATGTCACAGCCTACATCAGTCGACGTGGGAAACTAGGACAGGATGCCAGCATTGATTGGGCTATTGGTGTTATGAACGAAGGTAACGTGGTTGCAGATTTTGACAGTGACTTGGTTGGAAACGGAAGTCATGCAGATTTGAAAGTCGTTGCCTTATCAAGTGGTCGTCAGGTACAAGGAATTGACACCCGCGTGACCAACTTTGGTTGCAACTCGATCGGAAATATCTTGCAACACGGGGTTATTCTTGAAAAAGGAACCTTGACCTTCAACGGAATTGGTCATATCATCAAGGGAGCTAAAGGAGCAGATGCTCAGCAAGAAAGCCGTGTCTTGATGTTATCGGATCAAGCGCGTTCAGATGCCAACCCAATCCTCTTAATTGATGAAAATGACGTCACAGCAGGTCATGCTGCATCGATCGGTCAAGTGGACCCAGAAGATATGTATTACCTCATGAGTCGTGGTCTGGATCAACACACAGCAGAACGCTTAGTGGTGCGTGGTTTCTTGGGATCTGTTATTGTTGAAATCCCAGTTAAAGAAGTACGTGATGAAATGATTGCGACTATCGAAGAAAAGTTATCTCAACGCTAAGGAGAAACGATGCTAGATAAAAATACGATTGCTCAAGATTTTCCCATTCTCGATCAACTAGTTCACGATGAGCCTTTGGTTTATCTAGATAATGCAGCGACGACGCAAAAACCTAAACGTGTTCTTGAAGCCGTTAATCACTATTATTTGCAAGATAACGCCAATGTTCATCGTGGAGTTCATACTTTGGCTGAACGAGCGACAGCAGCCTATGAGGCGGTGCGTGAGAAAGTCAGAAAATTTATCAACGCTTCATCAACCAAGGAGGTGCTCTTTACAAGAGGGACAACGACTGGACTCAACTGGGTGGCACGCTACGCAGAAGAAGTCCTAAAGGAAGGGAATGAGGTCCTGATTTCCATCATGGAACATCACTCCAACATCATTCCTTGGCAACAAGCCTGCAAGAAGACAGGAGCAAAACTGGTCTATGTCTATCTAAAAGATGGCTTGCTGGATATGCAGGACTTAAAGAGCAAGCTTAGTGAGAAGACAAAATTTGTCTCCATCACCCATGCTTCGAATGTCTTAGGGGTGGTCAATCCGATCAAGGAAATTGCTCGATTAGCTCATGAAGTTGGAGCGATCATGGTCGTAGATGGGGCTCAATCAACCCCTCATATGGCCATTGATGTACAAGGCTTAGATGCGGATTTCTTTGCTTTTTCTGGCCATAAGATGGCTGCACCAACAGGGATTGGTGTCCTCTATGGGAAGGAAGAAATCTTAGAGCAAATGTCTCCGATCGAGTTTGGGGGCGAGATGATTGACTTTGTTTATGAACAATCTGCCTCTTGGAAGGAATTGCCTTGGAAATTTGAAGCTGGAACACCTAATATGGCGGGTGCAATTGGACTTGGTGCAGCAATCGATTACTTAGAAGAGCTGGGTATGGACCAAGTAGAAGCGCATGAGCAAGAATTGATTGCCTATGTGTTTCCAAAATTACAGGCTATCGAAGGCTTGACCATCTATGGTTCCCAAGACTTAGCCCAACGTTCTGGCGTCATTTCCTTCAATCTAGGAGATATCCATCCGCATGACTTAGCAACAGCACTAGATTATGAAGGGATTGCCGTTCGTGCAGGTCACCTCTGTGCACAACCGCTCCTTCAATACCTACAAGTCCCAGCGACAACGAGAGCAAGTTTTTATATCTACAACACCAAAGCGGACTGTGATAAATTAATTGAGGCATTGATCAAAGCAAAGGAGTTTTTCAATGGCACTTTCTAAATTAGATTCGCTGTACATGGCGGTCGTAGCCGATCATTCAAAACACCCCCACCACCAAGGACAAATTGAAGATGTTGATCAGATCCAACTCAACAATCCAACTTGTGGAGATGTGATCCAGTTAAGTGTGAAATTTGATGAGAATGACAGGGTGGAAGATATCGCCTTTGTTAATTCAGGATGTACGATCTCGACCGCTTCAGCTAGTATGATGACGGATGCTGTAATGGGAAAAACAAAAGAGGAAGTCGAAGAATTGGCGCAGGTCTTTTCAGAAATGGTCCAAGGGAAGTCAGATCCTCGGCAAGAGGAGTTGGGAGATGCAGCCTTCTTCTCTGGAGTCTCAAAATTCCCACAACGGATTAAATGTGCGACCCTCTCCTGGAATGCTCTTAAAAAAGCGATCGAACGTAGCAAATAGTTAAAAGAAGAAACAGAGAAAGAAAGGAAATTATGGCTGAAGAAAGAGTCGAACCGAAACCAATTGATCTCGGTGAATATAAATTTGGATTTCACGATGATGTTCAACCCATTCTCTCTACCGGGAAGGGATTGAATGAAGCGGTTATTCGTGAATTGTCTGCAGCAAAAAATGAACCCGAATGGATGCTCGAATTCCGTTTGAAATCTTTTGAAACCTTCAAAAAGATGCCCATGCAAACCTGGGGAGCCGATCTATCAGAGATTGACTTTGATGATTTGATCTATTATCAAAAACCTTCGGATAAACCTGCCCGTTCATGGGACGAAGTTCCAGAGAAAATCAAGGAAACCTTTGAGCGTATCGGGATTCCTGAAGCAGAACGTGCTTACTTAGCAGGGGCTTCTGCTCAGTATGAATCAGAAGTGGTTTACCACAATATGAAAGAAGAGTTTGAAAAGTTGGGGATTATCTTTACTGATACCGATTCTGCCTTAAAAGAATATCCAGATCTTTTCAAACAGTACTTTGCGAAGTTAGTGCCACCAACGGATAACAAATTGGCTGCCCTCAACTCAGCAGTCTGGTCTGGTGGAACCTTCATTTATGTACCAAAAGGCGTAAAAGTCGACGTCCCCCTTCAAACTTACTTCCGTATCAACAACGAAAATACAGGTCAGTTTGAGCGTACCTTGATTATCGTGGATGAGGGAGCAAGTGTTCACTATGTGGAAGGCTGTACAGCACCGACCTATTCAAGCAATAGCCTCCATGCAGCGATTGTTGAGATCTTTGCCTTGGATGGTGCTTATATGCGCTACACGACCATCCAAAACTGGTCTGACAATGTCTACAACTTGGTCACCAAGCGGGCCAAAGCTCAAAAAGATGCTACAGTTGAGTGGATCGACGGGAACTTAGGAGCGAAGACAACCATGAAGTACCCATCTGTTTATCTAGATGGAGAAGGAGCGCGTGGGACCATGTTGTCCATTGCCTTTGCGAATGCAGGTCAACACCAAGATACAGGTGCCAAGATGATCCACAATGCCCCTCACACTAGCTCGTCTATCGTATCCAAATCCATCGCGAAAGGTGGCGGAAAGGTAGACTACCGTGGACAAGTAACCTTTAACAAAAATTCCAAGAAATCAGTTTCTCATATCGAGTGCGATACCATTATTATGGATGATTTGTCAGCATCAGATACGATTCCATTTAATGAAATCCACAACTCACAAGTTGCTTTGGAGCACGAAGCTAAAGTTTCAAAAATCTCAGAAGAGCAACTGTATTATTTGATGAGTCGTGGTCTGTCTGAATCAGAAGCGACAGAAATGATTGTCATGGGATTTGTAGAACCCTTTACAAAAGAACTTCCAATGGAATATGCCGTTGAGTTAAACCGACTCATTAGCTACGAAATGGAAGGATCTGTAGGATAATTCGTTTTAATAGCAAAATAAAATCACAATGGATTTGACTCCATTGTGATTTTTTTGCTTATAGCTTTTCGTTGACATAACGAACAAATTCATTCCACCAAACCTTTAAGAAAAAGCTTTTCTCAATGGTTCTTCCCGATACCATATCGACCGTTGGCTCTTGATCTTCTAAGTAGCCACGTCCGATTTTATCTGGATCAGTGTAGTGTAATTTTCCAAGATTTGTGCCTGATTTGACAGGTGCTCGGAATGATTCTTGGTTGCTCTTGAATTGAATTTTTGGTTCCGCTTGACTGCCTTGCTTTTCAACAATATAGAAGTCTTTTTTTGCAACAGCTAAAACAGTCTCGGACTTCCCGTCCATGACAGTTGCCTTACTTTTTCCGTAGGGATCTCCTTCTTTGACGACAATGGAAGAAACAAAGGTTCGTACCACGTAGTTCATCAGAGAAGAAGTAGCCACAAAACGTGCATATGGATCACCGTCAACTGCCTCCACTCCTAGGACAACCGTGATCATGTGGATGCCATTTTGCGTCGTTGATGCAGCAAATGTGATACCACCTTTGGTAGAGTTGCTGACCCGAAGGCCGTCGACTCCCGACCGGTAATTCGGCATGCCTTCTAGCATCAGGTTGGGGTTTTCAATCTGCGTGTTTGAAAAAAGAGCAGTGGGTTTTGAAGTATATTTGGTCACTTCAGGAAAATCCTGGAGTAAGTGCTTGGCAATGACAGCAATATCATAAGCACTCAATTGATTTTCGTCTCCTTTCCCGTCAGGATCTCCGCTGATGGTTTGAGTATTTAATCCGGTAGCATTAATTAAATGAGGAGATTGAATGCCCCATTCAGAAAGTTTCTGCTTCATTTTTTCAACGAAGCTTTTCTCAGAGCCCCCCACTTTCTCAGCTAAGGCCAAGGCAGCAGTACTAGAATTTCCAACTAAAAGAGCAGTCAATAACTGTTCAACCGTATATTGGTTCGCTTCCATAGGAAGAGTACCAGCACCTTCGATATCATTTAAAGCCAGAGCTTTCTCAGACAATTTGATAGGATCTTTTAGAGAAAGTTTTTTTTCATGAATAGCTTCGAAAATCAGATAAGTGGTCAAGAGTGTAGATAGTCCCCCCACATCTCGTTTTTTCTCTGAATCCTTTTCATATAAAATTTTACCTGTATCAGCTTCAACAGCAATAGCACTTTGAGCAGGAAGTTCTAGCTCATCTGCCAGAACGACTTGATAAGGTAAACTGCATAACAGCAGCATGAAGGTTAAAAAAGAAAGAAAGAATTTTTTCACAGTAATTTCCTCATTATTTAGTCTTCTCTATTGTATCATACAAATGATTAATGGAAAATTGTAAAATCATCAATTAGGCTAAAAAGTCAGTCATAGCAAGGTTTTTGAATAGTGATAAAACGAATATTCAGAAAATTTAGTTTACTTTTTTTTCTACTTGTGATATAATCTTAAACAAATCTAAAAAAACTATTGGAGAATTCCTATGAAAAAAGGTAAAGTATTCGCAGTTGCCGGAGTAACACTCCTTGCAGCTGGATTGTTAGCTGCATGTTCTAGTTCAAATACTAGCAAAGCAAGCTCAGGCGAAGACAAAAACTATGGTTATGTCTACACTTCAGATCCAACAACTTTGGACTATACAATTTCTTCTAAAGCTGCTACCCATGACATCACTACAAATGTGGTAGACGGTTTGTTAGAAAATGATAAATACGGTAACCTTGTACCTTCACTTGCGGAAGACTGGTCTGTTTCTAAAGATGGTTTGACTTATACCTACAAGATTCGTAAAGGTGTCAAATGGTATGATGCGGATGGTGAAGAACACGGCGAAGTGACTGCCAAAGACTTCGTGACTGGTTTGAAACACGCTGCTGATAAAAAATCGGAAACTCTTCCACTCGTTCAAGGTTCTGTCAAAGGATTGGATGATTATGTCCAAGGAAAAATCACAGACTTCAGCCAAGTTGGTGTCAAAGCGGTTGATGATTACACACTTCAATACACATTGAACAAACCTGAAACTTTCTGGAACTCTAAAACGACTAACGGAATTTTGTTCCCAATAAGCACAGAGTTCTTGAAGAGTAAGGGAGATGATTTTGGTCAACCAAACGATGTGAAGTCAATCCTTGCAAACGGACCTTTCCTTCTTAAATCAATCACTTCAAAATCATCTGTTGTATTTGAAAAGAATGACAACTACTGGGATAAGAAAAACGTTCACCTGAAAGAAGTAAAATATACTTATTACGATGGATCAGACCAAGATTCATTGGCACGTGGATTCTCTGATGGTGCTTATACAAAAGCTCGCCTTTTCCCTGCAAGTTCAAACTTTGCAACTGTAGAGAAAAAATATAAAGACGATATCTTTACTACACCAGCAGGATCAGGTGTAGCAGTTCTTGGCTTTAACCTTGATCGTCAATCTTACAAACACACTGCTAAAAAATCAGATGCTGAAAAGACTGCGACTAAGAAAGCAATTTTGAACAAAGATTTCCGTCAGGCCATCACTTTTGCCTTGAACCGTGAAAACTACTCAGCACAAGTCAATGGTAAAGAATTTGCTAAACCAGCTATCCGTAATACATATGTTGCACCTGCATTCGTACAAGTAGATGGAAAAGACTTCGGAAATGTAGTTGCAGATAAGTTGACTACTTATGGAGACCAATGGAAGGGTATCAACCTTGCAGATGGTCAAGATGGTCTTTATAACAAGGATAAAGCAAAAGCGCAACTTGAAAAAGCCAAAGCTGAACTTCAAAAAGATGGTGTTCAATTCCCAATTCATATTGATGTACCGGTAGCACAAAATTCTACAAACTTTGTTTCACGGATGCAATCTCTGAAACAAACGGTAGAAGATACTCTTGGTAAAGACAATGTCGTTCTTGATCTTCAAATGATGGACTCAGACGAAGTGTTGAATATTACTTTGAATGTGCCATCAGCTGCAGACGCAGACTGGGATCTTCAAGGAATGGTAGGATGGAACCCAGACTATGATGATCCATCAACTTACCTTGATACTCTTCAACCAGCTTCTGAGGACCAAACAAAAGTTTACCTTGGTTTTGCAGGTGGTGTAGATAACCCATCAGCAAAAGCTGTAGGTTTGGATGAGTTTGCAAAACTTCTTGACGATGCAAACAACGAAACACAAGATGTTGTGAAACGTTATGAAAAATACGCAGTAGCTCAAGCTTGGTTGACAGATAGTGCGATTGTTATTCCAACGATGTCAAGTACAGGTGCTGCAACAGTTGTTTCTAAGGTAGTTCCATTCTCTGAACCATCATCACAAACAGGTAACAAAGGTTCAACATACTTGAAATACGTTGAAGTTCAAGATGAGCCGGTTACTAAGAAACAATACGATGAAGCCCTTAAGAAATGGCAAAAAGAAAAAGCTGAGTCAAACAAAAAAGCTCAACAAGATCTTGAAAAACACGTTAAATAATTAAATTATTGATTTTCATTAGAACTTTCTCTTCTAGGGGAGAAAGTTCTTTTGGACATTAAAGGAATGAAATATGAAAAAATATGTTTTTATGCGTATTTTGCGTTCGTTAGTGTCGATCTTTCTCGTCACGACATTAACCTACATGATTATCTATACGCTAACACCGAGAAATCTCATCTTTAAAAATGACCCTAACTACAATAAAGTAGCGAAGACAAAGGATTCGAAGATCAACTACGAAAATACTGTCTATGATCGCATGGGTTATTTGGAATACATGGATTCAAAGAGCTTGCAACAAAAAGCAAGTAAAGAAGATTCTTCTGTAACAGTTGATGCGACTACTGCTAATGAAAAGATCTATAAAGAATACATTAACAAATTAGGTCATGGTTGGCAGTTGAAACGTTTCCCAGAAAGTAAGTCTTTTTATGCGGTGCGTGAAATTCCGGTTTTTGAACGTGTCATTAGTTTCTATGCGAATTTGATTCAATTTGATCATCCAGGTTGGGTGAAAGATGCCTCAAATCCAAACCTCAAACGCTATATCCGTATTGAAAATGATCCATCTATTGGTTGGTCTGTTGTAGGTTCTGGTACGAAGCACAAATACCTCTTGTACTTTAATGGTCAATTCCCATATGTACACCAAAACTTTGTGACCTTAAACCTTGGAAATTCATATCCAACTTATTCAAATACCCCTGTTCTTCAAGTTATTACCCAAGGACAAGGAACAACTAAGAAGAGTGAAGTGAACTTCCCAACAGGTAAAAAGACATCTTCAATCGATATCTACTCACGTACCTACAAATCACCAAGTAAGGCAGACTCACAAGATATCAGTCGATTTGGTAAAGGGGACGCTTATACAGCAACGTTGAGCAACTATGAGAATCCATCCATGATTGCATCTTCTTCAATCATTGGTTTGATTGGTATTGCGATTGCTTACTTGATTGCGATCCCATTAGGATCTTACATGGCTCTGTTCAAGGACTCATGGTTTGATAGCATCTCAACAGCAACCTTGACATTTATGATGTCTCTTCCAACTATTGCCCTTGTTTACATTGTGCGTCTAGCAGGTTCATTCTTTGGACTTCCAGACTCATTCCCAGTACTTGGAGCACAGGATTGGCGTTCATATGTATTGCCTTCTCTGATTCTTGGCTTGTTGAGTGCTCCATTTATCGCAGTTTGGATTCGTCGTTACATGATCGATATCCACTCGCAAGATTTCGTCCGTTTTGCTCGTTCAAAAGGATTGTCAGAACGTGAGATCTCAAGAAAACACATCTTCAAAAATGCGATGGTTCCATTGGTATCTGGTATTCCAGGTTCTATTATTGGAGTTATCTCAGGTGCGACACTTACTGAAACGGTCTTCGCTTTCCCAGGTATGGGTAAAATGTTGATTGACTCTATTAAAGCATCAAACAACACCATGGTCATCGGACTTGTCTTCATCTTCACATCACTTGGTATCTTTGCTGCCATGTTAGGTGATATCTTGATGACAGTGCTTGATCCACGGATTAAATTAACGAATACGAAAGGAGGCAAATAATGGCTACAATCGATAAAAATAAATTTCAGTTTGTAAAACGCGATGACTTTGCCTCTGAAGTAATCGATGCTCCAGCATATTCTTACTGGAAATCTGTATTCAGACAATTCTTGAAAAAAAGAACTACCATCATTATGCTTGCTATTTTAATTGGGATTCTCTTGATGAGTTTTGTCTATCCTATGTTTTCAAATTTTGATTACAACGACGTAAGTAAGGTAAATGACTTTTCAGCACGTTTGAATCCACCAAGTGCCAAAGCTTTCTTTGGTACAGATAATAACGGTAAATCCCTCTTTGATGGAGTTTGGTTTGGTGCTCGAAATTCTATTATCATTTCCTTCATCGCCACTGTTATTAACGTTGTAGTCGGAGTCATCGTTGGTGGAATTTGGGGGATCTCAAAATCTATCGACCGTATCATGATGGAAGTTTATAACGTTATTTCAAACATTCCATTTATGTTGATCGTTATCGTCTTGACTTACTCAATGGGATCTGGTTTCTGGAACTTGATTCTTGCCATGTCCTTAACAGGATGGATCGGAATTGCTTATACCATTCGTGTCCAAATCATGCGTTACCGTGATTTGGAGTACAACCTTGCCAGCCGAACATTAGGAACACCAACTTTGAAAATTGTTACGAAAAATATTTTGCCTCAATTGGTATCTGTTATCGTGACACAAACATCACAGTTGCTTCCAAGCTTTATTTCTTACGAAGCTTTCCTTTCATTTTTCGGACTTGGTCTTCCAATTACAGTTCCAAGTTTGGGACGGTTGATTTCTGACTATTCTCAAAACGTAACTACAAATGCCTACCTATTCTGGATTCCGCTTACTGTTTTGATTTTAGTATCCTTGTCATTCTTTATCGTCGGACAAAACTTGGCCGATGCCAGCGACCCACGTACACATAGATAGGAGGAGTAGATATGACATCAAATAACAATATTATTTTATCTGCTCAAGATATCGTAGTGGAATTTGACGTGCGCGATCGCGTACTGACAGCTATTCGTGGCGTATCGCTTGAGCTAGTGGAAGGTGAAGTTCTTGCCTTGGTTGGTGAGTCAGGTTCAGGGAAATCAGTTTTGACAAAAACATTCACTGGAATGTTAGAAGATAACGGCCGTATTGCCCAAGGTTCGATTAAATACCGTGGTCAAGAATTGACAGATTTGAAATCGAATAAAGATTGGGAAAATATTCGTGGATCAAGGATCGCTACAATTTTCCAAGACCCAATGACAAGTTTGGACCCAATCAACACAATTGGTTCACAAATTACAGAAGTCATTATCAAACACCAAGGGAAAACAGCTAAAGAAGCCAAAGAAATGGCTTTGGACTATATGGAGAAAGTTGGAATTCCAGATGCTGAACGTCGTTTTGATGAGTATCCATTCCAATATTCAGGTGGGATGCGTCAACGGATCGTTATTGCCATCGCCTTGGCCTGTCGTCCAGATATCTTAATCTGTGACGAACCAACAACAGCCCTTGACGTAACCATTCAAGCGCAAATCATTGATTTATTGAAATCCCTTCAAAAAGAATACCAATTTACAGTTATCTTTATCACCCACGACTTAGGTGTGGTTGCAAGTATTGCAGATAAAGTAGCCGTTATGTATGCTGGAGAAATTGTTGAGTTTGGTAAAGTAGAAGAAATTTTCTACGATCCAAAACATCCATACACATGGAGTTTGCTTTCAAGCTTGCCTCAATTATCAACCTCAGATGGTGATCTTTACTCTATTCCAGGGACTCCGCCATCATTGTATGCTCCAATTAAAGGAGATGCCTTCGCACTTCGTTCAGACTATGCAATGCAGATTGATTTTGAAGAAGAGGCACCTGCTTTCAAAGTAACCGATACTCACTGGGCTAAGACATGGTTGCTCCATCCAGATGCACCAACAGTTCATAAACCAGAAGTAATCGAAAACCTTCACGAAAAGATTGGCTCAAAAATGGGCTTCACTCACATGACAGAATAGGAGGAAGGAAATGACTGAAAAATTAGTTGAAATTAAAGATTTAGAAATTTCCTTCGGTGAAGGAAGTAAAAAATTCGTTGCTGTAAAGAACGCCAACTTCTTCATTAATAAGGGAGAAACTTTCTCTCTTGTTGGTGAATCAGGAAGTGGGAAGACAACAATTGGACGTGCTATCATCGGTTTGAATGATACAAGTGCTGGAGAAATTATTTATGACGGTCGCAAGATCAACGGAAGAAACTCTCATAGTGAAAAATCAGAGTTGATCCGTAAAATTCAAATGATCTTCCAAGACCCAGCAGCAAGTTTGAATGAACGTGCAACAGTTGATTATATTATCTCTGAAGGTTTGATCAACCACCATTTGTTTAACAGTGAAGAAGAACGTCAGGAAAAAGTAAAAAATATTATGCATGAAGTTGGACTTCTTGCAGAACATTTGACACGTTACCCTCACGAATTCTCAGGTGGTCAACGTCAACGGATCGGTATTGCACGTGCACTTGTCATGGAACCAGAATTTGTCATTGCGGATGAACCAATCTCAGCCCTTGACGTTTCAGTACGTGCGCAAGTCTTGAACCTTTTGAAAAAATTCCAAAGAGAATTAGGCTTGACCTACCTCTTTATCGCCCATGACTTGTCAGTTGTACGCTTCATTTCTGACCGTATTGCAGTTATCTATAAAGGGGTTATTGTAGAAGTAGCAGAAACTGAAGAGCTATTTAACCACCCAATCCATCCGTACACGCAATCGCTTCTTTCAGCGGTCCCAATTCCGGATCCAATTCTAGAACGTAAAAAAGTTCTAAAAATTTACGATCCAGAACAACATGATTACTCTGAAGATAAACCACAAATGGTTGAAATTAAACCAGGTCATTATGTATGGGCTAACAAAGCTGAAGAAAACAAATACAGACAAGAATATAAATAGAGAGGATTCCCTCTCTATTTTCTTTATTTCAAAAAACTTTCAAGAAAGTAAAAAAAT
>NZ_JAPVYS010000005.1:0-124396 GCF_041431945.1 Streptococcus sp. 27098_8_66 | reverse complement strand
TTTTTTTTTACTTTCTTGAAAGTTCATTTAAACACTCTTAACTTTCAGTTTTTAAATTGAATTTTTAAAATCCTTTAAATAGTTCTCTAATTTCTTTTTCATTTTTGTTTTTCCTAGACATCTTCTGTTTGCTAGTAATGCTTCATATTGTTCTTTTTCTTTTACTGTTAATTTTTCTTTAAAACGTTTTAAAGAATCTCTTAAAACAACCAGTTCATCTAAATATATTTTTCTTGATGAAATTCTGTGGCTAATTTCTCCAATTTCAATATATGGAAGTCTATTAATTTTTCTTTTATCACTTTCCTGTTGTCTTATTTTATCTTTAATATGATTTCTAAATTTTGTTTTAAAATATGTATAAAGCAACTCTTCATTTGTTTCTATTTCAGGATTTTTTTGATAAAGTTCAAATAGAGTTAGCTGACCTTCCTGTTCCCAATCGTCTTTTTCCCATAATTGAATATAATATTCTTTTTCACATTTTCTTACGATATATTTTACTTTTTGATACATTTTATTAAATTCCATAAGCTCTCCTTTACTTTTATCTGTATTTTATAAAAATAAAGAAGCCCATTGGACTTTTTTTCTATTCTGCACGTTTTTTTAACTATTTGGTTATTATTTTTAACTATTTTGTCCAAATACACAAAAAAACTGCCACTTGGTGACAGTTTATCGATAGTCCGTACGGGATTCGAACCCGTGTTACCGCCGTGAAAAGGCGGTGTCTTAACCCCTTGACCAACGGACCATTTTTACAACATATTCTATTATACAGAATATTTTTACTCTGTCAACACTTTTTTTATAAAAAAAAGAAGGAAATATTTTCCTTCTTTTAAATTAGTTGTTTTCTTCTAATTTTGACTTAATTTCATCATATGATAAAGGTTTTGCTTCTTCTTCTAATTCATGCTCTGAATTTTCGGGCATTTTTCCTGTTTCGTATAATGATTTAATTTGAACACTATCCAAGGTTTCATATTTTAATAGAGCTTCAGCAATCAGTTTATGCGTTTCTCTATTTCCTTGAATAATTTCCGCAGCTTTATTACGGGCTTCATTCAACAGACCACGAACTTCTTCGTCAATTTCGTAAGCCGTTTGTTCTGAAATCATTTTTTGTGGGCTTTGAGCACCAAACATTGCATGATTTCCTTCATATTGAACAGGTCCAAGTTTTTCACTCATACCATATTCTGTTACCATCGCACGCGCCATTTGGGTTGCTTGTTCGAAGTCATTTGAAGCACCTGTTGTTTGCGAATTAAAAATAATTTCTTCGGCAACACGTCCTCCCATGAGCCCTGCTAATTGTTCTTTCATGTCTTCTTTAGAAAGTAACATTTGATCTTCTTTAGGAAGGGCAATCATGTAACCGCCTGCGCGACCACGTGGAACAATGGTAACTTTATGAACCACACGAGCATTTGATAAGACCAGACCAACAATCGTATGACCAGCTTCGTGATAAGCAACCATTTCACGTTCTTTTTGTGAAATCGTCCGATCTTTCTTAGATGGACCTGCAATAACACGATCTTCTGCTTCATCGATATCAGCAGCATCAATTACTTTTTTATTTCGACGTGCTGCAACCAAGGCTGCTTCATTCAAAACATTTTCGAGATCAGCACCGACAAATCCTGGTGTCTGTTGAGCAACCAATTTTAAGTCGACATCTTGAGCAAGTGGCTTATTCTTAGCGTGAACACGAAGAATCGCCTCACGACCTTTCACATCTGGACGTCCAACTAATACTTTACGGTCAAAACGGCCAGGACGAAGAAGGGCAGGGTCAAGGACATCAGAACGGTTTGTTGCTGCGATAACAATGATTCCTTCGTTACCTTCAAAACCATCCATCTCAATCAAGAGTTGGTTGAGGGTTTGCTCACGTTCATCATTTCCGCCACCAAGACCTACACCACGTTGGCGCCCAACAGCATCAATTTCATCGATAAAGATAATGGCTGGTGCTGCTTTTTTAGCATCTTCAAAAAGTGAACGAACCCGGCTAGCACCGACTCCGACAAACATTTCAACGAAGTCAGAACCAGAGATACTGAAGAATGGCACCCCAGCTTCACCAGCTACTGCTTTTGCTAAAAGTGTTTTACCTGTTCCCGGAGGGCCTTCAAGAAGCACTCCTGCTGGGATTCTTGCACCTAATTTAGTAAAGCGTTTTGGATCTTTTAAAAATTCAACAACTTCAACAAGTTCTTGTTTTTCTTCTTCAGCCCCTGCTACATCTGAAAAACGAACTTTTATATCTTCTTTATTAGCAGCACGGGCTTTATTGCGACCAAAGTTCATGGCACCGCGGGCACCTCCGCCACCGCCTTGGTTCATCATTGAGAAGAAGAAGAACATGACGATAACAAATGGAACAATTGAAGTGAGAATTGTTATCCACATGCCACTTGAGCTCTCACGCTTGATGGTGATTTCTGCTTTGTGGTCAGCTGCTAATTTTTGTAATTCATTGACGGTGATATCAGATGGAAGGATGACACTAGTAAAGCGAGATACTTTTTGAACACTTGGGGTAAAAAATTGAATTCCTGTATCTTCTTTTGATTCTTTTACTTTATTATAGGTCCCTGCAATTTCAATCACACTACCATTTGGTTGGTAACTGATCGTTTTTACATTATCATTTTTAATTTCTTTGACCAATTCTGTGTAGTTGATTTGCTGACTTTGACCAACTCCATTACCCGCAAAAAAGTACTGGAATCCTGTCACAGCTGCTACAATAATCAACAAATACAGAAATGGATTTCGAACAAAACCGTTATTTTTTCTGTTATTCATCTAGTCTCCTCTATTTTGAGTACACTTCCTCTTTTAATACACCAACATAGGGTAGGTTACGATAATTTTCATCATAGTCTAAACCATATCCTACAACAAACTCATTTGGAATCGTAAAGCAGGTGTAATCTGCTTCAATCTCAACCAAACGTCCCTCAGGTTTATCCAGTAAGGTAGCAATCTTTACAGATGCCACATTTCGTTCTTCAAAGAGTTCTTTTAGACTCTTGAGGGTTTTACCTGTATCGATAATATCTTCTACAAATAAAATATCTCTACCAGTAATATCTTGGTCGATATCCTTGATAATATTAATAATACCTGAGCTTGCTGTCCCACCATGATAACTTGAAACCAGCATAAAATCCAATTCAATATGTGTATCCACGTGATTGATCAACTCTGCCATAAAGGGAACAGAGCCTTTCAAAATCCCAACAAAAATTGGATTTTTTCCTTGGTACTCTTTTGTTAGGGTTTCACCCAATTTCTTTGCTGCTTCTACAATTTCATCATGTGAAACCAATACTTTTTTTATATCTTTTTCTAACATGTTTTTACCTATCTATTTTTTGAATATAAAGACTATCTTTCATTATACCACTTTTTGAGGGTTGACTCAAATCACTCGTTACCAATCCCACTACAGAAAGAATATTATGATTTTGTTCTATAATGAGAGCCTTTTCCCGAAGAGAAATTGGAATTTTCTGGTTGATAAACCACCGTCTTAATTTTTGATGGTGGCCATTAATAAGCAACTGATCTCCTTCCTTTCTCCCTCTAATTAAGATGGGGCTTTCGCGTGAAACAGAAAGAATTTCTACATTTTTCCCTACTAATAGTTGCCCAAAAGATAGTTTATAATTTGCAATTTCAAAGATATTCCCAAATTCTAACAAAAGCGGGAGGGGGTGGTCATCAGACTTTTGACTGATTTTTTGTATTTCAAAGAAATCATATTCTTGATGTAGTTCATAATTCGACTTTAAATAATGAACGCAATTTCTTTTTTTTCGCAGTAAATTTAATAATTCTTGAAACTGTACCCTACCAAGTTGCAAATCTGGAAATTGTGCCAGATATTCTTCTAATAAGAATGATTGTACAGAATCAGAATACGTTCTAAAAGAAGCTAAATCTTGAATGGTTAACTCGCTAGTCAATTCTTTCAATGCTTGGTGCCAATGAGTCACTTCCTCTGCTAAATAACGAAGACTTGCTTGTATTTGAGGATTTTCTTTTTCAAATTCTGGAAGGTATTGATGGCGTACACGATTGCGAAAATAATCCTGTGAGTCATTGCTACTATCTTCAAAGTGAGAGATTTTCATCAACTCATCTTTGGTAAAAGTTAACAAAGGACGGATTAGCTCACCCTTGCCAAATGGTTGGCGTACAGAAATGCCACTTAAGTGACGTAATTTAGTTCCTCGTATCAAGCGCATGAAAGTTGTTTCAGCTTGATCGTTTGCATGATGACCTGTTACTAAAGCGGTGCAATCCTCTTTCTCCATAATCTGTTTAAAAAAATCATAACGAAAGGTACGAGCTTTTGCTTCTGTAAAATCACCCGAATAGTGAGCTACATGAATACGTGTCTCTCGCCTATCAGCTAGCGTTCGAAGTTCACTTTCTTCTAAATCTGATTCTGGTCTTTGTCCATGATTGACATGAGCGAGTACCAGATGGATTTTCAATCGTTCTTTATTCTTATATAAAAGTTCATACAGATTCATTGAATCCAATCCACCAGATAAGGCAACCAAAACACGGCGATGGGGAGTAAATAGATCTTGTTTTTCACAAAACTCTAAAAATCGCTTTTCCATTATTTCAATACCTCATAGATATCTTTTGAAATGTTGGAAATCGTATCATAATTCGAATGATCTGTAAAAATGGCTATTACATAGGGTGAATTTGTGTATACAATCGCAACATCATGTCTAAAATCATAGGCATCTCCAATTTTATGAGCAACTTTTACTGGAATGTCACGCGCAATCCGTTGATCATCATATTTTGTAGAGGAGAGTGCATCAATAATAGGGCCATTTTGTTGATAGATAGCCTCCATGACATTGCCAGCCATTTCAGCGGATGCTTCTCTTTTTTCAACATCCCAATGTTTCTTTGCAATTTTATCCAAAGTTTTTTGGAAGTCTTGATCTGATTGATGAGTGACATAATAATTCAAGATATTATGTCCAACATTATCTGATTCTTTTGCAATTTTATCTACCAACTCTTGAACACTGTATTCTTTTCCATCTGGTGTTTTTGAAAGGCTACCACTTCCTTCTGGTTCATAGCCACCTTTAAAATCATTGACTTCTGGAATATATTTGTAGGTTGTAGTTGGAGAAATGGCTTTTTTATTAAGCTGTTCTTGGACATAGTACAAGTATGGTAATTTTGTGACACTAGCAGAATACATTTCTTTTTGCGGATTGATTCCAGCAGTATTTCCAGTCGTTAATTGTTTTACATAGATTCCATACGAAGGAGAATTGTATTTACTATTTAACAAGTCCTGGACTTTTTCCATTCGATTATCTTTTTCAGTAATGAATGCTTTGTTCACCCAGCCCTGACCTTCAATCTCCACAAACTCATCTCGTAAAGTTTTAGCTGTACGTAAGACTGTCACTTTTGTATAAGGAGAAAGAGGGGAATTTTTTTCTTTTGCTCCATTTATTAAGGGTCGGTCGTACACTTTAAAACCAGGTTTTAGCCACATGTCTTGTTTTTTTTCTTGTGTTTCTTGTACAACATCAGAAAAAATGACAGAAGAATCTGCTAATACATATCCTTTATCTGCTATTTTAAATACAGCTTTCCCTTCATCATTTACAAAGAGTTGTTCGATTGTAAACGGTGTGTTGGGGAGAATTTCTCCTTTTGCTTTTTTCAACTGAGGATCAGAAAAAACAGAAATTTTGCGATAGATATTAGGGTTCGCTGGAATTGAAGAAAAATAAAGTTCTGATGGATGAGCCATTGTCTGAGAAGACTCAGACTGCTCGATACTCGCTGCTTGAGACCCAATAAATAAAATTGGAACTAACAATAGGAGCAGAAATCGTTTAGACACCTGTATTCCTTTCATTTTCATCCTTTTGAAGTTTGATCATTTGGTTTTTCTTTTTTAATTCCTCTAATTTTTCATCCGAAAATTCAAGAAATTGTTTAACTGTTTGTAAGATATTTTCCATCGGTTATTGTGGGAGTAAATCTGGGATGGTATAAACATATTCACCATCTTTTGAAAAAGAATACTTAGCGCGTGCATATTTTGTTGCATAATCATCGTCTTTTAATTTTTTAGCGATGTCTTGTTGGTATTCTTTTTGTTCACTTGTTTCTTTATACTCTTTTTCCAACTGTTTGTATTGTTCTTTTTTATCTTGTAGTGATTGATAGCTCTGGGCTAAATTATATGTTGGAAGAATAAACAGTAACATGACCAATATCAAGACGAGTCCCATAAAACGATTGCGTTTTTTTCTTTCTTCTTCTAAAAAACGTTTTCGCTGGCTTTCGTCTTTGATATATTTATTGTTCATTTGAACGATATTTTTAGACATCTTCTTCTATCCTTGTTTCACTAATTATTTCGTACATTTTGGATGCATCTTCTTTTTTTGTACTATCCAACATTTCCAAGACTTTAACCGTCAATACTTTATTTCCAAAACGAACTTCAATTTGATCATTCACTTTCAAATCCGTTGAACTTTTGGCTAATACTCCATTGACTTTGATTCGCCCTTTATCTGCAACTTCCTTTGCAACAGGACGACGCTTAATAATGCGAGAAACTTTTAAATATTTATCTAATCTCATACTGTCACCTCTAACATAGTATTGTATCATTTTTTATACATAAAATGCGAAAAATGAGCTAAGAACTGCTAGTTCTCTTCTTTTTCCTGTTTAATTTCCAATAAGGTTTGACCAAATTGCTTCAGAGCTTCTAAAATTTCAAAATCTTTCTTATTTCGAATATCAAAGATCACTTCAATCAATCCTTTTTCTTCTGCAATCTGTGCCTTTAACTGTGTCATTGATAGAGCTTTGAAATAATCCTGTGTTAAAAACAGTTGTTTGGTAATAGGTTCAAATTTCACTGTCACTTTTTGTTGTTTTCTCTCAACAAGACGGACAAAGACTTGATCCAAGTAAGCTTTCACTAAACCAATTTCAAGTAGGTAGGCGACAACATCTGGGTATTCTCCAAAACGATCAATCAATTCATCTTGCAAGTATTCATAGTCCGTCGCAGAATTTATTTCACGAATTTGTTTGTAAATTTCAATTTTTTGACGTTGATCTGAAATATATTCATTAGGTAAATATGCATCTATTTGAAGGTTCAACTCTGCATTGCTCTTTTGCCTGCGATGCTCTTGACCTTGTTTCTTAGCAATAGCTTCCTCTAACAATTGAGAATACATTTCAAAACCAACTGAATCGATGAAACCAGATTGAGAAGCTCCAAGGATATTCCCTGCTCCACGGATCGATAGATCTCGCATAGCAATTTTAAATCCAGACCCCAACTCAGTAAAACCTTTAATAGCTTCTAAACGTTTTTCAGACACTTCTGTAAGAGATTTGTCTGGACGATACATCAAATAAGCATAAGCAATTCGATTGCTTCTTCCTACACGACCTCTTAGTTGATAAAGCGTTGAAAGTCCCATATGATCCGCATTTTCAATAAAGAGTGTATTGGCATTTGGAATATCCACACCTGTCTCAATAATGGTTGTCGTCACTAAGACATCGTATTCGCCATTAATGAAATCCAACAAGGTATTTTCTAAGCGAACTTCACTCATTTGGCCATGAACAAAGCCAATCGAAGCCTCTGGAATCAACTCTTTTAACTCGGATACTTTTTGCTCAATCGTATCTACCTTGTTGTAAAGATAGTACACTTGACCTCCACGATCCATCTCCCGCAACACAGCATCTCGAATAATAGTTGGATTGGTCTCTAATACAAAAGTTTGCACAGGATACCGATTGGTCGGAGGTGTTTCGATGACAGATAAATCTCGAATTCCTAGCATAGACATGTGAAGAGTTCGAGGTATAGGGGTAGCTGTCAAGGTAAGCACATCCACCTTTTTTTTCAATTCTTTCAAGGTTTCTTTGTGCTTCACTCCAAAACGTTGTTCTTCATCGATCACGATTAAGCCTAAGTCTGAAAAAACAACATCTTTGGACAAGAGCCGGTGAGTTCCAATAATAATATCCACTCGTCCTTTTTTCAACTTTTCAAGCGTTTCTTTCTGCTCTGCCTTACTCTGGAAACGACTTAAAACAGCAACCTCTACTGCAAAAGATTCAAAACGCTCCTTAAAATTGGCATAATGTTGTTGGGCAAGAACAGTGGTAGGAACCAGCACTGCTACTTGTTTATGATCATTTACTGCCTTAAAGGCTGCTCGCATAGCAACCTCTGTTTTCCCAAAACCGACGTCTCCAACCAGCAATCGGTCCATCGGACGATTTGATTCCATATCTTTTTTGATTTCTTCAATGGAACGTAATTGATCATCTGTTTCAATATATGGAAAATCTTGTTCAAAAGCCTCTTGATTTTCATCATCTGAAGAATAAGCAAAGCCTTCTAATTGACTACGCTCAGCATAAAGTTTTATCAAATCATCTGCAATGTCCTCCACCTGGGTCTGAACCTTTTGCTTCGTTTTTTGGAAACGCCCATCATTTAACTTGTTGATTTTTGGCGCTTTTCCATCACTTGCAACGTATTTGGACAACATCTGAATCTGATCGACAGGAATCGAGATGCGATCTCCATTTTGATATTGAATTGAAACATAATCACGATGGACACCCGAAATTTCAATCGTTTCAATTCCCAAATATTGACCAATACCATGAACTTGGTGAACAACATAGTCCCCTTTTTCCAATTCATTATAATTTTTTAGGCGTTCTGCATTGGAAATATTTTGCCTTCGAATCTTTCGCTTAATCTTTTTCTGATAAATCTCTGATTCTGTAATGTAGATAATTTTTTCATCAACAAATTGAAAACCGTGAGCTAATCCTCCAACGACTAATTGACTAGCTTGAGGAATGATCGTATCCCCATCAATATAATCTAATCGAATCCCATACTCTTCTAAATTTTTATGGAGCTGTTGAAGATTGTGATGAGAAGTTGCTTGGACAATAACAGTATAGTTTGATTTTCGATACCGTTCAATTTCCTCTTTTAGTAAATCAAATTGTCCAAAAAACTCCTGCATGGGATATTGATTGAATTGATATAAATGATCAAACTTCAGATTTCCCAATCCTTTTTGAAAGTTTGAAAAATAAGTTGCAGGCGTATATTTTCGTAATGTTGTACTGGTGTCTGCAAAATACACTTGGCGAGAAGAAGCTCTATTTTTATGTAAATCTTCCGTCAAGAGATTAGCTGTATCTAGTTCAAATCTCGCTATTTGATCTGCTATTTTTTGATAATCATCCAGAAAGACAGGAGTGTGTTTAGGGAGATAATCGAATAGGGTATATTGTCTCTCATAAAAGAAACTAATAAATTTTCTAAGATCCGGATGGAGTTCCCTTTGAGAAATATCTCCCAGAATTTCTGCTAGATAAGATTTAAATTCTTCATTCGCGCTCTGTTCTTGCAATTGTTCTATTTGCTGCTGACCACGGATAAAATCTTCCTCTTGCAATAATAGATCACTCACTGCCTTCAGTTGAACTTCTTCAACATTTTCAACAGAACGCTGACTTTCTGGGTCAAAGATTCGGATTTCATCAATCTCATCTCCGAAAAATTCAATCCGATAAGGTTGGAGTTGGTCGATCTCAAAGATATCTAAAATATCTCCTCGTAGACTAAACTCTCCCTGTTGCAAAACTTGGCTTACCTTTTGATAGCCAATCTTCTGTAATGTTTCACTCAGAGTAGTTAAGTCTATTTCTTGACCAACCTTCAATTGAAAAATGCTAGATGCAAAAACTTTAGGAGAAGGTAATAGTAGTTTTATACCACTCACATTGGTCACAAGGATACCTTGACGATCCTTTTGACATAAAAAGTTCAAAGCCTCTAATCGTGCAAATTGCCTTTCTTGTGAAGCAAAAACAAATTCTGCTAAAGGGTTATCATCTCCCAAAAATGTATGGACTTTTTCCTCTCCAAGTAAAGCAATAAAATCACTGGCCAATCGTTCCGCTTCGTTATAACTGGAAGTGATGAGGACTGCTTTTTCAATAGAATCAAAGGCTGAAGCCATTACAATAGCCTTTGTAGTCGCAGACAATCCTAAGATCAATTCCCTATTAGTTTTCTGCAAACCTTGTTGCCAGGATAGAAGGTTGGAGTTTTGACTCACTAAATCAATTACATTCATCTACTTACCCGTTGTATTTCTGCATGCTTCTTTCAAAATTTTCTTCTACCAAGTAATCGTTAACCGCTTCTTCTACTCGATCGATTGTTTGTAGAATAGTGATGTAATCGTCTTTATCAAATTTTCCTAAGACATGATGAACAACTGACATGCCCTGCTTAGGTCTTCCAATTCCAATCTTAATTCGATAAAAAGTCTGAGTTCCAATATGATTGATAATCGATTTGATTCCGTTATGACCTCCAGCTGATCCTTTAGCTCGAAGACGAATCTTGCCAACTTCCATATCTAAATCATCGTAAATAACCAAAAGATCTTCAATATCCAGACCATAATAAGTCAGAAGGGCATGGACTGCTTTTCCACTTTCATTCATGAAAGTGGTTGGCTTTACAAAATAGACCTTTTCGCCATTCAAAAATGTTGAGGCGATATCAGCTTGAAAAATCTTATCATGGGAGAAAGTAAGATTTAAAGACTTTGCCATTTGATCAACTAACATAAAGCCTACATTGTGTTTGGTTTCAACATACTTATCACCTGGATTTCCCAATCCAACAATTAATTTCGTCATCTCTTTCCTTTCAAAACACTAAAAGGGTTGGAAATATTTTTTCCAACCTTTACATCTTTTTAACTCTCTTATACATTAAAACGGAATTCCATGATGTCCCCATCTTGGACAACATATTCTTTTCCTTCTTCGCGCAAACGTCCTGCTTCTTTTACAGCCTTTTCAGAACCGTATTTAACCAAATCATCATAGGACATGGTCACAGCACGAATAAATCCTTTTTCAAAATCAGAGTGAATGATTCCAGCTGCTTGAGGAGCTTTCATGCCACGTTTGAAAGTCCAAGCACGCACTTCTTTTTCACCAGCTGTGAAATAAGTACCAAGTCCCAATAAATGGTAAGCTGCACGCGTAAGTTTATCAACTCCAGACTCTGTTAGGCCAATCGCCTCTAAAAATTCTTGTTTATCTGCATCATCTAGTTCAGAAATTTCTTCCTCAGCACGCGCAGAAATCACAACTACTTCCGCATTTTCTGTTGCCGCAAAGTCACGAATTTGCTTCACATACTCGATAGAATCTGGATCTGCAACAACATCTTCATCCACATTTGCTACATAAAGAACTGGTTTGGTAGTCAAAAGGAAAAGTCCCTTCACCACTTTTTGTTCTTCCTCTGTGAATTCAATGGTACGAGCTGATTTACCATCTTCAAGAACTGGTTTGATTTTTTGTAGAACATTAAATTCAGCAACAGAATCTTTATCTTTTTGTGTGCGAGCAATTTTTTCTACACGCGCATAACGTTTATTAACAGACTCTAAGTCGGCTAAAATTAATTCTAAATTGATGGTATCAATATCTGCCAGTGGATCGACAAAGGCATCTTCACGACCTTGCTCCCGCATGACATTTTCATCATCAAAAGCACGTACCACATGGACAATGGCATCTACTTCACGGATGTTAGCCAAGAATTTATTCCCAAGTCCTTCTCCTTTAGAAGCCCCTTTCACAATCCCAGCAATATCTGTAAATTCAAACGTTGTAGGAACTGTCTTCTTAGGAGTAATCATTTCAGTTAATTTTTGAAGTCGTTCATCTGGAACTTCTACCATTCCGACATTAGGATCAATAGTTGCAAAGGGATAGTTTGCGGCCTCTGCTCCGGCCTTTGTAATTGCGTTAAAAAGGGTTGATTTACCAACATTTGGTAAGCCAACGATACCTGCTGTTAATGCCATTTTTCTTTTTCTCCGTTCAAATTTCAATCTTTTTCATTATAACATAATTCAAAAGACAAGTGATGAAAAGAAATTCTGAATTATTACTAAAGTGTAACCTTTACTAAATAAAAAAATATGTTATAATCAAACTATTAATGATAAAGGAGTTTTATTATGAAAAAACTAAATTGGAAATCTATTCTTCTTTCTTTTGTTGCGATTTTTTCTCTCTTGCTATTGGGTGCTTGTGGAAAATCAGTAGAAAAAACTTATATTCAAAGTATTAATCAAGATAGAAAATCAGACGTTCGTATTACCATAAAACATCAGGGAGATAAACTAATCAGTACTGATTCTGTAAGTACAGTTTATTACAAAGGAGCTGGTGTGTCAAAGGATGAAATAAAAAATCTCATTGCTAGTTACGATGAAGAATTCAAAGATGTAAAAGGGTACTCTCATTCCGCAGAATATAAAGATGAATATTTTGTAGAAAAAACGACTATTGATTATACAAAAGCAGATTTAAAAGTATTGCAAGAAAAAAAATTAATCACTGAACAAAAAAGTAGCAAAATTGACTATATTAGCTATGAAAGTATCTTAAAATCTTTTAAATCTATTGGTTTCAAAGAAGTTAAAAATGGAAAATTTGAAGAATTAAAATAATCGAAAAGGTTCAGTCACATATGTGACTGAACCTTTTATAGTACTTTCTTCATTTTTTGTTCAAAATCATGGCGACTCATCATGACCACATGATCACAATTGCTACATTTGATTTTTATGTCTGCACCAAGTCGCGTAATTTCCCAACGATTTGCCTTCTTGCCTGTTTCTTTAATCACACAAGCGTGAGGCTTTTTCATTTCTACAAAATCACCTAACGTATACATGATTCACCTTTGTTAATTTGTGCGAACTGGCGTAATCAATTGAATGAACCCTTGTTCATTTCCTTCTGGAACCAATGTAAACGGTCTAACAGAAGAAATAAAACGAATAACAACTTGTTCACTGTCAATAGCTTTGAGCGCCTCAATCAAATAAGTTGGATTAAAGCTAATGGACAGATCCTCTCCTGAAACGGCGCTCGTATCGATCTCTTCATTTACTCGCCCAACTTCTGGTGAATGAACGTGGGAAGAAACCACTCCATTTTTGAACTCTAATTTAACCGTTCCGTTTTGAGTCGCATTTGAAAGAAGACGAGCACGCTCCATTGCAAATCGAAGGTTGGCTACATTGAAGGTTGCCTCTGTATTGAATTCTGTTGGAATGAGACGGTCTGTATCAGGATAATTTCCTTCTAGCAAACGGGTATAGAAACTAATGTGTTCACTTCTAAATAGAATTTGATTGTTAGCAAAGAAAACTTCAACTGTTTCAATATCATCAGAAAAAACAGAGGTGAATTCACGAAGAGAGCGACTTGGGATGACAACATCAAAGTTGTCTCCATTTTTATCCAGTGTAATCACTTTTTGACTCATACGGTGAGAGTCTGTTGCTACTGTTTTTAGCTCTTTATTATCCGATAGAACAAAGTGAACACCTGTCAAAATTGGCCGACTTTCTTGTACACTTGCTGCAAATGCCGTTTCATTAATTAATTGTTTTAATAATTTTGTTTCCAAAACTAATGGATTACTTGCAGCAATTTCTTGAATACGTGGATATTGATCTGCATCTTTTCCTTTAAGTGTAATTTCTGATTTTCCACTTGTTAAAAGAACCTGTTTTTGTTCAATCTCTTTAAAATCTAAAGTAACATCTGGTAAACTTGAAACCACATTAATAAAGAAAGTTGCTTCCAATAAAATAGAACCTGGAGAGGTCACTAATAAACCAGCATTTTCATCTTTGATAGAAATAAAGTTTTCAATCGAAATTTGGCCATTCGATCCAGATAAGGCAACTCCTTCTGGAGTTACATCAATTTTAATCGTGGAAAGGATTGGGATAGCATTTTTTGAACTGATCGCTCTTTTTGTAGTATTTAGTGCTTGTAAAAATAAAGTTTTGTTAATAGAAAAATTTATCATGGTCATTCCTTTTATTTATTTTATGATTAGTAAGTTAATAGTAATAGTAGGTTGTGTGGAAGTTGTGGAAAACTCTCAGAATCCTGTCTATGACTTGAAAAGTTACTTGTTTAAAAATTGTGCATAATCCCTAGAAGTTTAGAGAAAGTTATCCACAGATTAATTTAATTTTTTCTTGATACTTTGAATTTCGAGTCGAAGATTATCATCTGTATCGACCATACTTTTGATTTTTTCATAGGCATGAATGACAGTCGTGTGGTCTTTCCCACCGAATTCTTTTCCGATTCGAGGCAGTGAGTTGTCCGTCATCTCTCTTGAAAGATACATAGCCACTTGTCGTGCTAGGACAATATTCTGAACTCTTCGAGAACCTTTGATCTCTTTTACACTGACTCCATAGAAGGCTCCAACTGCTTCCTGAATTTTTTCAATGGGAATAACAAGCGTCTTGCTATTATCGTTTTTACGAGCTCGAATAGCTTCAGCTGCAACATCGATCGTAATTTCTTTTAGTTTCTTAACCTTCGCCATTAAAGAAATATCATTTAAGGCACCTTCTAAGTCTCGGACATTTGAATCAAACTGACCAGCTAGATATTCTAATGTGTCATTAGGAAAAATATAGTCTAGATCTTCAATTTTATTTCGTAAGATGGCAATCCGAGTTTCAAAATCAGGCGGTGTTATATTTTGAGTTAGTCCCCATTTGAAACGAGTAACCAACCGCTCTTCAAGACTATCTAAATGATCCGGACTTCGATCGCTTGTTAGAACAATCTGTTTGTTGTCGCTATGAAGGGCATTAAATGTATTAAAAAATTCCTCTTGAGTCGTGACTTTTTTACCACCAAGTGACTGGATATCATCAATCAATAAAAGATCTAAACTTCGATAGGTATTCTTGAAAGTCTTCATTTCTCCTAATCGAAGGTGTTCTAAAAATTCATTAATAAAGGTTTCTGCTGGAACATACTTAACCCGTGCATTTGGAATATTTTCTAGGATTTGATTTCCAATTGCGTTCAATAGGTGAGTCTTTCCAAGCCCTGGTCCACCATAGATAAAGAGAGGGTTGTAAGTTGTTGCAAGATTTTCAGAAACTGCAAGCGCTGCTGCTTTCGCCCAAATATTTCCATCCCCTTGCACAAAATTATCAAAGGTGTACTTTGATTTCAGACCTGTATCAATTTTAGGCAACGGTTCGGTTGTTAAGCTACCTGAAGATAATCTCCTATTCTCACTGCTATGATTGCTAGGAATTTCTTCGGTATCTTCAAAAACGAAATGGAACTTCAAATCTGTATTGTAGACTTCAAAGCTGGCTGTGATCAAAGCATTTTTTAGATTTGTTTCCCAAAATAATTCTTTATAATTTCCATCAAGATAAATGGTAGCAGTCTCTCCATCGATTTTGACTAATTTTGAATCAGCGACAAAAAAATCATAGGCACTATCTTTTAGTTGTAATTGAGCTAATTCTAAAAAACGAGACCAAAATTGCTCTTCTTGTGACACTATCAGACTTCCCTCCTTTTCTTGAATTGTATCAAATCATACTTACTCCTATTCTACCACAAATGACAATAGTTTTCCACAGGCTAAATTTCAAGGAATAAAAATATATTTTTAAACTTTTCCACAAGTTGTGGATTTAAATCCACATTGTTTTTAAAAGTTATCCACAAAGTGGGGATAACTAGAGAATATGCTTATTATTCTGCTATTTTCAAAAGATTTTTATGGTGGAAAAACTTGTCAATACAAAAATAAAAATAACAGCCTTATTTTAGGCTGTTGATAATTCGTTGGTATTCATCGAGACTTGAAAAAGAAATTTGGATAGTTCCTTTATTTTGCGAAGAGGAGTGTATCGTCACTTCTGTTCCCAATATTTTTTTCAATCGTTGTTCCTCTTCTAGTAGGAAACTTTCTTTTATTTTTTTATTTTTCTGTTTTCTTTTTGAACTGATCTTGTTTTCTAATGTTCGAACATTTAAATGATCCTGTTTGATTCGCTCCAACCAAAAGCGCTGCTCTTCTTCATCAAGAGGAATGAGAACACGCGCGTGAGCCGAAGAAATGTCATTTTGAATGACCGCTTCTTGAACAGAGGGAGCTAGATGTAACAAGCGAAGCATATTGCTAATATAGGGTCTAGATTTCCCCATAAATTGAGCGATTTGGTCGTGCTTATATCCATGATCAACTAGCTTCTGGTAGGAGATAGCTTCTTCAATTGGATTTAGATCTTCTCGTTGAAGATTTTCAATAATGGCTTGTCGCATCATTTCTTGATCCGTTAACTCTTTAATAATCGCAGGAACAAGCTCTAATCCAGCAATTTTTGAAGCTCTAAACCGTCTTTCACCTGCAAGCAATTCAAAACCAATTATTGGAGATTTTCTGACAATAATGGGTTGAATTAAGCCATTTTCTTTGATTGACTGAGCCAGTTCTTCTAATTTTTCTTGATCAAATACTTTTCTTGGTTGGAAAGGATTGGTTCGAATGTCCTTTACTGCTATCTTTTCTAATTTTTCCATCTTATGAATAGAATAACACACCTTTACAAATTAGTAAAGGTGTGTTTACAAGTATGTCAAGAAAGTGAAAGTTAATCGCTTAGATCCTCAGTTGATTTTGTCAACTTGATAGAAGTTGTTTGTTGTTTTCCATCACGATAGAATGTGACCTTGATCGTATCATTGATTTGGTGAGAATAAAGGGCAGATTGTAAATCTGCAGTTGACTCGATATCTGTATCATCAATCTTTGTGATGACATCGTAGCGTTGCAATTTATCTGAAGCAGGCATATTTTCAAGTGTTGAACGAACCAGTACCCCTCCAGAGATTTTTTCAGGAAGTTTTAATTGGCTTAAATCAGAAGTTGAAAGATTGGATAAATCCATCATTTGGATTCCAAGAGCTGGTCGAACCACTTTTCCTTTTTCTTCTAGTTGCTTGATAATATTGACAACATCATTTGCAGGAATTGCAAATCCCATTCCTTCTACTGAAGTTTGTCCGTTATTTGAAATTTTACTTGAGGTAATTCCAATGACTTGTCCTTGAATATTGATTAATGGACCTCCAGAATTCCCTGGGTTGATGGCTGCATCTGTTTGTAAGGCACGTGTAGAGATATTTTGTCCATTATCGGCTTTCAATTTCACATTGCGGCCTTGGCTGGAAATAATCCCTTGGGTAACAGAATTAGCATAATCTGTTCCAAGAGGGCTACCGATCGCAATCGCAGTCTCACCAACCGTTAATTGGTTTGAATCTCCGAATTCAGCTACTGCCTTTGCTTTATCCGCACTAATGCGAACTACTGCAATATCAGAATAGATATCTGATCCAACTACTTCTCCAGGGACTTTATTACCATCTGCTAAAAGAATATCTACTTTTTTAGCACCATTAATGACATGGGTATTGGTAACAAGGTAGGCATATTTTCCTTCTTTTTTATAAATGACTCCAGAACCTTCACTAGAAATTTGTGAGTCAGAGTTTTCTTCTTTTTCAAACAATCCTTGATTCGAAGAATCAGAATAAGTAATTACAGAAACAACAGCATTTTTCACTTTATCGACGGCTTCACTAGTTGAGGTCGTATTTTTATAAGCTGTTTTAACAGTGGTTGAGTGGACTTGCTTACTTTCAGTATTTGAAGTAGAAGAATGAGATGTTTGTAAGGTTAAAAAGGTTCCAAGAATCCCACCTAGAAAACCCACAACAAAAATGAGGGCTATACTTCCAACTTTTTTCAGTAAATTAGATGAAGATTTCATATTTTCCTCCTAAGGGTATCAAATTATCTAGAGTATAGAAAAACTTTCTTAATTATATCTTAAATAACTAAAGTTATCCACAAATTGTGGATAACCTGTAGAGTTTAGTTGAGAAATGGCTTTAAAAAGAACTTTATAGAATAGCTTTTCTTTCTATAGCTGTGGATTATTTGTGGAATTGAAGAATTATGCTACAATAGGGGAATGAAAATTAAATTGATAACCGTTGGAAAATTAAAAGAAAAATACTTAAAAGATGGGATCGCGGAGTATATTAAAAGGCTTGGTCGATTTGCAAAAGTAGAACAGGTTGAGTTAGTTGATGAAAAAACTCCAGATCGTGCCAGTCAACTCGAAAATCAACAAATCCTTGAAAAAGAGGGGGAACGAATTCTCTCTAAAATTTCAGATAAGGAATATGTGATTGTATTGGCTATTGAAGGCAAACAATTTCCTTCAGAGAAATTTAGTCAAACGATTGATCAGATTATGACATCTGGTTATTCAAACCTTACTTTTGTTATTGGAGGCAGTCTTGGTCTGTCTCCTGAAGTGAAAAAAAGAGGAAATCTATTGATGAGCTTTGGTCAATTAACGCTTCCTCATCAGTTGATGAAATTAGTGTTGGTGGAACAAATCTATCGTGCTTTCATGATTCAACAGGGGAGTCCCTACCATAAATAACCTTGACGCTCCTTCCTTTTTCTGCTAAAATGAAGTAAGTTCGGTCTCATAGCTCAGCTGGATAGAGCATTCGCCTTCTAAGCGAACGGTCGCAGGTTCGAATCCTGCTGGGATCAAATGAAAGATGCAGTTTTTGCTGTGTCTTTTCTTTTTATAAAAAATGTATAAATTTTCATCATCTATTAATTTTTCTATATATTACTATTGATTAATAAAAATGAAATCATTTATTAGAAATATTTTAAAAAAGATCTAATAATCCCTATATAGTGCAAAGTGCAGATTGTGGGAATTATGTAAAATAGTTTTCAATCATGTAACAAAATCGTTAAAAACATTACAATTTCACCCATCCCCTTTAATTTTAGTCTATTTTATATTATAATTTTTTGTATATAAAAATTTTATTTTTTCTAATAATACTAGAATATAATAAAATAGAAAAAAAGTAGGAGAGTTTGTGTGATTCAGTCATTAGTATTGTCTTTTCTCTTAGGAGGGATCATTGTTCTGACGTTTGCATTAGTGGACGAAAAAATCTATCAGGAACATCAATTTTCATTTATCTTTCTGCTGAGCACCTTTGTTCTTCTTTTTGAAAGTCTCTTAGTATTTTTAGATGTGACTCTAGTTTCAAATATTCGACTCTCTGATTTAAATATGCTCTTATGGCCGGTTTATTTATATCCTTATTATCATTATGCTAATCGGATGAATTACTTGTGCACCATTTTTTATTCTTTTTTTACTTATTTAGCGGTTGAAGGAACAGCAACTTTTCTGACGATAATTGTCTCTTCAGTGTTAGGGGATGCTTTTGTAGCAGCTCACTCGATTGTTTATAATATATGTATTCGTTTGGTTTCTTTAGGAATCATTTTGAAGTTAATTGACTTATTTGAATTTGATTTCACTCCTTTTTATGAGAAAGAATTTGAAAAATATTTAAAGAGAGTCATCTGCGTCTATTTCACCATCTTTGTAGTGATTAATTTTGCTTTATGGATTAGTGAACAAGCGCAATTTAAAAATTTTGGGAGTATGTTGGCAACGATTTGTTTTTTCTTTTTTGTAGTCAGCTTATTCCATATGAAAATCGAACGAGATCAGTATCGTAAAAATTTAGCACTGGAGTATAAAGAATTTTCTGAGCAACAAATGAGTCGCTATATGGCTGAAATTCAAAGTCTCTATTCTATTGTTAGGGGATTTCGTCATGATTTGGGAAATTTAGTTATTTCTATGTCATTAGCTATTGAGGAAAAAAATATTTCAGAAATACAGAGAATCCATAGAGAAGTATTAGAAGAAGGTTATAAAAAGATAAATACAGAAGAATTATCAGGATTTAACTTGGTCAATATCAGAGATTCTGCATTACGAAGTATTTTGATTCGTGGCTGGTTGGATGCTAGAGATGCTGGGGTAGAAATGACCTTTGAAACGAGTGAACCAATCGAGCAACTACCAGTTGATTTATTAGATATCGTGAGGATTGTTGGGATTCTAGTGACAAACGCTTTAGAAGCTTCAAAAGAAGCGGAAGAAAAGAAAGTTCATGTTGCTATTTTCTCTATTTCAAAAATTGTTTACTTAGTGATTCATAATACAACAAATGAAATCACTTTTGATATCAGAAAAATATATGAGGAAGGCTATTCGACAAAAGGAGAAAATAGAGGACTAGGATTAAATAATGTGAGAAAAATCTTAGCAAATTATGGAACGATGTTTTTAGAAACAGAATTGCAAGGAAATCGTTTTTTACAAGTTTTGAAGATTGGAGGATATGAACAAGAATGAAGATATTTTTATTAGAAGATGAGCTCTCTCAACAGATACGGGTAGAAAAACATATTGTAGAAATTGCTAAAGAATTAGAAATTAAACTTGAAGTGATTTCTACCGGTAAACTTACGGAATTTGAAAATTATATCCAACATTCGGATATCCACCAATTATATTTTCTAGATATTCATATCCAAGACAATGAATATTGTGGGCTAGAAATTGCTAAAAAAATACGAGAAACAAATCCTTATGCCATTATTGTTTTTATTACTACAAAATCAGAATTCGCTTCTATTACCTATCGTTATAAAGTATCTGCCTTGGATTTTATTGATAAAAATTTGAATGAAGATTTATTTAGATTAAAAATAAAGGAGTGTATTGAGTATCTAACAACTATTCAAATTGGAAATGATGATTTGACAGATTATTTTGAGTATGACTTTAAAGATAAAAAGATAAAAATTCCATTTAAGGATATTCTTTATATTGAGACTGTTGGTTCGGCTTATAAATTAAACTTAGTTGGGAAAAATTTTCAAAAAGAAATTGCGGGAAGTTTATCAGATGTCTTGGAGAAAGATGTGGAGGAGAGATATTTCAGTCCCCATCAATCTTATATCGTAAATAGAAGTATGATCGTTGGGATGGATAAGAAAAGAAAACAGTTGTTGTTGAAAGAAGGGTATTCTTGTCCAATCTCAAGAAGCAATATCAAACGTGTCAAAAAATTAATTGAAGAGCAAAATTTAGAATTTAGTGCTTGACAATTAGTTAAATTTTGATATAATGAAATATGTTCTGTTAATGAATATATGGTCCGTTGGTCAAGGGGTTAAGACACCGCCTTTTCACGGCGGTAACACGGGTTCGAATCCCGTACGGACTATATCTCATTCCGCCATAGCTCAGTTGGTAGTAGCGCATGACTGTTAATCATGATGTCGTAGGTTCGAGTCCTACTGGCGGAGCTAGTATAGCACCCATTTGGGTGTTTTTTTGTTTTGAAAAAGCTAGGATAATTACTATCCTAGCCTTTTATTTATAAGTGAACGATGGTTAGATTCCTTAGCTTCTTCGTCTTTTTATTTGTCTCCATTCGTAGAGGAAAAAGAGAATGATCCCAACGAAAAAGGCAATAAGTCCTTCAACGAAGCCTTGAGGAACAAATGTTAAAGTGACTGTTCCAGATCCTTTTGAAACACGAACTCCCATTAATCCTTTCTGGATGCGGTGAATTTGGATAGGCTTTCCATTTTGTTTAGCTGACCAGCCTTTATCATAAGGGAGTGTAAAAATAAGGGTAGTGTCTCTAGTTGCGTTATAGGCTGCCACCAATTTGTTTTTCTTTTTGTGAATAGCAACTTCTTGCTGACGAATACTAGCGATAGCTTGTGTGTATTGGTCAAGATCCAGAGCAAAAAATTCTGGTGTATCAAAGGAGACCGTCGAATTTTCTGGAAAACTCATACGAATAGTAATCGTTTCCTCTGTGTCAAAATGACCAATCGAAAAGAATGGAAAGGCGTTATCGATAGTATAGCGTTGGGTTTGTCCATTGTAGCTGATTTCAATATCTTTCCGATCATCATTTGAAAATTGTAAATTTGGAACATTAACATATAATTGGCTATGGTCAGGAACTGTTACTTTATATTGAATACTTGCGTAGGATAGATGACTATCTTCTTCAATTTTTGCAGTTTGCAACGAAGATGTAGTGTTTTGTGAAGTGGGCGAAAGAATATTTAATTTCTTATAAAATTTATATTTTTCATCCGTGATTTGATGGATGAATCGTGTTTGATTATCCAGTGTCAAATTCGTAAAGGAAATATTTTTATAAAGTTTTGCTGACAGAAAGGCGATAGGTAAGGCATATTCGTTTTCTGAAAGTGAGACTCCATTTTTGGTTGCAATCTCTTTAAATCCAAATTTTTGAACAGGTTGTTGGCTTAAATTATAGCGAACACCAAATAGACTATCCATTAAAATAGAATTGTTTTGGTATCGAAGATTGAGGTTAGTTCCTTCAGATTTAAATCCTAGTTTGTCCAATGTCGAGCTAGCATCCGTATTTCGTACGGATGAAAATTGAGAAATTCCATTATAACCATACTTCATGCTATCATTGCCCGTTTGTGGCTGTAGAATCTCAGTCCGATAATTAGAGTCTGTCTTCCCTCTTACTAAGGATTGGATGGCTTTTAAGTCGCGTTCGTAGGACGACCGAGAAGCAAAGACCCATTCATTCGCAATTCCTTCCATTTGATAATAACTATTCACCGATAATTCAAAGATGGAGAAAAACAGGATCGAAAGATAGAAAAGTCTAGGCGGTATTTTTTTTAAGATAAATCCTAAACAGACTAAATAGAAGGCGATTAAAAATTCAAAAGTAACAATGAAATTGACAGCATCTAAAAATTTATAGTGACTGCTGTAAAGGACAGTTGCTCCAAATCCTAGAATAAGGAGGAAATTAGCAAGACTAAAACGAATCCAAGTGATCTCCTCTATTCGATTTAGTACTTCTCCTGCCATCAGAATAATCGTCAAAGAAAAGATCCAAGAGTATCGATGAAGAAACATATTTGGCGCGTGCATACCTTGCCAAAGGAGATCTAATAATTGAAAACGAAAACTCAAAATAAGAATGGCCAAGAGTATAAAATAAGAAAGTTTCACGTAAAACTTGATCGACTTTACAAAGAAGAAGGTGATTGCTAGTAGCAGTGGAAATAATCCCACGTAGATCATTGGAATTGATCCATATTTAGTAGTGTCAAAACTTCCAATGAAATTTTTTGCAAATACGTCAAGATACCAACTTTTTTCTGTAAAGATACTGTCAACCTTTGAAAAACTTTCTCCATGAGTGCGTAAATCTAAGAAGGTTGGATATAACATCACAAGGCTTGTTATAACTGATAAAAGAGATACAATCACAAAATGAAAGAAGCGTTTTCCAATTCCTTTGATGTCCCATGACAGTTGTGTCAAGTACCATAAAATGAGAAAAATAGACATCATAAACCCAAAATAATAATTTTGGATAAACAAGCTGGTTAAGCTGATAAAGTAGAGAATCTCTCCCTCATTGTAAATTAGTTTTTTGAATCCATAAAGAATTAATGGTGCTAGGATAAAAACATCTAGCCAAGTTTTGATTTCAATTTGGCTAATAGCAAAGCTCATAAGAGCAAATGAGGTTGAAAGGGTAAGAACCAGGGATCTAGGAATTTTAGAAAACATTCCATGTAAACTAATATAAGTGCTTAACCCAATAGCTCCAAATTTAAGAAGAGTGATGAGGTAAACAGCATCTGGCATAGATTGTGCATTAAAGAAGTAGACAAGAGGAGAAAAGAAACTTCCTAAATAATAGCTACTGAGTGCATAGAAATTAATGCCTAATCCACTTTGAAAACTGTAAAATAGGCTATCTGTCCCGTGTAAAATATTTCGAAGTGTGGTATCAAAAATGACATACTGATGATAACCATCTCCTAATAAGGGGGATGTATCACTGTTCCAGTAGATTCCTTGTGAGAGGTAAATAAAGAACATCATGATAGCTGGAATCAGGAAAGAAGATACTATAAAAAGGGATGTTTTTATCTTTGTTTTATTCATATATTTCTACTGAAAGAGCCTGAAATCATTATTTCAGGGCTCTTTATTTTTATGATTGACTCCAAAGTTCTTTCACTTTTGCTTGAACTTCTTCATTTTCAAGAAACTCATCATAGGTTTCATCAATACGATCGATTACGCCGTTTTTTGAAAGAACGATAATATGGTTGGCGAGTGTTTGAATGAATTCGTGGTCATGGCTGGCAAAGATAATCGATTCTTTAAAATTCTTCAATCCATCATTCAAACTTGAAATAGACTCCAAATCCAAGTGATTGGTTGGATCATCCAGTACAAGAACGTTTGACTTGAGGAGCATCAATTTAGACAACATGACACGAACTTTTTCTCCCCCTGACAAGACATTGACAGACTTGTTAACTTCGTCACCCGAAAAGAGCATACGTCCTAAGAAACCACGAAGGAAAGTATTGTCATCTTCTTCTTTATTTGCAAATTGACGAAGCCAATCAAGAATACTTTCACCACCTGCAAAATCTCTGCTGTTGTCTTTTGGTAGATAAGATCGACTAGTTGTAACTCCCCACTTGACGGTTCCTTCATATTCAATATCATCCATCAATGCACGGATCAAAGCGGTCGTTTGAATATCGTTCTGTCCGATAAGGGCGGTTTTGTCACCAGGACGTAAGATAAAGCTGATATTGTCAAGGATGGTTTCTCCATCAATCTTGACAGAAAGATTTTCAACTGTTAAGAGATCGTTACCAATTTCTCGTTCTGCCTTAAAGTTGATAAATGGGTACTTCCGACTAGATGGAACAATTTCTTCAAGTTCAATCTTGTCAAGCATTTTTTTACGCGAAGTTGCTTGTTTTGATTTTGAAGCGTTGGCTGAGAAACGTGCGACAAACTCTTGTAATTGTTTAATTTTTTCTTCAGCTTTTGCATTTCTATCTGCTTGTAATTTTGCTGCAAGTTCAGAAGATTCTTTCCAGAAATCATAGTTTCCGACGTAAAGTTTGATTTTTCCAAAGTCGAGATCCGCCATATGAGTGCAGACTTTATTCAAAAAGTGGCGGTCATGGGATACAACGATAACTGTATTTTCAAAATCAATCAGAAAATCTTCTAACCAGGTAATAGATTGGATATCCAATCCATTGGTCGGCTCGTCCAAAAGAAGGACATCTGGTTTACCAAAAAGGGCTTTAGCTAGGAGAACTTTTACTTTATCTCCGTTGGCTAACTCGCTCATAGTTTGGTAATGAAGGTCTTCTGAAATATTTAGATTTTGAAGCAATTGAGATGCTTCACTTTCTGCTTCCCATCCACCAAGTTCGGCAAATTCACCTTCAAGTTCAGCTGCACGGACACCATCTTCATCAGAGAAATCTTCTTTCATGTAGATAGCATCTTTCTCTTTCATAATGTTGTAGAGTTTTTCATTTCCCATAATGACAACATCGATGACCCGCTCGTCTTCGTAGTCAAAGTGATTTTGACGCAAAACAGACAAACGTTCATCAGGACCAAGAGAAATATGACCAGTTGTTGGTTCAATATCTCCAGCTAAAATTTTTAAAAAGGTTGACTTTCCAGCACCGTTGGCACCGATGAGACCGTATGTATTTCCTTCTGTAAAGTTGATATTGACATCGTCAAACAATTTTCGATCACTAAAACGTAGTGAGACGTCTGATACTGTAAGCAATGATTTTCTCCTCTTTCTATAATGTCTTCATTTTACTAGAAAATAGGGGAAAATTCAACTTTTTTACTGTCAATTTGTTTTTACAATGATGTAAACGAAATTGACAGTTTAGTAAAGTGTTAATTCCTTACAAACATAGAGGATAGACTAACATTTTCAACTAGAAAGTGCTATAATGATAGGGATAACGATTAAGGAGAAGAGTATGACAAAACCCATCATTCTGACAGGAGATAGACCGACAGGAAAACTCCATATCGGCCACTATGTTGGTTCTTTAAAAAATCGCGTCTTGTTGCAAAATAAAGACGAGTATAATATGTTTGTTTTCCTAGCAGACCAGCAAGCTTTGACAGACCATGCAAAAGATCCAAAAACGATTGTAGAATCTATTGGTAATGTTGCTTTGGATTATCTGGCAGCTGGACTAGATCCTGAAAGAGTTACGATTTTCATTCAAAGTCAGATTCCTGAATTAGCGGAATTGACCATGTATTACATGAATCTAGTATCTTTGGCGCGACTTGAAAGAAACCCAACTGTAAAAACTGAGATTTCTCAAAAAGGTTTTGGTGAGAGTATTCCAACAGGATTTTTGGTATACCCTATTTCACAAGCAGCCGATATCACAGCTTTTAAAGCAAATTTTGTTCCAGTAGGAAATGATCAAAAGCCAATGATTGAGCAAACTCGTGAGATTGTTCGTTCCTTTAATCATGCTTACAACACAGATACTTTGGTGGAACCGGAAGGGATTTATCCTGAAAACGAAGCAGCAGGGCGCTTACCTGGTTTAGACGGAAATGCTAAAATGTCTAAATCGTTGAATAATGGCATTTACCTAGCTGATGATGCAGATACTTTAAAGAAAAAAGTGATGAGTATGTATACTGATCCTGATCATATTAAAGTAGAGGATCCAGGAAAAATCGAAGGCAATATGGTATTTCATTACCTGGATGTATTTGGCCGTCCAGAAGATGTAGCTGAAATTGCAGAAATGAAAGAACATTATCAACGTGGTGGACTTGGTGATGTAAAGACCAAACGATATCTTTTAGAAATTTTAGATCGTGAATTAAGACCAATTCGTGAAAGACGACTTGAGTTTGCAAAGGATATGGGTGAGGTCTACTCTATTCTTGAAAAAGGAAGTGAGCGCGCTCGAAATGTAGCAGCTCAAACACTGGATGAAGTAAAATCTGCGATGGGAATTACCTATTTTAAAAAATAAAACGACTTCATTAAAAGCGAACATTTCTTACTGTTCATTGATAATTTACCAATAAATGATTGACAAATTGCCATAGAATGGTATGATATTAACAATAAAAATTCGAGCCTTGCTCAAATAAAAAGAAAAGAGGATCCAGCTAATGTCTAATTGGGACACAAAGTTTTTAAAAAAAGGGTTTACATTCGATGACGTGCTTTTGATTCCAGCAGAAAGTCACGTATTGCCTAATGATGCAGATTTAAGTACACAATTAGCAAGTAATTTACGCTTGAACATCCCAATCATTACTGCTGCTATGGATACAGTGACTGAAAGTCAAATGGCAATTGCTATGGCACGTGCTGGTGGACTTGGTGTGATCCATAAAAACATGTCAATTGAGCAACAGGCAGATGAAGTACGCAAAGTAAAACGCTCTGAAAATGGGGTTATCATTGATCCGTTCTATTTGACTCCGTCTCATACAATTGCAGAAGCAGATGAGTTGATGGGACGATACCGAATCAGTGGTGTTCCTGTTGTTGAAACACTTGAAAATCGTAAATTAGTTGGTATCCTTACAAACCGGGATTTGCGTTTTATTTCTGATTACAATCAACCCATTTCAAATCATATGACAAGTGAAAATTTGGTGACTGCACCGGTTGGAACTGATTTGGAAACAGCTGAACGCATTCTACAAGAGCACCGTATTGAAAAATTACCATTGGTAGATGAAAATGGTCGTCTTTCTGGCTTGATTACAATCAAAGATATTGAAAAAGTTATTGAGTTCCCAAATGCGGCTAAGGATGAATTTGGTCGTTTGCTTGTAGCTGGTGCCGTAGGGGTTACTTCAGATACTTTTGAACGTGCAGAAGCTCTTTTTGAAGCTGGTGCAGACGCAATTGTCATCGATACTGCTCATGGACATTCTGCGGGTGTTCTTCGTAAGATCGCAGAAATTCGTGCTCACTTCCCAGATCGTACCTTGATTGCAGGAAATATTGCAACCGCTGAAGGTGCTCGTGCATTATTTGATGCAGGGGTAGATGTAGTTAAGGTTGGAATTGGTCCTGGATCAATCTGTACAACTCGTGTTGTTGCAGGGGTTGGTGTTCCTCAAGTGACTGCTATTTATGATGCAGCCGCTGTAGCTCGTGAATATGGAAAAACGATCATTGCTGATGGTGGTATCAAGTATTCAGGAGATATTGTCAAAGCACTTGCAGCTGGTGGAAATGCGGTTATGCTTGGCTCAATGCTTGCAGGTACAGATGAAGCACCAGGTGAAACAGAAATCTTCCAAGGTCGTAAATTTAAAACATACCGTGGTATGGGATCTATTGCAGCAATGAAGAAAGGTTCTAGCGACCGTTACTTCCAAGGATCTGTCAATGAAGCCAATAAATTGGTCCCTGAAGGAATTGAAGGACGCGTTGCTTATAAAGGTTCTGTAGCAGATATGGTCTTCCAAATGATCGGTGGTATTCGTTCAGGTATGGGTTATGTCGGTGCAGCAACTATTCAAGATTTACATGATCATGCACAATTTGTCGAAATGAGTGGTGCCGGATTGAAAGAAAGCCATCCTCATGATGTGCAAATTACAAACGAGGCTCCTAACTACTCGGCACAATAAATTTACACATTTGTAAATAAAAACAACAGCATCTTGACAATACTGTCAAGATGCTGTTTTGATATGACCGGCTTGAACAGTGAAAATTTTCAACTCTTCAGGCAGTTCTTTTAAATGATCGAGAGTGGTCGTTGTAATAAATGTTTGAATATTATTAGAGATGGTTTCAAGTAGTTGAAGTTGACGATAATTGTCAAGTTCGCTCATGACATCGTCAAGTAATAAAATAGGCTTTTCTCTTGTGATTTCTTCCATCAATTCAATTTCTGCTAATTTTAGAGAGAGAACAACACTTCGATGCTGGCCTTGACTACCAAAGGTAGCATTCATATTATTGATAAAAAATGCTAAATCATCCCTGTGTGGTCCAATGCTTGTTGTTTTCCTAAAAATATCCTTCTGACGGTTTTTTCCCAACATAGAGAGAAACTGCTCTTCTATATCATTTCCTTCTTCAGAAAAAACAGTTGACTGATATTGAATTGATAGGTCTTCTTTGTTGTCAGAAAGTCCAGTGTGTTTTTCTTTTGCTTTAGCTTCTAATTTTTTAATAAACTCAAGCCGATGATGGATGACGCGACTTCCAAAACTAGCTAGTTGTGAATCTAAGACCTCCAAAAATGTAGCATCAATTTTTTCCGAATTTTTTAGATAACTATTTCTTTGTTTCAGTACATGGTTGTATTGAGATAAGTCGGATAAATAGAGAGGTTTCATCTGACCTAATTCAATGTCAATAAACTTTCGACGGCCTGCAGGTGATCCTTTGATCAGTTGCAAATCTTCGGGTGCAAAAAGGACAACATTCATATGGCCAATATAGTTCGATAATTTGGCTTGTTTCAAATGATTTACCTTAGTTATCCGACCTTTTGGTGTCAAGGAAATTTCTAATGGAAGGGGACCAGTTTCTCTTTGTAATTGACCAGAAACTTTAAAATCGGTGGATTCAAAATAGATGAGATCTCTATCATTTCGTGTTCGATGACTTCTGGTTAAAGCTAGAAAATAAATTGATTCGAGAATATTGGTCTTTCCTTGAGCATTTTGACCTAGGAAAATATTTAATCCAGGATGAAACTCGACTTCAAGTTCTTGATAATTACGAAAATGTTGAATGGATAACTGTTTTAACCACATTACGAGATACCAGGAAAGCGAATTGCTTTTTCTTTTTTGTTAGTCTTTGTCGGTAGTTTATTTTGTTGTTGATTGAGTTGCTTGACAAGTTTAGCAACACGTTCCTTTTCTTCCTTTTCTTTAAGATGCTCTTCTATTTCTTCTTGAGAAGGTTCAAGAATGGTGATAGTCATGTTCAGTTCAGGAATGTCAATTTGATCATTGACACGAAGTTTACGGCCTCTCCGTTGTTCTAATTCACCATTAACAAAGACTTCTTTTTCTTGAAGAAAGGCTTTGATTGCACCACCACTCTGTATAATACCGAGTTCTTTTAAGATTGCTTGTAATGTAATAAAGTCATCAAATAATTTGTAATTCATAGTTCACCTCTTTGCGTGTTATTATACCATATTTTTAGTTTTTCTAGGGTAGAGAATGTTGAGTGATTTGAGGAGCTTTTTCACAGTTTGAATTAGGATTTTAGTGTGATTTCGTGTTATAATGAAAGTTACTATTGAGTAGAACGAGGATGAAAATGGAATTAGTAAAGGGCGTGAATCTTCACTTTCTTCAATCAAAAAAATTTAAAACCAATAAAATTAAGGTCCGTTTTTCATCGCCATTAGATGAAAATACCGTGGCTGCGCGTGTTTTAGTAGCCTGTATGATGGAAACTGCAAATCAAAAATATCCAACTTCACAATTATTCCGTGAAAAATTAGCGAGTCTATACGGGGTAGAATTGTCAACCTCAGTCTCTAAGAGGGGTCGTGTTCATTATGTTGATTTGAATATTTCCTTTGTGCGCGATGACTTTTTGAGCAAGAAAAATGTTCTTACTGATGAGGTTTTGGACATTATAGAAACTATCTTCTTTTCACCTTTGGTAGTAGAAGATCACTTTGACAGTGATACATTTGACGTTGAAAAGAAAAATACGATTTCCGATTTGGAGTCAGAAATTGAAGAGCCTTATTATTATGCACATGGGCAATTGAATCAACTATTTTTTGAAGACGAAACAATCGGGATGTCAAGATTGGGGAAAGTTGATTTAGTGAGACAAGAAACAGCTCAAAATTCTCTTGAACAGTTTCATCAGATGCTCCAATTAGATAATATTGACTTCTTTTTCATAGGTGACTTTAATGAGGTCGCTATTGTGGATCGAGTGAACCAGTTTGAATTCAAGCCACGTGATAACAATTTGTCTGTCACCTATCGACAACCTTTTACAAATGTTGTAAGAGAAAAGTTAGAGCAAAAACAAAACCAACAATCTATTTTAGAATTAGGTTATCATTTTTCTATCCAGTATGGAGAATCTCTCCATATCCCTCTAGTAGTATTAAATGGGATGCTGGGAGCTTTCTCGCATTCGAGACTTTTTCAAATAATACGTGAGAAAGAAGGCCTTGCTTATACTATCTCAAGCCATTTTGATATTTTTACAGGCTTCATGAGAGTTTTTGCAGGTATTGATAAGGAATCTCGTACGAAAGTAATGACCTTGATTATGCGACAGTTGAATGATTTAAAACGAGGCAAGTTTACAGAGTCAGAGCTTCAATTGACAAAAGAAATGTTGGTGAATACGACCTTATTAGCACAGGATCGGCAAAATACCTTGATTGAAAGGAAATATCTGAAAACGATCCTAGGAAAGAAAGTCCTTTCTTTAGAAGAGTGGTTAGAGTCCATCGATAAGGTTAGTAGAGAAGAAATTATTGAAGTAGCAAAAACAATTAATTTACAGTCTGTTTATTTTATGGAAGGAAAGTAGTGTAAAGATTGAAAATTAAAGAAAAATATTATGAATCAGTTGGTGAGCAAGTTTACTTTACACGCTTGTCAAATGGGTTGACTATTCATTTAATTCCCAAAGAAGATTATTATGAAACATATGGAATAATCACAACTAAGTTTGGCTCAGTGGATACACGAATTCTAGTGAATGGTGATGAAAGGCAATATCCTGCAGGAATTGCTCATTTCCTAGAACACAAAGTATTTGAAGATGAAAATGGTCAAGATTATTTAAAAAAATTCGTTCATTTAGGATCGGAAAGTAATGCCTTTACAAGCTTTGCAAAGACAAGTTATCTTTTTTCAACAACTTCAAAAGTCCCTGAAAATATTCAATTGCTATTGGAGATGGTTTCAAAGGTTTCCTTTACAGAAAAATCTGTATCTAAGGAAAGAGAAATCATTCAACAAGAAATTGGAATGTACCAAGATAGTCCAGACTATCGATTATTTTTTGGTGCGTTAGAAAATTTATATCCGGGAACGCCGTTAGCAGATGATATTGCTGGGACTAGGGAGTCTATTTCTTACATTACAATAGATAATCTCCGTGAAAACTTTGATCTATTCTATCATCCCTCTCAAATGCACTTATTAGTGATTGGAAACTTTGATGTTGATGAATTATTGCAAGTAGTAAAAAAACATGATCTAGTTCCTCCTCATCCATCTGTGGAGTTAGAACGTTTTCCTGTAGAAAAAAATGAAGTAAGATTGAATCAATCTTGTAGAATGGAAGTTGCTACTCCTAAGTTGGCAATTGGAATTCGAGGAAATGATATCATTAAGGAAGAGGAAATATTTCGTTATAAATTGATGTTGAAATTACTATTTTCGATGATGTTTGGTTGGACTTCGCAACGGTTTCAAAGTTTATACGAAGCTGGGAAAATTGACAACTCATTGACACTTGAAGTCGAGGTTGAAGAATTATTTCATTTCGTTATTTTGACAATGGATACTCAAGAACCGGTGTCCTTATCTCATCAATTTAGGTCCGCGATCAAACAATTCGAGAAGGATCCAGATGTGAATCAGGAACATTTGGATACGATTAAAAGCGAAATGTTTGGTGATTTCTTACAAGGTTTAAATTCGCTTGAGTATAGTGCCACTCAGTTTGAATATTTTTCAGACGGTAGCACTTCTTATGATCTTCCAAAGATTTTACAAGGTATTAGTTTACAGGATATCATCAAATTAGGGCATCAGTTCATCGACCAGGCTGAGATGGTTGACTATATGATTTTTCAAAAGTAGTAAACAATGTATCAAGAAGGGAAAACATGAAGAAGAGAACGATTGGTCAAGTGTTAAGACTGTCAAGAGTAAATTTACACTTAAGTTTACAGGATGTGTCAAATAAGACAGCCATTGAAATTCCTTATATAGAAGCGTTGGAAAACGATGAGTTTGATCTATTACCGAGTCCCTTTTACGCTCAGATCTATCTTAAAAAGTTAGCATGGGCTTTGGGTTTAGATGAGTCCATCCTATTGACAGCTTTTCGTGAAGGAAAAGAATTGTTATTTGATGAAGAAATACTTGTAGATGACGAGGAGCTTCATTCAAGAAAATTAAGACAGAAAGCGAGCTGGTTACCAATCCTGTATTATTTACTAGTTAGTTTTGCCATCCTTGGCTTTGTGATTTATATCGTATATTTTTATGAATTTACAGCATCTGTAAAATAGATGTAAAGATAGTTTATTTTTTGGAGGAAGTATGAAAAAAGAAAATATTCCTAATGCATTGACATTAATTCGGGTTGTGATGATTCCTATTTTTATTGCTATTTTAAGTTTAAGTCATTCTTACTTAGGACATATTGTAGCGGCAGTTATTTTTGCAATTGCTAGTATTACAGATTATTTAGATGGCTTTCTTGCACGAAAATGGAATGTAGTTAGTAATTTTGGTAAATTTGCCGATCCAATGGCAGATAAATTATTGGTCATGTCAGCTTTTATCATGATGATTGAATTAAAAATGGTTCCTGCTTGGATTGCAGCCGTTATCATTTGTCGTGAGTTAGCTGTCACTGGTTTGCGTCTTCTACTTGTTGAGACAGGTGGTACAGTTCTTGCTGCAGCCATGCCTGGAAAAATTAAAACCTTTAGCCAAATGTTTGCCATTATCTTTTTGCTTTGCCATTGGACACTTCCAGGGCAAGTGTTGCTTTATATTGCATTGATTTTCACAATTTATTCTGGTTACGACTACTTTAAGGGAAGTAGCTATCTCTTTAAAGACACATTTAAATAAATGAAACAGATGATTGAGCTAAAAAATGTATCCTTTCGATACGATAAAACAGTAGAAGAGTATCAAATTGACACGGTTTCGTTTCACGTGAAACAAGGAGAGTGGCTTTCGATTGTTGGACACAATGGTAGTGGGAAATCTACAGTTGTACGCCTGATTGATGGCCTTTTGGAAGCTGAGTCTGGTGAGATTTACGTTGATGGAAAACAACTGACTCGTGAAACCATATGGGAAATCCGTAGTAAAATTGGGATTGTATTTCAGAACCCTGACAACCAATTTGTTGGTGCGACAGTAGAAGATGATGTTGCCTTTGGTTTAGAAAATCAAGGAATTCCACGGGAAGAAATGCTTCAACGTGTGGAGAAGGCTATTGAGCAAGTTGGTATGCTGGAGTTTAAAGATCGCGAACCATCTCGTTTGTCAGGTGGTCAAAAGCAACGGGTGGCCATAGCAGGTATTATCGCCTTGAGACCAACTATTATTATCCTTGATGAAGCAACTAGTATGTTAGATCCAGAAGGTAGAGAGGATCTAATGGCGGTAATGAAAGAACTTCAAAAAAAATTTCAATTAACAATTATCTCCATTACTCATGATTTAACCGAAATTGCCTTAAGTGATCGAACACTCGTGTTTCAAAAGGGAAAACTAGAGTCTTCTATGACGCCGCGGGAATTGTTTTCAAGAAATGATCTGAATGATATTGGATTAGATAAGCCTTTTAGTAAGCAGGTCCAAGAATCTCTCAGCTCGCATTTTCCGCTAAAGCAGGACTATCTAACAGAAAGTGAGTTATTAGACCAACTATGGGAATCTCTTTAAAGAATGTCTATTATACTTATCAAGAGGGAAGTCCTTTTGAAGGGCAGGCGCTTTCTGATATTAGTTTGGAAATAAAAGATGGATCTTATACAGCCATTATCGGGCATACTGGTAGTGGCAAGTCTACTTTGTTGCAATTACTAAATGGTTTACTGCGTCCGACTAAAGGAACGATTCAATTTGAAGATTTTGTTTTAGATAATCATTCTGAGCCAAAAGAAATGAAGTACCTGAGAAAAAAGGTTGGTTTGGTTTTTCAATTTCCAGAAAGTCAGCTGTTTGCAGAAACCGTTCTAGCTGATGTAGCCTTTGGACCACAAAATTTTGGGGTACCTAAGGACAAAGCGGAGGAAATAGCCAAAGAAAAATTAGCGATCGTTGGTTTAGATGAGTCTATCTATGATAAAAGTCCATTTGAATTATCTGGTGGACAGATGAGACGGGTTGCGATCGCGGGTATTTTAGCTATCGAACCAGAGATTTTAGTATTGGACGAGCCAACAGCAGGGCTAGATCCTGCTGGAAGAAAGGAATTGATGGCGCTGTTTGAGACATTACATAAAAATGGGATGACTCTAGTTCTGGTAACTCATACGATGGATGATGTAGCAAATTTTGCTGATACCGTATTTGCTTTAGAAGCGGGAAAACTTGTCCTGAACGGATCCCCAAGGGAAGTGTTTCAACAGGTTGAGTATTTACAAAAACTTCAATTAGGAGTCCCACAAATTACGAATTTTGCTCTTCAATTGAAACGAAGAGGACTTCCTCTGGACAGACTACCAATCAAAATTGAGGAACTAAAGGAGCTGTTACTTCATGAATAATATGATTTTAGGAAGGTATATTCCTGGAAACTCCATTATCCACCAACTAGATCCTCGTGGGAAGTTGCTCTCAATGTTTTTATTCATATTTCTTCTGTTTTGGGCAAATAATATCCAGACAAATGTTCTTCTCTTTGCTTTTATTTTTGTTTTAATGTATCTAACGAGGATTTCGGTTAGTTTTTATATTAAAGGTTTAAAATCAATGATTTTTATCATTGCTTTTACAACCATTTTTCAATTATTTGCGACCTCTCAAGGAACTATTTTGTATCAATGGTGGTTTTTTAAATTAACCGACCAAGGATTGATGCAAGCCGCCATCATATTTTGTAGATTTATTTTAATCATTTTTTATTCGACGATTTTAACCGTGACGACGACACCATTGAGTTTAGCAGATGCTGTTGAAAAGATCCTTACCCCACTAAAAATTATTAAGGTTCCGGCTCATGAGATTGGCTTAATGCTATCTATGAGTTTGCGCTTTATTCCAACCTTAGTAGATGATACGAATCGAATCATGAATGCGCAAAGGGCGCGTGGTGTTGATTTTGGTGAAGGAAATCTATTAAAAAGAATTCGTTCCTTCATTCCGATTCTCATTCCTTTGTTTGCCTCAAGTTTTAAACGCGCAGATGCATTAGCAATTGCGATGGAAGCGAGAGGGTACAAAGGTGGTGAGGGACGAACACGCTATCGGACTCTGCAGTGGGGAGTAAAAGATAGCCTGGCATTGCTCGTTATTCTGTGTCTCATGTTGATAGTTTTTTATCTAAAAAATGGATAGAGCTAGTTGTATTGGTTCAAAAATAAGGAAAAAGCGCTATACAAAGCGCTTTTTACATTAAATTCACATATTCTTGTAACATTTGTAATATATTCTACAATAAACTGTAACATTTTGTGTGTATGATAGAATTATGTTCGAAAGGAGAATAGAATTCATGAACAGTAAAAAGTTCCAATGGACAGTCACTTCCCTACTTTCAGCAGCATCACTTTTCATTTCTGGTATTGCTATAGTGAATGCTGAAACTTACGAAGTGAAGTCTGGAGATACTCTATCAAAAGTTGCACTAGAAAATAACACTTCAGTAGAAAATATTATTGCATCTAACAATCTGACCAATGAAGATTTGATCTATGCAGGACAAATTATTGAGTTAGGTGAGCGTTCAAAATCTATGATTGATAAAGTTACTCCACAAGAGCAAGCAAAACCTGCTGAAAGTGCACCTACAGCAACTGCAACAGCACAAACTGCTCAAAAACAAACAACTTATGCAGCAAATGCTGCAGTGACTTCTGCACAATCAACAAATGGTGGAATTGTTCTATCAAATGGGAATACTGCTGGAGAACAAGGATCTTATGCAGCTGCTCGTATGGCTGAAATGACTGGCGTACCTGCTTCTACTTGGGAAGCAATCATTGCCCGTGAATCAAATGGTCAAGTAAATGCAACAAATGCTTCTGGTGCTAGTGGTTTGTTCCAAACAATGCCAGGTTGGGGTTCAACTGCGACAGTTGATGATCAAATCCAGGCTGCATACAATGCATATAGCTCACAAGGTTTATCAGCTTGGGGTTATTAAAAAATAGGTTTACAATTTGTAAACCTATTTTTTTAATGTCTCAAGAATATCAAGTGGAGAGTGACAAATAAAATCTGGTGAGTAAAGAAGTAGCTCTTCAAGATCTCCAAATCCCCAAGTGACTGCCATGGTTTTTATGCCCACTGTTTGACCTCCAATGAGGTCAAATTTTGTGTCTCCAATAATCACTGTCTCTTCTTTTGGAAGGTCATTGATTGACAAGGCGTATCGAATGACATCGGCTTTGTGGATACGATCTGAATTTGATCCATAAATTCCTTTAAAGTATTTAGCGATACCTAAATCTTGACACATCTGTAAAGCAACTGGTTCATGTTTTGAAGTGGTTACATAAAGAGGAATGTTTTCGTCTTGTAATGCTTTCAAAGCTTCTACTATCTGAGGAAACAGAGTTGATTTGTATTGACCTTTTTCATGATAATACTGGCGATAGATAGTTACTGCTTGATCTACCAAAGTTTCAGGAAGGGTAGCTTCAAAACTAGAAATCAAAGGTGGTCCCATAAAACTACGGATGGTTTTGAGATCTGGTTGAGGAACCTTCAAAGTATCGAATGTATGTTGAAAGCTCTCTGTAATTCCCTTGGAACTGTCAACTAATGTTCCATCTAAATCAAAAAACAAGGCTTGCATGTTATTCTCCAAATATCTCTTTTTGTAATCTACGTCCGGTTGGTGTTGCTGCCAATCCTCCTTCAGCTGTTTCTCTAAAGGCAGTCGGAAGACTAGAACCAACTTGGTACATGGCGTCAATCACTTCATCAACAGGTATTTTTGATTCAATGCCTGCTAAGGCCATATCAGCAGCAATGAAGGCATAGCTGGCTCCCATTGCGTTTCGTTTGACACATGGAACTTCCACGAGTCCTGCTACTGGATCACAAATGAGGCCAAGCATGTTTTTGATGACAAAACAGACTGCCTGACTCGCTTGATAAGGAGTTCCCCCGGCAGCTAGTGTCAATGCAGCCGCACTCATAGCTGAAGCAGAACCGACTTCTGCTTGACAACCACCTTCTGCACCTGAAATAGAAGCATTATTTGCGATCACTAAACCAAAAGCTCCAGCTGTCAGTAGAAAATCTAATTGTTGCTGACGGTTTAACCCTAATTTTTGGGTTGCTGCAGTGAGAACTGCGGGAAGGCAACCAGCAGATCCTGCAGTGGGTGTTGCACAGACCAATCCCATTTTAGCATTGTGTTCGTTGACAGCAATAGCATTCTTCGCTGCGGTTAGGACGGTCAAGTCAGATAACGTTTTTCCTGATTTGATATAGCGATCTAATTTTGCGGCATCCCCACCGGTTAACCCACTACGAGAGTGGTTTTCATTTAATCCTAACTTTACAGAATCAATCATCACTTCTAAATTACGGGTCATTAATCGTAGGACTTCTTCTCGTTCACGACCAGTTAGTTCAAATTCAGTTGCAATCATTAACTCTGCGACGTTTCCTTCGTATTGCGTGCTTGCTTGTTCTACGAGGTCTACAATTGAATAAAACATATGAACTCCTTATTTGAAAAAGTTGACATTATGAAGATGAGGAATTTTACGGATATCTTCGATCGCTGCTTCACAACTCCTGGAGTCAACTTCTATAATCATAATCGCTTTTTCTCCAGCTTTTTCCCGTGTTACATTCATTTGTGCAATATTAATATCATAGCGAGAAAGAGCTTCTGTCACATGAGCGATCATTCCAGGGACGTCTTGGTGAACAATGATAATGGTTGGAGTATTCATATTTAGCGAGATGGCAAAGCCATTTAATTCAGTAACCTGTATGTTCCCACCACCAATTGAGATTCCAGTGACAGAAATCGTTTTATGATCATTTTTAACAGTAATAGTCGTTGTGTTTGGGTGAGGAGCATTGCTCTCTTTTTGAATAGACCAAACAATCCGAATGCCTCGTTCATGTGCAATTTTTAGACTATCTGGGATTCTAGGATCATCTGTGTCCATGCCTAAGATGCCCGCTACTAAGGCTAAATCTGTCCCATGACCACGATAGGTTTTGGCGAAGGAATTAAATAATTGGAACTCAACTTCTTTTGGCTCCTCTCCAAAGATAGAAGAAACAATTTTACCAATTCGAACAGCACCTGCAGTGTGACTACTGGATGGGCCGATCATCACAGGTCCAATAATATCAAAAACTGATTGGAATTTTAAAGAGTTCATGCTCTGCTCCTTTGTGATCACTTTACTTCATTATATCAGATATGGCTGACGATTTCTTCTATTTTTCCCGAAATATCTGAGAAATCTTAAAGGGGGCTTAAAGCATTTATATTATCCTGGATTTTTAGTATTTCTAACATCTGACTGAAATATTTGACACATTATTTCAATAAATATGAAATATTTCTTGTGTAGTATAGAGGTATACCAATAAAGGAGTACATAATAATGAATAAAAAACAAATGATGAAACGAATTATTGGACTTAGTTTACTTGCAGGACTTTTCCTTCCAATTGTAGCGAATGCAGATTCTTATACTGTAAAATCAGGTGATACTTTATCAGCTATTGCTAAAGAGAAGAACACAACGGTTGATGCAATTGCTAAGAAAAATAAGATTAGTAACGTAAATCTCATCTCAGTTGGTCAAGTTCTTGAGATTGAAGATGCAAATACAACGCAGAAAACTACGGAGCAAGCTCCTGCTAGTAAAACTGATACTACACAAGCAACAACTACTGTCTCTGCTTCAGATGGCTTGAGTGCGGAAGATGCGGCTGCTAAGGAATGGATTGCCCAAAAAGAGTCAAGTGGTAGCTATACAGCACAAAATGGCCAATATTATGGCCGTTACCAATTAACTATCACTTATTTGAATGGTGATTTATCAACTGCAAACCAAGAAAAAGTGGCTAATCAATATGTTGTCAACCGTTATGGATCATGGTCAGCAGCTAAAAATTTCTGGTTGGCAAATGGCTGGTATTAAATTCGTATGAAAAGAGTTCTTGAATAGGACTCTTTTTATATTGACAGGCCTGTAAACCCATCAATCCTGATCAACAAAAAGAATAGTAAGATGCTTGTTTTCTAATATAAAGCGTGTTAAAATGGTAACTGCTCAAAACGACCTTCAATCGTTGAAGCAAACCACGACCTTCAATCGTGAGAAACGAAAAGATGGGAGAAACCTATGAGTGATAACTCGAAAACACGTGTTGTCGTTGGTATGAGTGGTGGTGTGGATTCATCTGTAACAGCTTTATTATTAAAGCAACAGGGTTACGATGTCATCGGCATCTTCATGAAAAACTGGGACGACACAGACGAAAATGGCGTCTGTACAGCTACAGAAGATTATAAAGATGTAGCAGCGGTTGCAGACCAAATTGGCATTCCTTACTATTCTGTCAACTTTGAGAAAGAATACTGGGATCGTGTCTTTGAATATTTCCTTGCTGAATACCGAGCTGGTCGAACACCAAATCCGGATGTCATGTGTAATAAGGAAATCAAATTTAAGGCCTTTCTAGATTATGCTATGACACTCGGTGCAGATTATGTAGCCACAGGGCACTATGCGCGCGTGTCGCGTGATGAGGATGGCATTGTCCATATGTTACGTGGCGTTGACAACGGGAAGGATCAAACTTATTTCTTAAGCCAACTGTCACAAGAACAACTTCAAAAAACCATGTTCCCATTGGGACATTTGGAAAAGCCAGAGGTTCGTCGTCTAGCTGAAGAAGCTGGATTGGCAACAGCTAAAAAGAAAGACTCAACTGGAATTTGCTTTATCGGAGAAAAGAATTTCAAAGAGTTTCTAGGGAACTACCTTCCTGCCCAACCAGGTCGAATGATGACCATTGATGGACGAGATATGGGTGAACATGCAGGTTTGATGTATTACACAATCGGTCAACGGGGTGGGCTTGGAATTGGAGGCCAACAAGGTGGAGACAATGCTCCATGGTTTGTAGTTGGTAAAGACCTTAGTCAAAATATTCTTTATGTCGGTCAAGGCTTCTATCATGAAGCATTGATGTCAACAAGTTTACAGGCTAGTCAAGTTCACTTTACACGAGATATGCCAGAAGAGTTTACATTAGAGTGTACAGCTAAGTTCCGCTATCGTCAGCCTGACTCCAAGGTGACTGTACACGTTAAAGGTGACAAGGCAGAAGTGATTTTCGCAGAACCTCAACGAGCCATTACACCAGGACAAGCTGTTGTCTTTTACGACGGTGAAGAGTGTCTAGGCGGTGGCTTGATTGACAATGCTTATCGGGATGGAAAAGTTTGTCAGTACATTTAGATTGACAAATTTTCTCAATTTGCTACAATAATAAAAGCAATAGAAATGATGGTCAAAGCTCATGGATGTTGCAGGCTTTTTTGTCCTGCACTTCTCAGAGTTTTGACTATTTTTGTGTGATTTCGAAAGGAAGTAAAATGAAGCAACAGGATTTTCGGACGAAAATAGGTTCTACTGTTTTTGGTGTGAGAGCGACTGCTTTGATTGTAAAAGATAACCGCTTGTTCGTCATAGAAGATGAGGACGGCTGTTATACAATCGGAGGTGCTATTCAAGTCAATGAAACTACAGAAGATGCGGTGGTTCGGGAAGTCAAAGAGGAACTTGGTGTCACATCTACAGCAGGTCCGTTAGCTTTCGTGGTTGAAAATCACTTTGAACAAGCTGGAATCCACTACCATAACATTGAATTTCATTATTTGGTGGACTTGCTAGAAGATGCACCTTTGGTCATGCAGGAAGATACAAAGCAATTACCTTGCCGTTGGATTGCTTTCGATGATTTACATACTGTTGACCTGAAACCAGCCTTTTTAAAATCAGCCTTACCAGAATGGGATGGAAAATTACGACACATCCATCTTGAGAAATAGGAGAAAAAATGACTTATAATTTTATTGAAGAATACGATATCATTGTAATCGGTGCGGGGCATGCGGGAGTAGAAGCCTCCCTAGCTGCTAGCCGTATGGGTTGTAAGGTCTTACTTGCGACTATTAACATTGAAATGCTGGCTTTTATGCCTTGTAATCCCTCTATTGGTGGTTCTGCTAAGGGGATTGTCGTGCGTGAAGTCGATGCCCTCGGTGGAGAAATGGCGAAGAATATCGACAAGACCTACATCCAAATGAAAATGCTCAATACTGGTAAAGGTCCTGCGGTTCGTGCACTTCGGGCTCAAGCAGACAAAGAACTTTACTCAAAAGAAATGCGGAAAACAGTTGAAAACCAAGAAAATTTAACTCTTCGCCAAACTATGATTGATGAGATTTTGGTGGAGAATGGTAAGGTTGTTGGTGTAAGGACTGCGACTCACCAAGAGTATGGGGCGAAGGCTGTTATTGTCACTACTGGGACAGCTTTACGCGGAGAAATTATCATTGGAGATCTCAAGTATTCATCAGGACCTAATCATAGTCTAGCTTCTATCAATTTGGCCGACAATCTCAAACAGCTTGGATTAGAAATTGGACGTTTCAAAACAGGGACGCCACCTCGTGTAAAGGCATCGTCAATTAACTATGACGAAACGGAAATTCAACCTGGAGATGAAGATCCAAATCATTTTTCTTATACATCGCGTGATGAAGATTATGTAAAGGATCAGGTTCCTTGTTGGTTGACTTACACGAATGGGCATAGTCATGAAATTATCCAGAATAATTTACACCGGGCACCTATGTTTACAGGGGTTGTAAAGGGAGTAGGTCCTCGCTATTGTCCGTCCATTGAGGATAAAATTGTCCGTTTTGCTGACAAAGAGCGCCATCAACTATTTTTAGAACCTGAGGGACGAAATACAGAAGAAGTCTATGTTCAAGGGCTATCAACGAGTTTACCAGAGGATGTTCAACGGGATCTCGTCCATTCTATTAAGGGTCTTGAGAAGGCAGAAATGATGCGAACGGGTTATGCAATTGAGTATGATATGGTTTTGCCTCATCAATTGCGCGCAACTTTGGAAACCAAGAAAATTTCAGGTCTCTTTACAGCTGGTCAAACCAATGGAACATCTGGCTACGAGGAGGCCGCTGGTCAAGGAATTATTGCAGGGATCAATGCGGCTCTAAAAATCCAAGGAAAACCGGAACTCATTTTGAAACGCAGTGATGGTTATATTGGGGTCATGATCGATGATTTGGTAACAAAGGGAACGATCGAACCGTATCGTTTGTTAACAAGCCGTGCAGAATACCGTTTGATTTTGCGTCATGATAATGCCGATATGCGCTTGACAGAAATGGGACGAGCAATTGGATTGGTAGATGATGAACGTTGGCAACGTTTCGAAACTAAGAAGTATCAGTTTGAAAACGAGATGAAGCGTTTGGATAGCATTAAGTTAAAGCCTGTAAAGGAAACCAATGAGAAGGTTGCTGCAATGGGCTTTAAACCATTGACAGATGCTGTCACTGCTAAAGAATTCTTGAGACGACCAGAAGTCTCTTACCAAGATGTGGTAGAATTTATCGGTCCTGCAGCTGAAGAACTGGATGATAAAATCATTGAATTGATTGAAACTGAAATTAAATATGAAGGCTATATTTCAAAAGCAATGGACCAAGTCGAAAAAATGAAGCGTATGGAAGAAAAACGAATTCCTGCGAATATTGACTGGGATGATATTGACTCTATTGCAACCGAAGCGCGTCAAAAATTTAAATTAATTAATCCAGAAACGATTGGTCAAGCAAGTCGTATCTCAGGTGTCAATCCAGCGGATATCTCTATTTTAATGGTTTACTTGGAAGGTAAATCGCGGAGCATCTCCAAAAACAGAGCAAACCACTAATAAAATGGGGCTGAGATGATGTTTCAGCCTCAATTTTATAGATTGAAATCTGTTGTTGCTATTTACACTGTTGTAAATGATGTTTACAAAGTAGTGAAGCGGATAAAGAGCTTTTTACTGGTCGATCTTCTCTGTAATATAGAGAGAAACCTCGCTTTTTACCTCTATTTATGGTATAATTCCGAGAAGAGGTTTATGATGAAAAAATTTCGTTTATCGTTCATCCATTATGTATTAATTGGTTTTATTTCATTTGCAATTTTAGCAATTTTTTTAAGAATCTTTGGCAAAGGCTATGTAACTCTCATTGCAATTTTTTTAGTCTTAGCTGGATTGATTGCTTTATTTGAATACCAGTTACAAATTTCAGAGTTAGATGAATTAGAACAAATACAATATGTGAACCATCAGGCAGAAAGCGGATTAGCATCCCTCCTTGATAAAATGCCTGTTGGAGTTATCAAAATTAATGAAGAGTCAAATGAAGTAGAGTGGTTCAACCCTTATGCTGAATTGATTTTTTCAACAGATGATGGGGACTTTGATGTTGAATCCTTGAAAAAGTTACTCAATACTCTGTTTGAGGATAAAGGTCATTATGTCACTGTAGCCGATAAGAAATATTCTGTTTACTTTGATCAGACGTCTAGTGTTGTTTACTTTTTTGATGTTTCAAGTGAGTATGAAGCAACTGTGGGATTGGTGACAACTCGTCCCGTTATCGGTATTATTTCTGTTGATAACTATGATGATCTAGAAGATGTCATTTCAGACTCTGATATTAGCAATATCAATAGTTTTATTGCCAACTTTGTAGAAGAGTTTACAGCTCATTACCATATGTTTTACAGACGTGTGGGGATGGATCGTTTCTATTTGTTTACAGACTACACGGTCTTAGAACAGTTGATGGAATCAAAATTTTCTGTCATCGATCAATTCCGTGAGGAAGCTAAAAATCGTGAGCTACCTATTACCTTAAGTATGGGATTCTCGTATGGTGACGGGGAGCATGATGAGATTGGTAAAGTGGCTCTCTTGAACCTAAACCTTGCGGAAGTTCGTGGTGGGGATCAAGCGGTTGTCAAAGAAAATGATGAACAGAAAAACCCTATTTTCTTTGGTGGGGGAACAGCTTCGGCTGTGAAGCGGACTCGGACTCGCACACGCGCTATGATGACAGCTATTTCGGATAAGGTTAAATCCGTTGATCAAGTTTTCATTGTTGGGCATAGAAACTTGGATATGGACGCTTTAGGAGCGTCTGTGGGAATGCAGTTTTTCTCTAGCAATATTTTGGCTTCCTCTTATGTGGTCTATGACCCGCATGCAATGGCTAGTGATATTTCAAGAGCAATTGCGAAACTAGAAGAAGAGCAGGTAACGAAAATCCTTCCCCTAGAGGAAGCCATGCAAATGGTGACGGATCGCTCTTTGTTAATTATGGTTGACCATTCTAAGACAGCTTTGACCCTTTCTAAAGAATTTTATCAGAAATTTCAACAGATTATTGTCATTGACCATCACCGTCGGGATGATGATTTCCCTGAAAATGTTCTGATCACCTATATTGAAAGTGGAGCAAGTAGCGCGAGCGAATTGGTTAGTGAACTGATTCAGTTCCAGAAGTCGAAGAAAAATCGGTTGACGAAGATTCAAGCTAGTGTCTTGATGGCTGGGATCATGCTGGATACTAAGAACTTCTCCGCACGTGTTACAAGTCGGACCTTTGATGTGGCGAGTTACCTTCGCTCAAGAGGTAGTGATAGTGTAGCCATCCAGGAGATCTCTGCGATTCAGTTTGATGAGTATCGTGAAGTGAACGAACTGATCTTGACTGGTGAAAAGATTTTGCCACATATCATCGTAGCTTGTGCCAATACGACTAAAGCCTATGATTCAGTAACTATTAGTAAAGCAGCTGATAGTATGCTAGCCATGTCTGAGGTGGAAGCAACCTTTGTCATTGCTTGTAATCAAAGTGGGACTGTCTCTATTTCTGCACGAAGTCGAAGCAAAGTCAATGTACAGCGTATCATGGAACAGCTTGGCGGAGGAGGTCATTTCAATTCGGCAGCTTCTCAAATTGAGGGTCAAGATTTGATGAGTATTCGTCAACAACTGATTGAGACGATTGAAAACGAAGTAACTATATGAAAAGGAGAATGTAGAATGAAAGTTATTTTCTTAGCGGATGTAAAAGGTAAAGGTAAAAAAGGCGAAATTAAAGAAGTGCCTACTGGTTATGCACAAAACTTTTTGATCAAGAAAAATCTTGCGAAAGAAGCCAATGCCCAAGCAATCGGTGAACTTCGTGGAAAGCAAAAGTCAGAAGAAAAAGCGCATGCTGAATTGTTAGCAGAAGCGCAAAAGATTAAAGCAAAATTAGAAGAAGAAGCAACTGTTGTTCAATTCACGGAAAAAATTGGGCCAGATGGCCGTACTTTCGGCTCTATTACCAATAAAAAGATTGCAGAAGAGCTTGAGAAACAATTTGGCATTAAAATTGATAAACGTCATATCCAAGTTTCCTCTCCAATTCGTTCAACAGGTTTGATTGACGTCCCTGTAAAAATTTATCAAGATGTTACAGGTGTGATTAATATTCGTGTAAACGAAGGGTAAACACGATCGATAGAAAGGTTTTTTTATGGCTGAGATAGAGGAATTACGAACACAACCTCAGGATATCCAAGCGGAGCAATCAGTGTTGGGAGCCATCTTTATTGATGAGGGGAAATTGGTCTTTGTTCGTGAATATATCGAGCCTGGCGATTTCTTTAAGTACTCGCACCGTTTGATTTTTAAAGCCATGATCGATCTAGCTGACCGCGGGGATGCGATTGATGCGACGACTGTTCGAAATATTTTAGATAGTCAGGGGGATCTCCAAAATATTGGTGGTCTCTCCTATTTGGTAGAAGTCATTAATTCGGTACCAACTTCAGCTAACGCGGAGTATTACGCGAAAATTGTTGCCGAAAAAGCTGTCTTACGTCGATTGATCTCTCGATTAACGGAAAGTATTAATCAAGCTTATGATGGTGCAAGTCCTTCAGATGAAATCATTGCGGGTGCTGAAAAAGCTCTGATTGATGTTAGTGAAAACGCAAATCGTAGTGGATTTAAAAATATTCGAGACATCTTGAATATAAATTTTGGTAGCTTGGAAGCCCGCTCGCTTCAAACCTCTGATATTACGGGTATTGCGACAGGCTATCGCGATTTGGACCATATGACGACAGGGCTACATGAGGAAGAGTTGATTATTTTAGCGGCTCGTCCTGCAGTAGGGAAAACAGCCTTTGCTCTAAATATTGCTCAAAATATCGGGACAAAGTTGGATAAGACAGTGGCTATTTTCTCATTAGAAATGGGCGCTGAAAGTTTGGTTGACCGGATGTTAGCAGCTGAAGGTTTGATTGAATCCCATTCGATTCGTACAGGTCAATTGACGGATGAAGAGTGGCGGAAATATGCCATTGCTCAAGGAAATTTGGCCAATGCGAGTATTTACATCGATGATACTCCGGGAATTCGGATCACTGAGATTCGTTCGAGAGCAAGAAAATTAGCGCAGGAAACAGGGAATCTCGGTCTTATTCTGATTGACTACCTGCAGCTGATTACAGGGACTGGAAGAGAAAACCGTCAACAGGAAGTTTCAGAAATTTCTCGTCAGTTAAAGATTTTGGCTAAGGAACTAAAAGTTCCCGTTATTGCTTTGAGTCAGCTATCACGTGGTGTGGAACAGCGCCAAGACAAACGTCCTGTTCTTTCTGATATTCGTGAATCTGGATCGATTGAGCAGGATGCGGATATTGTTGCTTTCTTGTACCGTGATGATTATTATGATCGAGCTGGTGAAGAGGAAGAAGATGGAATGCCCAATAATACGGTTGAAGTGATTATAGAGAAAAACCGTTCAGGTGCGCGTGGGACAGTCGAATTAATATTCCAAAAGGAATACAATAAATTCTCAAGCATTTCAAAGAGAGAGGATCAATAAGATGAGTGATGCATTTACAGATGTTGCAAAAATGAAAAAAATTAAAGAAGAAATCAAGGCCCATGAAGGACAAGTGGTTGAAATGACGCTTGAAAATGGACGGAAACGTCAAAAAAATAAATTTGGACGCTTGATTGAGGTCTATCCTTCTTTATTTATTATCGAGTATACGAACGACAATAGCTTACCAGGTGAACCGGCCAATACATACGTGGAGTCTTACACCTATTCAGATATTTTAACAGAGAAAAATTTAATTCGTTATTTGGATTAATTTCTTGCTTTTATCGTCTAAATCAGTTATTATAATAAATACATATGGGAGTCTGTGTACAGTCTGAGAGGAAGTGTAAGCTTCGACCGCACCTGATCTGGGTAATGCCAGCGTAGGAAACAAATGAAATGTATTTTTCGTTATGAGTGACCTTGTGCAATCCGTCTCCTATTTTGGAGGCGTTTTTTATTTGTGAGAAAGGAGGTTACGATGTCTCTTGTAAAAAGATATTCAAAACAGTTGATAGGATTTGCAGGTTTTAGCAGCCTTCTTGTCTTATGGCAGTTAGCAGGATTGTTAAATATCCTCCCCAAATTTGTATTACCAACGCCACTTGAAATTGGGAATGCCTTTGTACGAGATCGAGCTCTCCTGATTCATCACAGTTTGTCTACCCTTCAAGTGGCCTTGATCGGACTTGTTATAGGGGTTCTTCTTGCTGCTGGCTTTGCGATTCTCATGGATAGTTTTCAATGGGTGAATGATCTGGTCTATCCTTTTATGGTTGTTATTCAAACCATTCCGACGATTGCCTTGGCCCCTATCCTGGTTCTTTGGTTTGGTTATGGTATGCTTCCAAAACTGGTTTTGATCATTATTACGGTTGTATTTCCCATCGTAGTCAGTCTGTTAGATGGTTTTCGGCATTGCGATCAAGATATTCTGAGATTGTTTCAGATTATGCAAGCCAATCGCTTTCAGACTTTAGTCCATTATAAAATTCCTGCAGCGCTTCCTTATTTTTTCGCAGGTTTACGTGTGAGCGTTTCCTATGCTTTTATCAGTACGGTAGTTTCAGAATGGTTAGGAGGTTTTGATGGATTGGGGGTCTATATGATCCAATCGAAGAAGTTATTTCAGTATGATACGATGTTTGCGATCATTGTATTGATTTCTGCTATTAGTTTACTCGGTATGTTTCTCGTTGACCAATTAGAACGAACCATTCTAAAATGGAAAAAGGATTGACAAACTTGTAAATGGTGTAAAAATTAAATTGACAAAAATGTAAAAGAGGTATAGCTAATGAAAAAGTCAATAGGTTTATTTTTCTCAATAATATTGGGATTTGTTTTCTTGAGTGCTTGTCAAAATTCTGTCAAGCAATCGTCAAGTGGTTTGAAAAAGATTGATTTTATTCTAGATTGGACCCCGAATACCAATCACACGGGTCTCTATGTAGCAAAGGAAAAAGGGTACTTTAAAGATGCAGGACTGGATGTAGATATAAAACTTCCTCCGGAAGACAGTAGTTCTGATTTGATTATCAATGGGAAAGCTCCATTTGGTATTTATTTCCAAGATTCTATGGCCAAGAAATTGGATAAAGGTGCGGGTATTACCGCTATTGCAGCTATTGTCGAACACAATACGTCAGGGATTATTTCAAGAAAAGATGCAGCGATCACAAGTCCAAAAGATTTGGTTGGTAAGAAGTATGGTACCTGGAATGATCCGATTGAGTTGGAAATGATCAAATCGATGATGAAAAAAGAAGGGGCTGATTTTAATCAAGTAAAATTGGTTCCAAATAGTGATTCAAATTCCATTACTCCGATTGAAAATAAGGTCTTTGATGTTGCTTGGATTTATCACGGTTGGGATGGAATTTTGGCTGAGCAAAAGGGAATGAAAACCAATTTCTTCTATATGAAAGATTTTGTTCCTGCATTTGACTACTATTCGCCTGTTATTATTGCTAACAATGACTATTTGAAATCTCATAAAGAGGAAGCAAAAAAATTCATTCAAGCGGTGAAAAAAGGCTACCAATATGCTATAGAGCATCCAGAAGAAGCAGCAGATATCTTGATTAAACAGGCCCCTGCTTTGGCTAACCAGCGTGATTTTGTACTAGCTTCTCAAAAATATCTTTCCAGTCAATATGCTTCAGACAAGGATAAATGGGGACAGTTTGACTCCAAACGTTGGAATGCTTTTTATGCTTGGGCAAAAGAGCAAGGATTGGTTTCAAATGACTTAGAAGACAAAGGTTTCACAAATGAATTGGTAGGTGACTGATATTTTAACCGTAAAAGATGTAAGTTTCTCTTTTGGAGATAAAGCAGTTTTAAACAATGTATCACTAGAAGTGCAAAAAGGAGAAATCGTCTCTATTCTAGGTCCAAGTGGGGTAGGGAAATCAACCTTGTTTAATTTAATTGCTGGGATCCTTCCCTTACAAAAGGGCGCTATAGAAGTAGATGATGCCCCGATCTCCTTTGGAAAAGTCAGCTATATGCTACAAAAGGATCTTTTGTTAGAACATAAGACAGTATTGGGAAATATTATTCTTCCCCTTCAATTAAAAAAGATTCCTAAGGAAGAGGCAACATCTACAGCTCTAAAATTGTTAGATGAATTTAAATTGGGAAGTATCGCCAACCTTTATCCTAATGCGCTGAGTGGGGGGATGCGGCAACGGGTGGCGCTATTAAGGACTTATCTATTGGGTCATTCTGTCTTCCTATTAGATGAAGCTTTTAGTGCCTTAGATGAATTGACAAGGCAGGATCTTTATCACTGGTATCTAGAAAGCAAGGAACGTCTTGGTCTCACCACTCTAGTGATCACTCATAGTATCGAAGAAGCTTTGACATTGAGTGACCGGATCTATATCTTGAATCATAATCCCGGTGAAATTATTGCAGATCTTCCTTTAAAATGGGATCCAGCAACGGATAGAGACTGGCAACAATTGCAATATAAAAAACGAATCATAGAATTATTGTCTGAATTTCATTGAAATTGTTTTGAAGGACTTTACAAAGTTTCTATTCCGTGATAGAATAGAGTTTGTGCGAAATGACAGCAGGACAAAATGAAGCTCGTCAACAGGAAGTCAGCTAGAAAAGTAACCTTTGCTGTTTGGGCGAAGGCTTTCTGAACGAATCAGGTTTGTCTAAAACGTTATTTCCTACAAAAATTATTTTTATAGGAGGACATTTCAAATGTCACGTTATACAGGACCATCTTGGAAACAATCTCGCCGTCTTGGCTTGTCACTTACAGGTACAGGTAAAGAATTGGCACGTCGTAACTACGTACCAGGTCAACACGGACCAAACAACCGTTCAAAATTGTCAGAATACGGTTTGCAATTAGCTGAAAAACAAAAACTTCGTTTCTCTTACGGACTTGGTGAAAAACAATTCCGTAACTTGTTCGTACAAGCTACTAAAGTTAAAGAAGGAACTGTCGGTTTCAACTTCATGCTTCTTTTGGAACGTCGTTTGGATAACGTTGTTTACCGTCTTGGACTTGCGACTACTCGTCGTCAAGCTCGTCAATTCGTTAACCACGGTCACATCCTTGTTGACGGAAAACGCGTTGATATCCCTTCATACCGCGTAACTCCAGGTCAAGTGATCTCAGTTCGCGAAAAATCAGCTAAGGTTCCAGCTATCCTTGAAGCTGTTGAAGCTACAGTTGGACGTCCAGCATTCGTATCATTCGATGCTGACAAATTGGAAGGTTCATTGACTCGCCTTCCAGAACGCGATGAAATCAACCCAGAAATCAACGAAGCACTTGTCGTTGAATTCTACAACAAAATGCTTTAATTTTAAGATATACTTTGCAGAAAGCCTACTACAGTGGGCTTTTTGTTTTGTCTTAAAGGGTTGATTTCTGGCTTTGCTCCCCTTTTTGTTTTCTTAAAACCTAAACCTGCTAATAAAAAAACTCCTGATCTAGATCGATCAGGAGAGACTGTTACCGTAACATTTTCATTAAAAATTCAGCCATTTGTTGAGGACTTTCTTTTTTTCCGCGCGAAACCCACATCTGACAGACTCCGAAGAAGGCATTGGTCAGATAGACAGAACTGTAGACTCTTTCAATATCTGTTAATGATTTATGACTATAGCGCTCTTGCAAACTATCAACCAGAAGAATCTGTAATTTATGTCGTAAGAAGGTTTGGATCTCTTTGGTTCCATTCTCTGTCAGAAGAACTGCAAAGAGTGGCTCCTTGGTTAGGAATTCGAACACTTCTGTAATCGCTTGGCGCTTGTCGTCTTGGTGTTTGTCAAAGATATATTCAAGCTTGTGAAAGAGTGCTTGTTGGTAGCGCTCGATCATATCGTACTTGTCTCGATAGTGGGTATAAAAGCTAGAGCGACTAATGCCGGATTCTTGTGCTAACTCAACCGTTGTGATTTGGTCGAATGATTCCTTTTCTAGTAGTCGAACCATCGCCTCCTCGATATTTCGTTTTGTTTTTAATCGTTTATTGCTCTCAGTCATCTGTTCATCCTTTTTGCACAAAATTATACACAGTGTCTAAAAATAAAGATTTCCTACTTGTGAAAATTTCTAGAAACTGTATAATCTATTATATCAGAAATTTAGACAATGTGTATAAAAAGGAGACAAAAAATATGATGAAAGAATGGAAGGCTATTCTTAAAAAGCCAACATTTATCATTGTCATGATTGGGGTTGCTTTGATTCCAGCTCTTTATAATATTATTTTTCTATCTTCCATGTGGGATCCATATGGCCAAGTTTCGGATCTTCCTGTAGCGGTTGTCAATAAGGATCAATCTGCTACATATAATGGACAAAAGATGGAAATCGGAAAAGACATGGTGTCCAATTTGAAGGACAATGACTCACTTGATTTTCATTTTGTAGATGAGAAAGCTGCGAAAGATGGTCTTAAAAATGGCGATTATTATATGATTGTAACCCTGCCTGAGGATCTTTCAAAAAAAGCTAGCTCCATCTTAACCAATCATCCGGAACAGATGACCATTGATTACCAAACGTCCAGTGGTCATAGTTTTATCGCAGGAAAAATGAGTGACACTGCGATGACAAAAATGAAGCAGTCAGTGGCCGAAAAAGTGACCAATACGTATACAACAGCTTTATTTTCCAAAATGGGATCGCTTAAATCTGGTATGGGGACAGCGGCAGATGGAAGTGCTAAATTAGCAGATGGTGCAAGTAAATTGGAAGATGGTGGTCAAACACTATCTACTAATTTGAATACATTGGCTCGTTCAAGCTTAGCATTTTCAGATGGTGCAACTACTCTTCGTACAGGTCTAGCGGCTTATACAGATGGTGTTGGTCAATTAGGAAATGGTCTCAATCAAATGGCTGGTCAACTTCCAAACTTGGTATCTGGCGTCAATCAATTAAATAATGGGTTTGGTACTTTTAATACAGGCTTGATGGCTTACGCTACCGGAGTAGATCGATTAGGAAATGGTCTCAATCAAATGGCGAGTCAAACCCCTCAGTTGGCTTCAGGAGTTGGTCAATTAACCAGTGGTATGGGGACCCTCAATGATGGTCTTGGGAATTATACCAATGGCGTGCGTCAATTGAATTCAGGCCTATCTAACTTTTCAAATGGTTTAGCAACCTATACAAATGGAGTCGCTACTTTATCAGAAGGAGCGGGTCAATTAAGTAGTCAATCTGCTACCCTTCGAAATGGGGTTTCACAATTAGAATCAGGTATTCAAACATTATCAAGCCAGCTACAAGCTTCTACAAGTCAATCTGCTCAGATTGATCAATTGGCAGCTGGTTTAAACCAATTAAATGCAGCGATTCAAAATGCTACAGTAGATACCAGTCAACTTTCGTCTGGATTGACGAGTATTGCGAATTCAGCTCAATCAATCCTTGCTTCAGCCCAAACGGATCGTGCAAATGCCCTTGCAAGTGTGCAAGGGACAGCAGCCTATCAAGCAATGACAGCTGACCAACAAGCGGAGATCAATGCGGCGATCTCATCGAGCCCAAGCTCGAATGAAACGGCGGCTCAAGGAATCTTGACAACGATTCAAACGATCCAAGGTAGTTTGAATACAGGAAATAGCTTGACACAACTGCAAACGGCAGCCAATCAAGTTTTACCGACAGCTTCTTCTACCTTGACAGACTTGTCAAGTGGCTTGTCTAAGATCCAATCCGCAGTTAGTGGACAATTGTTGCCAGCTAGTCAAACCATCAGTCAAGGGATCAGCGCTTATACAGCTGGTGTTGATAAAATCGCTAATGGAGCAACACAACTTCAGACCAATAGCAGTACTTTAACAAATGGGGCTAGTCAGTTAGCAGCAGGTGTTGGTCAACTAGATAGTAAATCATCAGAATTACTTGCAGGAAGCAATCAATTAGCTTCTGGTCTAGGTGAGTTAAATGGGAAGATGCCTGCCTTGACATCAGGTATGAATCAACTGGCTTCAGGAGCGACCCAATTAACAGGTAAGTCGGGTGAATTGGTTGCCGGTGCTGGAAAATTAGCTGACGGTGTAGGACAATTGAACAGCAAAACTCCAGAATTGGCAGGTGGTGTCAACAAACTTGTCACTGGTGTCAATCAGTTGACAGAAAAATCAAGTCAATTGGTGAATGGGGCTGATAAACTAGCTGACGGAGCAAATCAAATCTCAGAAGGATCCAGCAAATTAGCAACGGGTGGCCAAACATTGACAAACGGTTTAGGTGAATTAGCAACAGGAAGCCAAACCTTGAGTCAAGGATTAAACGATGCTAAGGGACAATTGAATGTGGCTACAACTGAAAAAGAAAACGCAAAAACCTTAGCCAATCCTGTTACGACTTCTAAAACAGATCAAGATAATGTCCCTGTAAATGGGGTCGGAATGGCTCCTTATATGATCTCTGTAGCACTCTTTGTTTGTGCCTTGTCAACCAATATGATCTTTGCAAAATTGCCATCCGGTCGTCATCCTGAAAGTCGTTGGGCATGGTTTAAATCTCGCTTTGAGGTCAATGGAACCATTGCGGTGGTTGCAGGAATCTTGGTCTATGGTGCTGTTCACTTGATTGGTTTATCTGCCAATCATGAGATGGCTACCCTCTTCCTTTGTGTGATCGGTAGTCTAGCCTTCATGTCTATCGTGACCGCTTTAACAACATGGCAAAGAAAGGTCGGTGCTTTCCTCTCGTTGATCCTCTTGCTCTTGCAATTGGCTTCTAGTGCAGGAACTTATCCTCTTGCTTTGACAAATGGATTTTTCCAAGCCATTCATCCATTCTTGCCAATGAGCTATACCGTCTCTGGTCTTCGTCAAACGATTTCGATGACAGGAGAAATTGGAAATCAAGTGGTCTTTCTTTTGATGACCATTGCTCTATTTGCGGGACTAGGGATGTGGTTTTACAATCCAAAAAAATATGAAGAGGACTAATCGTCAAGAACTCTCAACTCATTTGGAGTTGAGAGTTTTTTGTTTCATGTGAAACAAAAATTCTCGCTTGTTTAAGCGAGAATATTCATTATTTAAAGAAGACAACATCAGGATTTGGCGTAATATAGAGGAGTTGGTCGTTTTCAAAGACCAGTTGGATGGTGTTGTTTTTATAGGTGTAAATGGTGTAATCTACTCCGAATTTAGAAGCTTGTTTCAGATCAACAGCTCCCAATAAAAAGGCATGAGCTTGTTCTTCTGTAATTTTCCCCTTACGGTAGAGATTTTTAATATTTTCTAGTTCAATATTTTGAAAAGATTCGCTAATATAAGCAGGGTCTGTTATTTGTTTTTCTGGATTTCCAAGGATTTTTTGGACAAGAGCAGTGGTATACCCTTCATAATCCGGCGTTTGTACAAAAATATTGTCGTCATTTCTAGAGTAGGCTACTTTTAAGTTCCCTGTTGCATAAATTTTATCCTTGGGTGCTTCTTGGGCATTTCTAGGGAGCCCTTCGGTTGTGATGATGTCAGAAGTGGTCTCCGTAGTAGTTGAGGGAGAGCTAGAGGAATTACCTGTGCTAGTTGAGCTAGTTGAACGACTCGAGCTACTTTTTTTAGTGGTTTTCTTTTTTGAGCTGGTAGTAGTAGGCACTTGTTTAAAATTGATCTTAAGGTCCGGCACACAGGCTGATAGAAAAAGAAGAGACAGCAAGAGTGTGAACAAAAGAGGTAGTGTCTGTTTTTTCATCATATTCCTTTCAACAAGTTGATTGATTTTCTATTCTATCATAAAAAGAGGAACAAAAAAAGGTCAGGAAGAAATCCTGCCTTTATTTGTTGTTATGGATGTCCGCCTCCAGGTCCACCACCTTGAGGTCCGCCACCGCCGGGAGCACCACCGCCTCCAGGCATGGAATTGACAATTTCTGTTTGTTTTTCACCATTGATATAGATATCTCCACCGGTATAGGTAGCAGTACCATCAAAGTCAAAGCCGGATTGCCCTGTTAAATTGATGGTTCCTCCAGTCACAGTGACATTACCGTTTGAGTCGATTGGATCGGTATCCCCTTGGCCAACTTCAACGTTGAGAGTTCCACCATTCATGGTGAAGAAAATTTCATCTTGGTTGGCATTAGCATTAGCCGCATTGACCCCGTCATCGGTTGCATAGATGGTGATATCTCCACCGTTAATGGTGATCGATTTTCCTTCGAGACCTTCGACAGACTCGGTTACCTGATAGGTTCCGCTATCGATGATCAGATCACCAGAAGCATGGATGCCATCGTCTCCTGCTGTGATGGTCATTTTGTTATCTGAAAGGTACATGGTTCCGACCGAAGTATCTTCATCATTATCCACCTTGACCGCATCTTCATCTGCGTCAATGGTCATGGTCGTGCCAGTGATATTGAGTTCGTCATTGACATTGAGGGCATCTCCTACAGCTGTGATTTTATAGGTTCCACCCGTGATGTGGAGAGTGTCATTGGCCTTTATCCCGTTGTTCTTCTTGGCATCGATGTTGAGCGTACCCGAACCATTGATGGTGAGGTCGCCTTTAGAGAAGATGACCGCATCGGCATCTTCATCACTGTTTGAACTTGAATCAGACAAGGTATTGGTCGTGCCATTTGCTAGAGTCAGGTAGACATGCCCCGCTTTCGTAGCAGAAATTGGTGCGTTGGTGTTGGACATAGTAACACCTTTTAAGACGATATGAACATCATCTGAGTCACCTGCTTCGACTTTGATTTGAACCCCATCAGATTCACCAGAGATGACATAAGTTCCGGCCTTCGAGATGGTCACGGTGGATCCAGAAACAGCTACGCCGTCACCTGATACACTTGCAGAAGATCCAGACAGTTTAACAGTAGAGGCTGTACTTTCATCATATGAGGTGTCCTTGTCCTTATCTGTAAAATAGTTGGAATTGTTTGTTTTATTTTTTGAAGTAGAAGTAGCGGTTGTTTGAGCAGTATTGCTTTTTGTAGCTGATTGTGATGATGCCTGGGTGCAAGCTGTCAGTAAGGTGAGGGTTGCGGCCCCCGTTAATAAAAATTTCCATTTGTTTGATTTCATGAGCTTTTCCTCTCGTTCAATTGATATGCTCCTAGTCTAAAGTTGCTAGCTGAAAGTTTCCTAAAGTTTTTCTGAAAGGAATCTTAACTTTAGTTTTCTTTAAGTTTGGCTTAATGACCAGTTAAGAAAGTCCCATTAAACTAGAAAACACGTAAGTCGTATCCATACTTACTGAAGATTAGAAGCAATATCCCCCCTTAAAGGAGTAGAAACATGAAAAAAACAATTGAGACAAGTTTTAAACGAATCGAAACAAAATATATCGTCGCAAAAGATGACGTAAAAGACTTGATCAAAGACTTAAAAAAATACGTCGTAGAAGATGATTATCCAACTTCAACTATTTCAAACATTTATTTTGATACGGAAAATTTTGAGGTTATTCAAGATGCTCTTGCGAAACAACACCGCCGTGAAAAAATACGTATGCGGACTTATATAGAAACACCTCAAGCAGACAGTCCGGTATTTCTAGAGGTGAAGTCAAAAGATGAAGAAGGAATTGGCCATAAATTCCGTCTAGTCGCTACTTCACAAGCCATTATCAACTTGATGACAGATGGGACAGTAGATCATCAGATACAAGATCCAGACTTAGTGCAAGAGATTCAGAGATTGCGCAAACGCTATGGTCATCGGTTGGAACCACGGATGTTCATTTACTATGATCGCTTGTCTCTCAAAGAAAAGAAATCCATTCAGGGTTATCCTTATCAGAAAATTCGCGTGACAATCGATCAAAACTTAGTCTTTCGTGATCAAGCTGTTAGTCTTTTTCATGGGAAGAAAGGAGAACCTTTGTTAGAGGATGACTTCGTGATCATGGAAATTAAGGCTCCCGGACAAGAACCTCAATGGTTAAAGGATATTTTAGAGAAGTATGGTTTGGTCAAGCAGAAATTTTCAAAATATAGCTGTGCTTATCATAAATCACAAGGATTGGATTATGCCCCAAGACCAGTGGAAGAAACGGTAGGTGCTGCCTATGTCTAATCTATTTGATTCTATTTTTAATAATGCCACAGCAACGGTGGATCCGGTGCGCTTACTGCTGGCCCTTTTGATCAGCCTCTTTCTAGGAATGGCCCTATCTTGGACCTATAAATACCGGACACTGTACACTCGAGAGTTTGTCATTAGTTTGACCTTGCTTCCTTGTATGATGACCTTAGTGATCTTTTTGGTCAATGGAAGTTTGGGAACCTCGATTGCAGTGGCAGGGACCTTTAGTTTGATTCGTTTCCGGTCAGCTACGAGTGGTTCGAGAGAGTTGATTGCGATTTTTCTAGCCATGATTATAGGACTAGCAGCAGGATCGGGCTATCTTTTATTGGCCATTTTATCAACCCTCTCTTTACTAGGGGTTTGGCTTGTATTGGAGAACAAACAGAGTAAGGCAGATCATCAACGGCGCCGTCATTTGACTATTACCGTCTTAAAACAAGATGCTGTTGCAGAACAAATCAGTCAGTTGTTAGACCAAAGTTGTTCAGAAGTTGACTTTATTTCTGTCACAACGGCCCAAGCTGGAGAACAACTGACCTTGAACTATGAGGTGAATATGAAATCGAACATCGATGATTTTGCCCTTGCTAATCTATTGATTAACAAGATTGAAAATTGTGATGTTGCTCTGACAAAGAAAGCGAAGAAAAGAAAGAATTTATAACTACTATCCTACTTTAGGATAGTTTTTTAGGATTTTAAGAACTTTTTAAGAAAAAGTGGTATACTATTTCTAAAAAATTGAAGGAATCCTTTATGAAAAAGACTGCTATTTTTGAAGATATCATCTCGATTATGAGCCATGATTCATCTACCATCAAGGATCGAAAAGGATGCGACCCCGATCGCTTTCGAGAAAAAATGACAGATGATATGTCGGATGATGCCTTTCTTTATCAAGTCAGGTCCTACCTAGCCAGTTTTGGGATTATTGGCCATATCTCCTTTCAGAATAAAAAAGCTGGTCAAAAAGGCTTTCTCTTACGCGTAACGGGCCATCAACTTTATGTTGAAAAGGCGAATGCAGATACGGGTCTCCAAGCAGGGGACCAGATCCTAAGTCTGGATGGAAGTGATTTGGAGCAGGTAGCGTCTCTTCATAAGGACTATTTTATCAGTAAGACCCCCGAAAGACATTACCGAGAATGGGCAGATTTGGTCTCTCAGTCAAGAAGGGTCACTCTTCTCCGGAAAGGGGTAGAAAAGACCATTGAAGTAGTGCCCAGTCAAGAGCCGATCCAAGATCAGATTTTTTGGAAACGATTAGACGATGAGATCCTTTACCTTCGTCTGGATAACTTTATGGATGAGGGAGCTATTAGCCGGGTATATCAAGAGTGCTTACCGATGATGACGGAGGTCAAGTTCCTTCTCGTTGATGTTCGACAGAACGGCGGAGGGACAGATTCTTTATATTTCCCTCTATTACACCTAGGTTTAGAGAAGGATCAGGGTTATGATTCGCTTGACTGGGATGATGATGGCATGGAAATTCTCTATACGGAGCGCAATGTTGACCTGCGCTTGAAAGACTTTGAGGACTGGATGCAACAGGAAGAAATTAGTCCTGAAACGGTTAAACTGCTTGAAGAGATGAAAGAGGAATTGCTCCGCCATCGGGGGAAAGGCTATGTACCGTATCAGCAAGAAAGCGAGGAATTCTTCCCAGAGGTTAGAGGAGGCCACTATCCCGAACGGATCTTTGTCTTATCAGACATCTACTGCGCTTCTTCTGGAGATAATTTTGTCCAGATGATGAAGCAATTTAAGAAGGTAACGGTGGTAGGTAGACCAACTCTCGGAATTTTAGACTATTCCAATTGTTGTACCGTTGATTATGGTGATTATCGATTGATGTTTCCTACTTCTCGCTGTCTAAGCCTGGATCAAGGCAAAGGGATGACGGATCAGGGTGTTCTACCCGATATAGAGATTCCTTGGACACCTAGCCATTTCGAGAGAGATGTGGATCTGGACAAGTGTCTGGAGTTGATTCGTCAGGGGACTGTGAAATAGAATAGGATTTCAACCAGAAAACTGATTAAAGAAAAATGCTTTCGTTAAACGACTTGAATGATCTGAAATGATAACGTTTTCTACGACATTCTCACTATGTTTAAAATTGCTTACTTGGTATAAAAAATGGTAAAATAGTGAATAACAATCAAAATGAAGAGTGAAACTTATGAAACATAAAACACTTTATAAATTTATCGGGCAGACGGTCTTGTATTTCGCCATTTTTCTAGCCCTACTTTATTTCTTTAGTTACCTTGGTCAAGGTCAGGGTGGCTTTATCTACAACGAATTTTAGAAAAGGAGACTCCTAGCCGTGTCAAACCAACCAATTACTGATATGATCGAGACAATTGAACGTTATGCGCAACTACAACCAGACTATCCTGTCTACAATGTCCTTGGTGAGGAGCATACCTATGGCCAATTGAAGGCTGATTCAGATAGCTTGGCTGCCCACATCGACCAAATGGGACTTCCTGAAAAGTCACCTGTAGTGGTCTTTGGTGGTCAAGAATATGAAATGTTAGCAACCTTTGTGGCCTTGACCAAATCTGGCCATGCCTACATTCCGATTGATAGCCACTCTGCCTTGGAGCGCGTGTCTGCCATTGTTGAAGTAGCAGAGCCAAGCTTGATTATTGCCATCAATGAATTTCCATTGGAAAACCCAGCTGCTCCAATCATGTCCTTGGAGCAAGTGCGTGAAGCTTATGCGGCTCAGCATGCCTATGACTTGAAACATCCGGTCAAAGGGGATGATAACTACTACATCATCTTTACCTCAGGGACAACCGGGAAACCAAAAGGGGTGCAAATTTCGCACGATAACTTGCTCAGTTTTACCAACTGGATGATTACGGACAAGGAATTTGCAACGCCAGAGCGTCCGCAAATGTTGGCGCAACCGCCCTATTCTTTTGACTTGTCTGTCATGTACTGGGCACCGACCTTAGCTCTTGGAGGAACCCTTTTTGCCCTTCCATCAGCTATCACTCAAGACTTCAAACAACTCTTTGCGACGATCTTTTCTCTTCCGATTGCGATCTGGACTTCAACACCATCTTTTGCAGATATGGCCATGTTGTCTGAGGATTTCAATGCTGAAAAAATGCCAGGGATCACCCATTTCTACTTTGATGGGGAAGAGTTGACAGTCAAGACTGCTCAGAAATTGCGCGAGCGTTTCCCAAATGCACGCATCATCAATGCCTACGGCCCAACGGAAGCAACTGTAGCTCTTTCGGCTGTAGCCGTAACAGATGAGATGTTAGCTACTTTGAAACGTCTGCCAATTGGTTACACCAAAGAAGATTCTCCAACCTTCATCATTGATGAGGCAGGTAACAAATTGCCGAATGGTGAGCAAGGTGAGATCATCGTATCAGGCCCAGCTGTTTCAAAAGGTTATATGAATAATCCAGAGAAAACAGCAGAAGCCTTCTTCGAATTTGAAGGTCTTCCAGCCTACCATACGGGAGATGTCGGAACCATGACGGATGAAGGCCTTCTTCTCTATGGTGGTCGGATGGACTTCCAAATCAAGTTTAACGGTTATCGTATCGAGCTAGAGGATGTCTCTCAAAACTTGAACAAATCGAAGTATATTGACTCAGCAGTCGCAGTACCGCGTTATAATAAGGATCACAAGGTCCAAAATCTCTTGGCCTATGTCATCTTAAAAGAGGGCGTCAAAGAACAATTTGAGCGCGAAATTGATATCACAAAAGCCATCAAGGAAGATTTAGAAAACATCATGATGTCTTATATGATGCCTTCAAAATTCCTCTATCGTGATAGCCTGCCATTAACACCAAACGGGAAAATCGACATCAAAGGGTTGATTAGCGAGGTTAATAACCGATGATCGAGTTTTTGAAACAGCTCCCTCATTTAGAACACTATGGAACACCGATCTATTTTGTCTACCTCATTCTAGCTTTTTTGCCGATCTTTGTGGGCCTCTTTTTCAAAAAGAGATTTCCGGTCTATGAAGGACTGGTGAGTCTGATCTTTATCATTTTGATGCTGACAGGTTCGAATCTCAAGCAAATTTATGCCCTGCTCTTTTACGTAGTCTGGCAAATCTTGATTGTGTATTCCTACAAAATCTATCGTCAGAAAGCGGACAACAAGTGGATTTTCTATCTTCATTCCTTCTTGTCTGTCTTGCCCCTGATCTTTGTTAAGGTGGAGCCAGCGATCAAGAATGGGCACCAATCCTTGTTTGGATTTTTAGGGATTTCGTATTTAACCTTCCGAGCTGTCGGAATGATCATCGAAATGCGAGATGGTGTCTTGAAAGAATTCACACTCTGGGAATTCTTACGCTTTATGCTCTTTATGCCGACCTTCTCAAGTGGACCGATTGATCGTTTCAAGCGTTTTAATGAGGATTATAACGCTATTCCTGAGCGTGAAGAATTATTGGATATGTTGGAGCAAGCTGTTAAGTATATCATGTATGGCTTCCTTTATAAATTTATCCTAGCTCATATTTTTGGCCACTTATTGTTAGGACATGTGCAGACCTATGCTTTGTCTCAAGGTGGATTCTTCAATATCGGAACGCTGGGAGTCATGTATGTTTATGGCTTTGACCTCTTCTTTGACTTTGCGGGCTATTCGATGTTTGCTTTAGCAGCTTCCAATCTGATGGGAATTAAAAGTCCCATCAACTTTGATCGTCCCTTTAAATCACGTGACTTAAAGGAATTCTGGAATCGTTGGCATATGAGTTTATCTTTCTGGTTCCGTGATTTTGTCTTTATGCGTCTCGTGATGGTATTGATGCGCAATAAAGTATTCAAGAGCCGGATTACCACCTCAAATGTTGCCTACATTATCAATATGTTGGTCATGGGCTTCTGGCACGGGGTGACTTGGTACTACATCGCTTATGGGCTCTTCCATGGGCTTGGACTGGTCATCAATGATGCTTGGATTCGTAAGAAAAAGACCATCAATAAAGAAAGAAAAGCAAAAGGATTGGATCCTATACCGGACAATCGTTGGACCAAAGCTTTAGGGATCTTTATCACCTTTAACACAGTGATGTTGTCCTTCCTGATTTTCTCAGGATTCTTGGATCAACAATGGTTTCCAAAATTGAAATAAAAGGAGAATAGAAAAATGGATGTAAAATCTCAAGTAATTGAAATTATTGACGAATTGTTTATGGAAGATGTCTCAGACATGATGGATGAGGATCTCTTTGATGCGGGTGTCCTTGATAGTATGGGGACAGTCGAATTGATTGTGGAACTGGAAAATCGCTTTGGCATCCGTGTTCCTGTATCTGAATTTGGACGCGATGATTGGAATACTGCTAACAAGATCGTAGAAGGTGTAACGGAGCTTCAGAATGCTTAAGCGTTTGTGGCTGATTTTAGGGCCCGTATTTTGCGCGCTCCTCATGGTAACAGCTTTATTATTCTTTTATCCAATCAATCATAAGCACAACTATACTGAAGAGAAAAAAGCTGCGGTTAGTCTGAATGCAGAAGGATTCAAGAGTCGTACAAAGAAACAAGAAGCACTTTCTGATCCACAGCATCGCTTTGTCCCTTATTTCGGCTCCAGTGAATGGTTGCGTTTTGATGTGGTGCATCCAGCAGTTTTGGCTGAGAAATATGACCGCAATTATAGACCCTACTTTTTAGGAGAACGTGGTGCGGCTTCTTTGAACCAGTATTTTGGGATGCAACAGATTTTGCCAGAACTCAAGGACAATACAGCTGTTTATGTAGTTTCTCCGCAATGGTTTACCAAAAAGGGATACGATTCCTATGCTTTTCAACAATTCTTTAATAGCGATCAGTTGAATAGCTTTATTGCCAATCACCAACAGGATGCTGCATCCCAGTATGCTGCAAAGCGTCTGTTACAACAGTATCCAAATGTCGCCTTTCAAAGTGTTGTAACGAAAATTTCTCAAGGAAAGAAAATTTCCAGATTTGATCAGTCTTTGAACCAGTTTGTTTCCCACCTTGTCCAACGCGAAGATGCTTTGTTTAGTAATCTTGCAACGCGTACAAACGGGAATTACGATAAGAAGGTCAAAAAACGTCTACAAGATTTACCAGATCAATTCTCATATGAGAAATTGGAAGAAATTGCAACGGCTGAAGCAAAAGTCAAAACCAATAACAACGACCTTGGAATCAGCAATCATTTTTACAATACTCGTTTAAAAATGAAGTTGAAGAAACTAAAAGGTTTCCAAAAAAACGAATCCTATGTTCAATCTCCTGAGTACAATGACTTGCAGTTGGTTCTAGACCAGTTTGCTAAATCTCGGACCAATGTTATCTTTGTCATTCCTCCAGTTAATGCCAAATGGATGAAATACACAGGCTTGAGCCAAGAAAAGTATGAACAGGCTGTTCAAAAGATTCGTTACCAATTGGAAAGCCAAGGATTCACCAATATTGCAGACTTTTCTAAAGATGGTGATCAGCCCTACTTTATGGAAGATACGATTCATATGGGATGGAATGGTTGGCTAGCCTTTGATAAAGCGGTCAATCCCTTTGTCACAAAGGCTGAAAAAGCACCAACTTACCATCTAAATGACCGCTTCTTCAGCAAAGACTGGGCCCAATATAAAGGGACACCAGACGAATTTAAATAATGCTTGATCAAAGGGGGCAGGATCAAATCCTGGCTCCTTGATTTGTGAGGAAAGTGACGAGAAAGTCACAAATAAGCAAGAGAGTTATCCACAGGCTGTGGGAAACTTGCTTGTAAATGGATGAAAGCAAGTCCTGATGCTGACGACGCTTCCTCTTTTGAGGGGGCAAAAGGTGAAAGTTATCCACATTTTTGTGGATAAGTGATAAAAAACAGTGGATAAGTCAGCTGGTTTGTGAAAAGGAGAATAGTGTGAAAAAAATTTGGTTTTACGCAATCGTTCAGGGAATTGTGATCTTTTTTATTGTGGGTGGCATGACCTATGTGCTTAGGGGAGATTTCTTTTTCCGCTACCTATCCCCTATTTTTGGACTAGCAGCAGCTGTCTTGCGATTTGGGACTGCGACTTTAATGAAGGTGCTAGCACCCACTCTCTATGATGATCCCAAAAAGAAAGAAGAGAGCCACGATAACTAAAGAAGTTGCTGACTGAAAAAGTTGAGCTAAAGGCCACTTTCTGCTGGTCTTTATGGTAAAATAGAAGGAAGAATATTAGTTTGGAGATTAATTAGAAATGAAACGTTCAATGTATGCTGGACGTGTTCGTGAAGAACACATTGGAACTCGTATTACCTTGAAAGGATGGGTTAGCCGTCGTCGTGACTTGGGTGGTTTGATCTTTATCGATCTACGCGATCGCGAAGGAATCATGCAATTGGTGATCAATCCAGAAACAGTTAGTGCAGAAGTGATGGCTACAGCTGAAAGCATCCGTAGTGAATATGTTGTAGAAGTGACAGGCCTTGTAGAAGCTCGTGAACAAGCCAATCCAAACTTGCCTACAGGAGCAGTAGAACTCAAGGTAGAAGCTATTACGGTTCTCAATACTGCCAAAACAACACCATTTGAAATCAAGGACGGAATTGAAGCCAATGATGATACCCGTCTTCGTTACCGTTACTTAGACCTTCGTCGTCCTGAGATGTTGGAAAACCTCAAACTCCGTGCAAAAGTAACCCATTCAATTCGCAATTACTTAGATGAATTAGAATTTATTGATGTGGAAACACCGTTTCTTTCTAAGTCAACTCCAGAAGGAGCACGTGACTACTTGGTTCCTTCCCGTGTCAATAAGGGTCATTTCTATGCCCTTCCACAAAGTCCTCAGATTACAAAACAATTGTTAATGAATGCTGGATTTGATCGCTATTATCAAATCGTGAAGTGTTTCCGTGATGAGGATTTACGGGGAGACCGTCAACCTGAGTTTACACAGGTCGACTTGGAAACCTCTTTCTTGAGTGATCAAGAAATCCAGGATATCACAGAAGGCTTGATTGCACGTGTCATGAAAGAAACCAAGGGAATTGAAGTAACACTCCCATTCCCACGGATGAATTATGATGATGCTATGGCCTTGTATGGTTCAGATAAACCAGATACACGTTTTGAAATGTTGCTACAAGACTTGACAGAGCTTGTCAAGGGTGTAGACTTCAAAGTCTTCTCAGAAGCTCCAGCAGTTAAGGCGATTGTTGTCAAAGGTGCAGCGGATCATTACTCTCGTAAAGATATCGATAAATTGACGGAAGTTGCGAAGCAATACGGTGCAAAAGGTCTTGCTTGGGTGAAATATGCTGAAGGTGCTTTGAACGGTCCTGTTGCGAAGTTCTTGACAGACTTGACAAGTGACTTGACAGCTGCTTTACAGTTAGAAGACAAAGATCTAGTTCTCTTTGTAGCAGATACTCTTGAAGTAGCCAATGCAACGCTTGGTGCTTTGCGTGTTCGTCTTGCGAAAGAGCTTGACTTGATTGACAACAATCAATACAACTTCCTTTGGGTAGTGGATTGGCCAATGTTTGAATGGTCTGAAGAAGAAGGCCGTTATATGTCTGCTCACCATCCATTTACACTCCCACAAGCTGAAACAGAGCATGAATTGGAAGGAGATCTTTCAAAAGTTCGAGCAATTGCCTATGATATCGTCTTAAATGGCTATGAATTAGGTGGAGGAAGCCTACGGATTAATCATAAAGATTTACAAGAACGGATGTTTAAGGCACTTGGATTTACAAAAGAAGCTGCCAATGAACAATTTGGTTTCTTGTTAGAAGCAATGGATTATGGTTTCCCACCACATGGAGGATTGGCGATTGGATTAGACCGCTTCGTGATGCTTCTTGCAGGGGAAGATAATATTCGGGAAGTCATTGCCTTTCCTAAGAATAACAAGGCGACAGATCCAATGACACAAGCTCCTTCTGTCGTTTCTGAAAAGCAATTGGATGAGTTAAATCTTCAAGTAGAAGTAGCAGAGCAAGAATAGGACAAGAGAGAAAAGGGAACGTCTAGGAATCAGTTGCTCTAAGATTTTCCTTTTCTTCTAATCGATGGATTGAAAATGAAAAAAACTCGCTTTCATAAGCTATTTCGCTATCATGTGCGGCGACTAGCTTATAACATTAAATTATTGCGCGTGCTGAAGAGCATCTCCCGTGAGAAATATGATGAAAAAGTGTCAGCTTCCTTGCTGTATGGTTTTCTATCAGCGATTGCCGTCAATTTCTTCTTTCAACCAGGACATGTATACTCCAGCGGTGCAACAGGGCTAGCTCAGATTTTATCTGTTCTGAGCCAACGCTTTATTGGCTTTACGATTCCGGTTTCCTTGACCTTTTATGCCATCAATATCCCTTTGATGATTGTGGCTTGGTATCAAATTGGCCATAAATTTACCGTCTTTACCTTTATTACGGTTTCGATGAGTTCCCTCTTTATTCAGTTCGTGCCAGTGGTAACTTTGACCAATGACCCGATCATGAATGCCCTATTTGGTGGGGTTGTCATGGGAACAGGGATTGGTTTTGCTCTTCGGAACAACATTTCCAGTGGGGGAACGGATATTGTCAGTTTGACGATTCGAAAACGGACAGGAAAGAATGTCGGCAGCATCTCTTTTTTGGTCAACGGGACCATTATGTTGATTGCTGGTCTGACTTTTGGTTGGAAATATGCTCTTTACTCTATGATTACCATCTTCGTATCGAGTCGAGTAACGGATGCTGTCTTTACCAAGCAAAAACGAATGCAGGCAATGATCGTAACGAGCCAGCCAGATGCCATTATTGAAAAGATTCATAAAAAATTGCATCGTGGAGCGACTATTATCCACAATGCAGAAGGAACCTATAACCACCAGGAAAAAGCGGTTCTGCTGACAGTTATTACGCGTGCAGAGTTTAATGAATTCAAATATATTATGAAAAAAGCTGATCCTCAGGCTTTTATCACCATTTCAGAAAACGTTCATATCATTGGACGCTTTGTGGAAACAGAAGAATAAAAATAAGGTCACCACATTGTGGTGACCTTATTTTGTTGATTCAGTTTCGTGGAGAAGGAGCCAACTATGAGCAGATATAGAAAGTTCCTTTCCTTTAGGAATAGGCGTTTTTAGATTGGCATGAGGATAGGCAAATAGCAGCTGACTATTGCTCGGATGTTGATAGGTCTGTTCTTGGTCGCCGATATTGACGAGAATCGTTATTTTTTCACGATCTTTCTCAATCGTGTAGATCAAATGATGATCAGACAACCATTTGACATCACAGTGGTCACGAATCTCTTGCCCTTTTTTCAAACGAAGGAGTGGCTGTGACTTCCGATAAGCAATCAATTCTTCAAGAAAAGCAATTTCTTCTTGGCATTTTGGAAGGGATGTCCAGTCCAATTGGTTGAGACTATCTGGTAAGTTATAGGTGTTGTCTTCGAGCCCTTTTGTGCGATAAAATTCTTGACCAGCATGGATAAACGGCACTCCTTGAGCTAGTAACACTAAATGAAGTGCTAATCGTGAGAGAGCTTTTCGATCTTCTAGACGAATCTCTTCCTTTTCAAGTTTGAAATAATCAAAAACAGTTGCATTGTCGTGGCATTCGACGTACTGAATGGCTTGTTGAGGTTGGGTGAAATGAGCAGGCCCTAGCTTCCCGACATTCGCCGTTAGAATGTTAGCAAAATCATTTGCGGGATGTTGACTCTCACGACGGTGACCGGCTACAAGTGTTCTCTTGACCGTATCCCGGAAGTTATCACTGAAAAAGCCAAAGGCCGGTAATCGTTTAGCGTTATACTGGTGAGCGAGCTGTTCTTCAGAGAGGCCTGTATCCATCTTCCACCCTTCGCCATAGAGATAGATGTTAGGATAGATTTCACGGAGTTCTTCTGCAATTTCTGTCATGGTTGGAATGTCTAGGATTCCCATCAAATCAAAGCGGAAACCATCAAAGTCGTAGAGGGAAACCCATTGTTTGAGGGATTGCTTGATATAGTGTCTCACCATGGAGCGTTCACTTGCCACGTCATTTCCACAGAAGGTTCCATTGGTCCGCTCTCCCTCTGCATTATAGCGGTAGAAATAACCAGGAACGATCTGTTCAAAAGCGTATTCATCTGCCTTGTAGACGTGATTGTAGACTACATCCATGATGACACTCAGATTGGCCTGATGATAGGTGTCAATGGTGTCTTGGAGCTCCAGGATTCGCGCATAAGGATCGTTAGGATCGCTCGCATAGCTTCCTTCTGGAACATTGTATTGGACAGGATCATAGCCCCAGTTGTAGGCTTTCCATTGATCCTCTTCATCGACACTACCGAAATCGTAGACAGGAAGTAACTGTACATGGGTAATGCCCAGTTTTTGAAGGTAATCAAATCCAAGGACCTGGCCATTGAGTTGGGGCGACTCTGTCAAGCCTTTAAACTTACCCGGGTGTTTAAAGCCAGCCTCTTTTTGGACAGAGAAATCACGAACACTCATCTCGTAGATGATTGCTTCTGTCGGGTCTAATTGACGAGTGGCACGCGTGATAGGACGTGTGATCTTCTTCCGGTCGATGACCAAGCTATCTCCAGAGTTCGCCAAAGAGGATAGAGCATAGGGATCGTGAATCCGACGTTCTAGGCCATTGACACGAAACTCATAGTGGTAGGCAGCTCCTTCCCAATCCCCTTTGAGTACGAGTTCCCAGACACCGTTTTCCGTACGATTCATTGGATAGACCTGATCTTCGATATGAAGGGTCACGTTTTGCGAAATCGGTGCCCAGAATTTAAATTGCGTCTGACTTGATGTGTAGAAACTTCCTAGATCTTCTCCACGATAGGTGAAGGTTTGATCAAAAATGGGTTTGCGAACAATTTGACGATAGTGGAGAATAGAAGAATTTCCAGCAGCATCGTAGATGGTGTACTCTTCTCCAAGTTCAAGCGGAATAGGGCTTAAGAAATAGTCTCCTGTATCAGTCGCTCCACTTGACGTTTTGACAGGGATTAAGGCAAGACGACCTTGGTTTGTTTCCAAATAAAAAGGAAGGATATGCTCCTCTCCTTTTTGGATACGAATCAGGTCTTGGTCATCTAAATAAGCAGTAAATGAAGACATAGAGACTCCTAAAGTTTCGTAATGGTATGGTCAATCAATTGACGGTAGCAAACGGTTTTTCCTTCTTTATGATCCTTGATAATTTGTAGAATTGTCCGAACAGATTCACGTCCGAGTTCCACCGCATTGATGTCAATATAGGCTTCAATATCGAGTCGTGGCTTGATCGAATCAAAGGAAATAATCGGGATCGTCAGCTGGTGTTCTAATAGGTATTGGCGCACCCCTTCAGCAACGAGAATATCGGTTGTCATGATGGCATCTAACTCTGCTAGGGGAAGGCTTTCCATCATTTGATAAGAATTATCTTCCAACATAAAACCAAATGAAAAATGAACAAGTTTTTCATCGAGAGGAACCCCTGCTTTTTGGAGAGCTTCTTTATAACCTTCGTAGCGGTCTTGGGATACAAACAGCTCTTTGTTTCCCCCGATAAAAGCAATTTTTCGATAGTTTTGTTGAATGAAATAATCCGTCGCATCAAATGCAGCCTTAATATTATCATTATCCACTAGCGATACAAAAGGAGAAGCTGCCTTTCCAAGGATGAGGAAGGGGAACTTGTCTTTGATCGCAAAGTCAACGAGGGGGTCATTCGGGTTGGAATAAAGGAAAATCAAACCATCTACACGATTTCCGTAGATGAGTTGTTTGAGGTTGTTGAGCCGACGTTCTTCATTTTGCCCCGTACAGATTTGGATGGCATAATCATTGTCTGAAGCGATCTGGGTAATCCCTCTTAAAACAGTTGGGAAGAAAGGATTCTGGTAAAAAACGTCACTATCGATTGGAAGGACTAAAGCAATGACTTGACTAGATTGACTGACAAGGCTGCGAGCATTAAGATTGGGATGATAGTCCAACTCGACCATGGCCTCACGGACTCGTTTTTTTGTTTCATCACTAATCGTGGATTTATTTTGGATGACGCGCGTGACAGTTGAAGGCGCGACGCCAGCGAGTTTCGCCACATCTTTGATGGTAACACGCATGAGAAAACCTCCTAGCGGTGATAGTCTGGATCACGGAAGTGGGTCTTATAAAATACCATAGCAAGATAGAGTACAAATAAGACATTTTGGATCATGATCGTCGTAGTAAATACTTGATGGAATAGTAAACTGATGAAGACACTCAGTAAAATAGGGAGTCCCAAGCAATTCAGAATACAATTGAAACATTCCTTGAAAGTTTGTAGTGAAAAGAGTCGAGATTTTCGTGTCAAGTAGAGGAAGAAAGATGCCCCTACGATGAGAATCAAATAATTGACTGTCGATAAGAAGCCAGAGAAAATCACGAGAAAGAGACTGACAGGGAGTCGATTGTCGCGAAACCAATCGCTAGAGATAGCTTGAGTGAAGCTTTTTTTATCCCGAAGGCTCTCTTGATTAATAGCCTGGTATGAGACTGTAGCGAGTTCTTTATTCTCTTTTGAGATAATCAATTGTTTGCGATCAAAATGGAGTGTTAACTCCTTGCCTTCACTAGCCTTTGCCTCTTGGCCTAAGATAACCTGTCCTTTTGAAGTCTTGTGTACAGGGTTAGTCCCTGTATAGGTGAGCTCTTGGTCTTTGATCACGACGTGTTCTTGGATATCTTTCATAACGTCTGTTGATAAAGGATCAAACACATCGCTGACAAAGGTTGTCAAAGGATAGGTTTTGAGTTGAGCATTTTGCAGAGCCACAGGTAATAGTGTGATAGAGATTAGAAAGAAAGAAGTAAAAATCATTTGGAACCAGCTCAGTTTTTTGCGGTTTGCAAAAGAAGAGCGGAAATTGAAGATACTTGCGAAATAATTAAAAGGATAGGGCATAAGATGACCTTTCTAAATATAAGAGTATCAGAAATGCAAAGAGAAATCTCTTTGCATTGATTTTATTCTTAACGAAGGGTAGTAAAGCATCCACCATACTACCCTCAACTTAAAAATAAAATGTGCTTGAAATAAGATTTTATTTTATCCTTTATCTCCACCAGCTGTCAAGCCTGAAACAAAGTTCTTTTGTAGGAAGAAGAATAAGATACAGATTGGAACCGCGATCAAAATAGCACCGGCTGCAAAGAAGGCGATTTTTTGATTTTTTTGGTCACTGATAAAGGTTTGAAGACCAACGGCTACCGTATAGTTCACTTCGTCACGAAGCAAGAATTTAGACAAGATATAGTCTCCGAAAGGCCCCATAAAAGCCCAAAGTGCTTGAACGGCAATCATTGGACGAACAAGAGGAAGGACGATTTGCCAGAAGCGACGGAAGTGTCCAGCTCCATCCAATTTCGCAGATTCATCGAGGGAAATTGGAACAGTATCAAAGTATCCCTTCATCAACCAGGCATTCATTGGAATACCACCACCAACATAAAGGAAGATCAAGAACCAAGGTTGGTTCAAGGCATTCAGCATCAAAGCCATAACGAAGAAGGCTGTGAGGGCTGCCATGGTTGGGACCATTTGAATAATCAAGAAGAAGACCAAACTTTGTTTACGCGCCAAGAAATTGTAACGGCTGTATGCGTAACCTGCGAAGGTAACGATACTTGTTTGTACAATCATGGTGATAATGGCGATAACCAAGGTGTTCATATACCAAGTGCCATAATGGGTTTCAGAGAAAAGTTTTGAGAAGTTATCAAAACTAAGATTGCCACTAAAATCAAGTGTAAAGGCACTGACATTCCCTGATTTGAAGGCTGATAGAACCGTAATCAACAATGGATAAATGATAACGATTGAAAGAACCACCATGTACAGGTAAGTCAAGAAATGATTGAGGCGGCGTTTAAATTGAACTGAATTTTTCATTTTATACATCCTCCATATCAAATGCATGTAGTTTCTTGAAGGCAACCATAGAGATTGAGATCACAATCACAGAGATAATCAAGGTTACCGCTGCAGCCATTGAATATTGAGGAGAAGAATTGGTTGTCAACTTGTAGATCCATGAGATCAAGATATCTGTAGATCCGGCGTTTCCTCCGACAGAACCAGGTCCCCCATCGTTAAACAAGTAAATGATGGAGAAGTTATTAAAGTTGAAGGTATATTGACTGATCAAAGTTGGAGCTGCAACAGCCATAATCATTGGGAAAGTGATGCTGCGGAATTTTTGCCAACCGTTGGCACCATCAATATAAGCAGCTTCGTAAAGATCGTTTGGAATAGATTGAAGAATCCCTAAAGTCAAGACGTAGATGTAAGGGAAGCCGAGCCAACCTTGCATCATAATCAAAGCAATTTTTGTCCAGGTAGGATCTGTTTTCCAAGGAATCAAAACGCCATCTAAGAATGGGAAGATCTTCGCAAACAATGGGATAACTTGTGCATTGATAGCACCGACACTATCGTTAAACATATTTGAGAAAGTTAGGATAGTGATGAAGGCTGGAACAGCCCAAGGAAGCAAGAAGATAACCCCAAAGATTCGTTTTCCTTTTACGAATGGTTGGTTTGCAACAATAGCGGTCAAGATACCGAGTACGATTTGAAGAGTAGAAGCTGCGAGGGCCCAAATCAAGGTCCAGCCAAGAACCGATGTAAAGGCTGAGCGGAAGGTACTCAAGGTCCACATATTAGTGAAGTTTTGGAACCCGATCCAATCAAGCAAGGTTGTTGGAGCGGTATGTTTGAAGTCGTAGTTGGTAAAGGCGATCATCAAAGTTACTAAAACTGGGAAGATAATCGCAAATGTCATAGCAATGTATGAAGGAATAATCAATAAATATGGGAAGCCATTTTCATAGATGGCTTGAACCATTTCTTTCAAGGTTTTTGGAACGGCAATCCCGTTGTTGATGCGTTTAGCAACTGTTCCAGCATCCTTAATATTTAAGGCATAAAATAGGAAGTAAACAACAGTGATGATCAAGTGGAAGGCGCCACGAATCAAGATAAAGAGAGAATTATCTTGTCCACGGACTGTTCCAAGTGTAACCAATTTCGCTAATTCTCCAGCTCCGATTCCAATGAAGTAAACGAGAAAGAGAACGGTTACGGCAAGAAAAATATAGCCTTTGGTTTTTTGTTTGTTATAAATTTGCCCAAGACCCGGGATCAAAGAGAGCCACATAGCCTTTTTAGGATTTTGTTCTGTAGTCATTCAAATCTCCTTATAATGTCCTTGCCAGAGAGCAAGAAGGCAAGTTTGACAGTGATCTAGTAGAGGGTTCATAATTGAACATAAGAGGTTGGGACTTTGTCACCAACCTCTTACTCAAACCTAAAAACTGTCTTATTTGCTACCGAATTTTTGTTCGATGGTTTCTTTAATCAATTTCACTGCATCGTCAGCAGCAGCTTTTGCAGATTTTTTACCACTTACAGCATCGAAAAGCATAGTAGCAGCTGGATCCCAAACAGCACTCATTTCAGAGATGTTTGGCATTGGCTTAGCGTTCTTGAACTGATCAACAACGGCAGTTGTCAATTCATCGTTTTTACTAACCGCATATTTACGAGCTTCTGTGTTGGCAGGAACTTCATTGGTCTTGTCAAACAAAGCTTTTTGTTGGTCAGTACTTGTCAAGAAGTCAATGAATTTTTGAGCGCCATCAAGGTTTTTCGCACCTGCAGGGATAACCCAAGCTTTACCACCACCAAAGGCAGAGTATTGTTTTCCGTTTGGAAGAGTTGGAATCGTTGCGACACCGTAGTTTACTTTAGCTTCTTTCAATGAAGCAGCTTTCCAAGGACCATCGATGATAGCAGCTGTTTTACCTTCTTGGAATTGTGTTTGGATGAAGTTAGCAGCAGCTTTTGTATCTTGCAAACCTTTTGGCCATTTAGCATACCAAGTTTTTGCATATTCGATACCATCGATAGAACCTTGGTTGTTCAATCCAATATCTTTAGGATCTGTACCGTCTTTACCAAATACATAACCGCCGTTACCTGAAAGTAAACCGTAAGTGTAGTAGAAGTTTGTCCAGTCAGCTAAGAAGGCAGTTGTTTTACCAGGTTCGCTAGCGAAGTCGTACTTGCTATCTTTTGCAAGATTTTCAAGATCACCAAATGTTTTTGGAGCTTCGCTTACAAGATCTTTGTTATAGTAGAGAACCAATGTTTCGATGACAGCAGGTGCACCGTAAACTTTACCACCGTTTGTTACAAGAGCTTCAGTTGTTTTATCGGTGTGGCTATCTTTGTTTAATGTAACTTCAGCCAATTGACCATCGCTACCAAGACCACCTACACGGTCGTATGGAGCCATCATTACGTCTGGAGCTTTTTTAGATTGGTTATCAAGAGAAAGGTTATCCAATCCACCAAGGGCATCACCAGTTTTGATTTTAACTTTTACGCCATTTTCTTTTTCAAAAGCTTTTGCAGCTTCTTCAACATAAGATTTGTAGCCTTTGTCTACATAGACGTTGATTTCTTTACTTGCCTCAGAAGAACCTGATGAGCTATTGCTACAAGCAGCAAGTAAGAATCCGGCAAAACCAACTGTACCAAGTACAGCAGCACTACGTAAAATTGTACGTTTCATGATTTATTCCTCCTAAAGAATAAAAAAGATAATAATTAGAAACCGTTTTAGACAAACGTTTTCCTAAAACGACTTAAGTATATCACAAGGCGAAAACGTTTGCAAGTGATTTTGAGAAAATTTTTTAAAAATATTTTAATTCTAAACTTTCTTCTATAAAAACCGCTAATTCATTGACATTGCTAATAATAAATACTAAACTAGTGATAAGGGGCTTTTTTAAAAAAGATATAAAGTTTTTTAAGAAACCCCTTGCAGAAAATATGGAAAAAGTTTATAATGACATGGTACGCAAACGTTTTCGCAAAAATTGCGTAAACTGAGTTGCGCCTGTTCGATTTTAACAAAGAGTAGAGCCGCTTGAGAGCTGGATACGACTCTGCAACGATACCCATACCGTGCACCGAATCGCAGGCTTCAAAGAAATAAAAAGAGGTGGTAACCCATGAAAAAACGTCAAAGTGGTGTTTTGATGCACATTTCTTCCCTTCCTGGACAATACGGAATCGGATCATTCGGACAATCAGCATATGATTTTGTTGATTTCCTCGTTCGGACCAAGCAACGTTACTGGCAAATCTTGCCGCTTGGTACAACTAGTTATGGAGATTCTCCATACCAATCTTTCTCAGCTTTTGCTGGGAACACTCATTTTATTGATTTCGATCTTTTGATCGAGCAAGGTTTGTTAACAGAAGCAGACCTTAAAGGAGTGGACTTTGGTCAAGATCCTACTCAAGTGGATTATGCAAAGGTTTTCGAACAACGTCGTCCCTTGCTTGAAAAAGCAGTTGCGAATTTCTTAAAATCAAGTGATCAAAAAGAATTCCAAGAATTTTGTGAAGCCAATGCTTCTTGGTTGGAGCTCTTCGCAGAATACATGGCTATTAAAGAACACTTTGATTTGAAAGCTTGGACAGAGTGGCCAGATGCAGCTATTCGTGCGCGTGAGCCAAAAGCTTTGGCTAAATACCGTGAAGAATTGGCTGATAAATTGACTTACCATCGTGTAACTCAATTCTTCTTTTTCCAACAATGGTTGGCCTTGAAAGCTTATGCCAACGACCACCACATTGAAATTGTGGGAGATATGCCAATCTATGTAGCGGAAGATTCAAGTGACATGTGGGCTAATCCTCATCTCTTCAAAACAGATGAAAACGGAAAAGCAACTTGCATTGCAGGATGCCCGCCAGATGAGTTCTCAGCAACTGGTCAACTTTGGGGGAACCCAATCTATGACTGGGAAGCAATGGACAAAGATGGCTACCAATGGTGGATTGAACGCTTGCGTGAAAGCTTCAAGATCTATGACATCGTTCGGATCGACCACTTCCGTGGTTTCGAATCATACTGGGAAATCCCTGCTGGTTCTGAAACTGCAGCACCAGGTAAATGGGTCAAAGGTCCTGGCTACAAACTCTTTGCAGCCGTGAAGGAAGAGCTCGGTGATTTGAACATCATCGCTGAGGACCTTGGCTTTATGACGGATGAAGTTATTGAGCTTCGCGAACGTACTGGTTTCCCAGGGATGAAGATTCTTCAATTCGCCTTCAATCCTGACGATGAAAGTATCGATAGCCCTCACTTGGCACCAAACAACTCTGTGATGTACACTGGAACACATGATAACAACACAGTTCTTGGATGGTACCGCAATGAAATCGACGATCCAACTCGTGAGTATCTTGCTCGTTATACCAACCGGAAAGAGTACGAATCTGTACCGCATGCTATGCTTCGCACCGTCTTTGCTTCCGTCAGCTTCATGGCGATTGCTACGATGCAAGACTTGCTTGAGTTAGATGGCTCAGCTCGGATGAACTTCCCATCTACTCTCGGTGGTAACTGGTCATGGCGAATGACAGCGGATCAATTGACTCCAGCTGTCGAGCAAGAATTGCTTGATTTCACTACGATCTATCGTCGTGAAAACAAAGACTTGAAAAAAGAAGTTAAGAAAGCAAAAAAATAATCTTTCCCCCCTATTAAAATTGTTGAAACAAAGGAGACTCCCAACATGGAATCATTACAAAAATATGTGATTGATCATCATCAAAAAACAATTGCTGAATGTTCAAATGAAGAATTGTACATTGCCTTGCTAAATTACACGAAGCAAGCAAGCGCTCAAAAGAAATTAAATACTGGTAAGAAAAAAGTTTACTACATCTCAGCTGAGTTCTTGATCGGTAAACTCTTGTCTAACAACTTGATCAACTTGGGTCTTTACGACGATGTTAAAAAAGAATTGTCAGATGCTGGTAAAGACTTGATCGAAGTCGAAGAAGTGGAATTGGAACCATCACTTGGTAACGGTGGTTTGGGACGTTTGGCAGCCTGCTTTATCGACTCTATCTCAAGCCTTGGTTTGACAGGGGATGGGGTTGGTTTGAACTACCACTTTGGTTTGTTCCAACAAGTCCTTAAAAACAACCAACAAGAAACGATTCCAAACGCATGGTTGACTGACCAAAGCTGGCTCGTTCGTTCAAGCCGTAGCTACCAAGTGCCATTCGCACACTTCACATTGACTTCTACCCTTTATGATATCGACGTACCTGGTTACAAGATCGATACCAAGAACCGTTTGCGCTTGTTCGACTTGGATTCAGTTGATTCATCTATTATTGAAGATGGTATTAACTTTGACAAGACAGATATCGCTCGCAACTTGACCCTCTTCTTGTACCCAGATGATAGTAACCGTCAAGGGGAATTGCTCCGTATCTTCCAACAATACTTCATGGTATCAAACGGTGCACAATTGATCATCGACGAAGCCATCGAAAAAGGAAGCAACTTGCATGACCTTGCTGACTATGCTGTTGTCCAAATCAACGATACTCACCCATCAATGGTCATCCCTGAATTGATCCGTCTTTTGACAGAACGTGGTATTGGAATGGATGAAGCCATCTCTATCGTTCGTAGCATGACGGCTTACACTAACCACACAATCCTTGCAGAAGCCCTTGAAAAATGGCCACTTGAATTCTTGCAAGAAGTGGTTCCTCACTTGGTTCCAATCATTGAAGAATTGGACCGCCGTGTTCGCGCTGAATACAAAGATCCAGCTGTTCAAATCATCGATGAGAATGATCGCGTACACATGGCGCACATGGATATCCACTATGGATTTAGCGTAAACGGGGTAGCAGCACTTCACACAGAAATCTTGAAGAATTCTGAGTTGAAAGCCTTCTACGACATTTACCCTGAAAAATTCAACAACAAAACAAACGGTATCACATTCCGTCGTTGGCTCATGCATGCCAACCCAACCTTGTCACACTACTTGGATGATATCCTCGGACGTGACTGGCACCATGACGCATCTAAATTGGAAGACCTTCTTTCTTATGAAGATAAAGATGCAGTCAAAGCAAAATTGGAAAACATCAAGTCTCACAACAAACGGAAATTGGCTCGTTTCTTGAAAGACCATCAAGGTGTGGAAATCAATCCAAATTCTATCTTTGATACCCAAATCAAACGTCTTCACGAATACAAACGTCAACAAATGAACGCTTTGTATGTGATCCACAAATACTTGGACATCAAAGCTGGAAATATCCCTGCTCGCCCAATCACTGTCCTCTTTGGTGGTAAAGCAGCTCCTGCCTACACCATTGCACAAGATATCATCCACTTGATCCTTTGCTTGTCTGAAGTGATTGCAAACGATCCAGCGGTAGCTCCACACTTGCAAGTTGTAATGGTAGAAAACTACAACGTAACTGCTGCAAGCTACTTGATCCCAGCTAGCGATATTTCTGAGCAAATCTCTCTTGCTTCGAAAGAAGCTTCAGGTACTGGTAACATGAAATTCATGTTGAATGGTGCATTGACACTTGGTACGATGGATGGAGCCAACGTGGAAATCGCTGAATTGGTTGGACGTGACAACATCTATATCTTCGGTGAAGATTCAGAAACGGTTATCGATCTTTACGCTAAATCAGCATACAAATCAGCAGACTTCTATGAACGTGAAGCCATCAAACCATTGGTAGACTTCATCGTCAGCGATGCCGTTCTTGCAGTTGGGAACAAAGAGCGTTTGACTCGTCTTCACAATGAATTGATCAACAAAGACTGGTTCATGACTCTTCTTGACTTGGAAGACTATATTGTCACCAAAGAACGCATGTTGGCTGACTACGAAGACCGTGATGCATGGTTGGATCAAGTCATCGTTAACATTGCGAAAGCAGGATTCTTCTCATCTGACCGTACGATCGCTCAGTATAACGAAGATATTTGGCACTTAAACTAATCACTATTTGTTAGACCAAGGTTCTTAAGACCCTGGTCTTTTTCATCTTTTGCACACATTATTTTCCAAATGAATTTCATTTGAACGTATCAGTGATCAGGCAAGTGCTTCCACGGTTTTGAGGCGCTTGCCTTTCTATCTGTATCGCGATATAATAGGTTGTAAGAAATGAAAAGGAGTTTGTATGAAAAAGAAACCTATCTATCTTTACATCCTGTTATTTTTCTCTACGGTTGGAACACTAACATCAGCTGTCTCAACCTTTGGAGCTTCAAAGAGCTTTGAATTGACAGAGAATTTCGCAAACCAACTTGGTTTAACAACGGCTCAAGACAAGGCTGACTACGTGGCGTATTATGAGAAATCAGCCCAACTCAATCAGTCTCCACTAGCCTTTTTATTTGTTTCCCTGATTCTGATTGCCTTACTGGCAACTTTCTATTTTCTCTTTATGAAGCAGGATCTGTTAACAGCCCATTATACTTATATGGGGCAGATTTTGTTAAGTCAAGCCTTCTCTTGCTATAATTATTTTGCAGGGCGTCCGCTATTGGCTAGTTTTTCAAGCCCAGCACTTCGTCAACGATATCTGGCATCTTCATTGTTCGCTTTGTTGCTCTTGACTGCTTTGACTCTTCTCTTCCTTGGAATTGTTTTGTATAAAACCTTGCGTTTGAGAAAAGCTCAAGCTACGGCATAATAGATCAGTTTGAATAGAGCTCTCTTAAAGGATAAGAGAGCTTCTTGATTGGAGAAAAAAGATGAAAGTATCCTTTGTTTATATTAGTCTGAGTGGAAATACAGAGAGTTTTGTCCGCCGCTTAAGTGACTATTTGCTGGAAGCCCATCCCGGACTTGAAATTGAGAAAGTTCATGTGAAAGACCTGGTCAAAGAGGGCCAACCCTTCTTTGAAATGACCAATCCTTTTATCACTTTTTTGCCAACCTATTTGGAGGGTGGAAATGGTGTTGACAATGGCGATGTGGAAATTTTGACGACAGATGTTGCGGATTTTATTGCTTATGGAGACAATGCCAGTAAGTGCTTAGGAGTGGTTGGATCAGGCAATCGGAATTTTAACAATCAATATTGTTTAACCGCTAAGCAATACAGCCAGCGCTTTGGTTTCCCCATGTTAGCCGATTTTGAAATGCGGGGGATGTTGGGAGATATTAAAAAAGTAGCCGCCATTGTAGAAGATTTGTACCATCTTTAAAACAAAGAGAGGCTGGGACAAAAGTCCTAGCCTCTTAATTGTTTTTGGATTGTCGAGCAAGATGCAGTGGTTGAGTGGGCTCTACTACGCTGATTTCATCAGCTTTTACAGCCCTACTCAACTGTGCGGAGGTGGGACGACGAAATCGAATTCTAACGAATTACCGATTTCTGTCCCACTCTCTCTTTTACGCTTTATTTTAATTTTTCAGTGATTTCTTTAGCAAGTAAGAGCCCTAATCGATAGTCTTTATTGATGGTATGGATGACATCGTTGATATTGTCGGTCTCTTGGATTTTTTCCTTGATGCTATCTTTGAAAGCTTGATCTTTCAAGAGTTGCTCTTGTAAGAGCCGTTGTAGTTTTTCTCTTTCGTACTTGTTAAATAAAAAGAGAACCACTAAACTGATGAGGATTAAGATGTAAACGGTTTGATTCATAGATTACTCCTGTATATAAAGGATCTGAAAATGTAGAGAATGAAGGGCAATGGACATGAGAAAAGGAGTGAGAAAGAACTAAATTGAATCGCATTTAGTTTCTCCTCTCACTCCCATAAGAGATGTTCTACTTATCAATCATTAGATAAGAAATTACATTTTCTCAGGTGCATCGACACCAAGTAAGCGAAGGGCTTCTTTTAAGACTACTGCAGTTGAATAGCTAAGAGCAAGACGGCTTTCGCGTTCTGGGCTTTCATCCAAGATACGAGTGTGTGCATAGTATTTGTTGAAGGCTTGAGCCAAGTTGATAGCATATTTTGCGATCAAGGATGGATCATAGTTTTCAGCGGCACGTTTGACAACACGAGAGAAGTCTTGGAGAAGCTTGATGATCTCCCAGCTTTCTGGGTCGCTCAAGCTGTATGTCGCATCTGTAGATGGTGTGAAGTTGGCTTTGCGAAGGATGGATTGGATACGAGCGTAAGCGTATTGAACGTAAGGTCCAGTTTCTCCTTCGAAGGATACCATGGCTTCGAGGTCAAAGTCATACCCGTTGCGGCGGTCTGTCTTCAAGTCGTAGAATTTAACCGCACCAACACCGACTGCATGTGCCACTTCTTCCTTGTTTTCCAATTCAGGATTCTTTTCTTCGATCTGAGCTTTGGCACGAGAGATGGCTTCTTGAAGAGTTGGTTCGAGAAGGATGATATTTCCTTTACGAGTTGACAATTTTTGGCGGTTTTTTGTCACCAAACCAAAGTCAACGTGAACCATATCGTCGCTCCAGTCAAATCCCATTTTCTTCAGAACAGCTTTCAACTGACGGAAGTGGTTGGATTGTTCTTGCCCTACAGCATAGATGTTTTTCACAAAGTTGTAAGTCCGTGCACGGTAGATAGCGGTTGCGATATCACGCGTGATGTAAAGAGTGGCACCGTCTGATTTCTTAATCATAGCTGGTGGAAGGTTCACATCATCCAACTCAACGATGCTAGCACCCTTAGACTCTTTCAACAAGCCTTTGTCTTCAAGGATTTGGACAGCTTCATCCATCTTGTCATTGTAGAAAGCTTCTCCGTTTAAGCTGTCAAATTCAACACCGAGGAGTTTGTAGATACGGTTGAATTCTACCAAGCTTTCGTCACGGAACCATTGCCACAACTCAGTCGCTTCTGGATCTCCATCTTCCAGTTTCTTGAACCAGAGACGTCCTTCATCATCAAGCTCAGGATCGTTTTCGATTTCAGCGTTGATCCGAACGTAAAGTTTTAGCAATTCATCGATTGGGTTGGCTTCGACAGCTTCCTTGCTACCCCATTTTTTGTAGGCCACCATCAAGAGACCGAACTGTTTACCCCAGTCCCCCAAGTGGTTGATTTTAATTGTGTTGTAGCCCATTTTGCGGAAGATGTTTGAAAGAGCATCCCCAATAACGGTTGAACGCAAGTGACCAACTGAGAATGGTTTTGCGATATTTGGACTTGAAAGGTCGATGGTAATGTTTTGGCCATGACCTTCGTCTTGTTGACCGTAGTCTGCCCCTGCTTCGATGACGGATTTGATTACCTGATCAGAGATCTTAGATTTGTCTAAGAAGAAGTTCACGTAAGGTCCAGTTGCAACAACTTTTTCGAAGGCGCTTTGGTCGATTTTTTCAGCAATATCTGCAGCGATTGCTTGAGGAGCCTTGCGTTCCACTTTTGCAAGTGAGAAGGCTGGAAAAGCAATGTCACCAAGATCAGATGATTTTGGTTGTTCAAGCAAGTTTAAAATAGCATCTTGGTCAAGAGAGTCAATCACTTTGGCCAATTCACTAGCAATGAGTTCTTTATTGTTCATATTAGCTCCTTAGTCCTTTTAACTATTATTTTAACACAATTCTGAGCGAATTTTCAATTTTTTTGGTATAATTTAAAGTATATTTATTCAAAAGTGGAGGTCCAATGAAAAAGACAGAACGTCACCTTTTGATTCAACAAATGATTCGAAATGAAAAATTGTCGACTCAAAAAGAGATCCAGGATCGATTAGAAGCAAAAGGAATTGCTGTAACGCAAACAACTCTGTCACGAGATTTGCGCGATCTGGGTCTAGTCAAGGTGAAACGAAAAGACCAGTTGTATTATATTTTGCCCAATGAGCCTGAGGTGGCAGAGATTTATATTATGTTGTCCAGCCATGCCAAGTCGGTCTCACGAGCAGAATTCACCTTGGTCTTGCGGACAGAGCTAGGAGAAGCAGCTCTCTTGGCCAATGGTGTAGATGAAATGTCAGATGAGCGTATTTTGGGAACAGTAGCAGGGGCCAATACCCTCTTGATTGTTTGTCGAGACCAAGATGCAGCCATTGAAATTCAAAATGAAATTTTAGGGATGATGCAGTAGTCAAGCCCCGTTGGAGAGAAAGAGAGATGTCAAAAGGAGGAAGATAGTGAGCTATCTACTCCTGTTTTCATCTATGGAGCTTGCGTCAGAAAATGATGCAAGAGTAAGGAATAAAGAAGTATGGCAGTAGAGAAAATATCTCCTGGAATGCAGCAGTATCTAGATATCAAAAAAGACTATCCGGATGCCTTTTTGCTGTTTCGAATGGGAGATTTTTACGAATTATTTTATGAAGATGCAGTGAATGCAGCTCAAATTTTAGAGATTTCCTTAACATCACGGAATAAAAATGCAGAGAATCCAATTCCCATGGCAGGTGTTCCCTACCACTCAGCTCAGCAGTATATTGATGTTCTCATTGAACAGGGCTATAAGGTCGCGATTGCAGAACAAATGGAAGATCCCAAAGAAGCTAAGGGGGTCGTTAAGCGGGAAGTCGTACAGGTGATTACGCCGGGTACAGTGGTGGATTCGACCAAGCCAGATAGTGAGAACAACTTCCTGGTTGCTTTGGATCGTTCAGGAAATGATTATGGGCTAGCCTATATGGATCTGGTGACAGGAGAGTTTCAGGTGACGACCCTCAATGACTTTAGCATGGTTTGTGGAGAAATCCGCAATTTACGTGCGCGTGAGGTGGTCCTGGGTTATGAGTTGCCAGAACAGGAAGAGCGTGTGTTTGTGAGCCAGATGAATCTCTTGCTGTCACATGTAGAGACGGCGCTCGACGATGTTCAACTCTTAGGGGATCAGTTGAGTGAGCTCGAAAAGAAAACGGCTGGAAAACTTCTCCAGTATGTCTACCAGACACAAATGCGGGAATTGAGCCACCTCAAAAAAGCCCATCATTATGAGATTTGCGATTTCTTGCAGATGGACTTTGCGACCAAGGCTAGTCTTGATTTGACAGAGAATGCTCGGACTGGGAAGAAGCATGGTAGCTTGTATTGGTATTTGGATGAAACCAAGACGGCCATGGGAGGTCGTTTGTTGCGCTCCTGGATTCAGAAACCCTTAGTCGATTTGAAACGGATTCGAGAGCGCCAGGACATCATTCAGGTCTTTATGGATCATTTCTTTGAACGGAGCGATTTGACCGACAGCCTCAAAGGGGTCTATGACATTGAACGCTTAGCGAGTCGGGTTTCCTTTGGTAAGATCAATCCTAAGGATCTCTTGCAGCTAGGAGATACTCTGGGTCATGTGCCGACGATCAAGTCGATTCTACTGGGGATTGGTGATCCGGTCTTAGATGTCTTGATTGCACGCTTGGATGAACTTCCCGAGTTGCACCGCTTGATTACCTCAGCTATTGCTCCGGAAGCGTCTGCTGTTATTACAGAGGGAAATATTATCCGAACTGGGTTTGACGACCAATTGGACCAGTACCGTCTTGTTCTCCGGGATGGTACTGGTTGGATTGCTGAGATTGAGGCCAAGGAGCGCGAAGCCAGCGGCATTACAGGTCTAAAGATCGATTACAACAAGAAGGATGGCTATTATTTCCATGTCACCAATTCTCAATTGAGTCACGTTCCTGCTCACTTTTTCCGCAAGGCGACCTTGAAAAATTCAGAACGCTTTGGTACGGAGGAATTGGCACGCATTGAAGGAGATATGCTAGAGGCGCGTGAGAAGTCTGCTAATCTGGAATATACGATTTTTATGCGGATTCGTGAAGAAGTTGGCAAGTATATCCAACGTCTGCAACAGTTAGCTCAGGCGATTGCGACGGTTGATGTTTTACAGAGTTTAGCCAGTGTCGCCGAGTCGCAACAGTTGAATCGTCCTCTCTTTCATGAAGAACGGCGAATCGCGATCGACAAAGGTCGTCATCCGGTTGTTGAGAAAGTGATGGGAGCCCAATCCTATATTCCTAATAGCATCTTTATGGATGAAGAACGGGATATTCAGCTGATTACGGGGCCAAATATGAGCGGGAAGTCTACCTATATGCGCCAATTGGCGATCATTGTGATTCTTGCCCAAATTGGATCCTATGTACCAGCGCAAAAGGCCGAGTTGCCAATCTTTGATGCGATTTATACCCGGATCGGAGCTGCTGATGACCTGGTATCGGGTCAGTCTACCTTCATGGTGGAAATGATGGAAGCCAATCACGCCATTTGCAAGGCAACGCCCCAGTCCTTGATTTTATTTGATGAGTTGGGACGGGGAACGGCGACCTATGATGGGATGGCTCTCGCCCAGTCCATCATCGAATATATCCATGATCGGACCAGAGCCAAAACCTTGTTTGCGACCCATTACCATGAGTTGACGGCTCTCTCAGAGACCTTGTCCCGTTTGGAAAATGTTCATGTTGCGACCTTGGAGCGAGATGGTCAGGTTACCTTCTTGCACAAGATTGAACCCGGCCCAGCAGATAAGTCCTATGGGATTCACGTGGCTAAGATCGCTGGTTTGCCAGAAGAGTTACTGAAGCGGGCGGATGCAATTTTGACCAAGCTCGAAGGACAAGCCCAGCAAGTACCGCTTGCGGATGCAACTCCTAAAAAGGAAGTGTCTTCGCAGGTTGCTGAACAAATGTCCCTCTTTGAGGAGGAGACAGAAAATACGGTGATCACAGAATTGAAGAATCTGGATCTCTACAATATGACTCCCATGGAAGTCATGACGGCAGTGGCCGAATTGAAAAAGAAATTGTAAAAAAGGGAGTGGGAAAGAACTCTGATTGGATAAAAAGAGTTCGTTTTCCCACCCCCGCATAGCTTCAACAGTCTGGGAGACTGTTGAAGGTTGCAGATAAAGGAAACATTGTTTCCGTCCACATAGGTCATCTTTGGAGCTTAATAGCGAACGAAGATACCAATCAACCACTGCGTCATACAGTTATGCCTATTAAACATCGAAGGCTGGACAGTTTTTGCCCAGCCTTTTTTCTCTTAGTGGTTAGTAATGCTTTGATTGATTTCTTGGACTTGTTTTTTATAAAAATGATAGGAGACCAACCAGATGATCACGTAAACGAGGGTGAATTCGACAACGAGTGAGAGGTAAAATCCGAGTCGTACTGGAAACCAGCCAGCCAAAGTAGCCAGAGGAATAAACCCAAGTAACATGAGTAGGTAATGGCTTAGAGTAGCCCGTAAGAGGCTCCAGTCTTTTTGAAAGAGGAGACTTCCGAAGCTAAAGAGGACCCCAATCGCACCCCAAACGAGGGCGCAATAGAGCATGACCAGTGAGCCGTGAACATGATGCAAGAACATCCAGCGGCCGACTGCAGAGTTGGGGCTTAAGGGAAGGTACAACTCAGGTGAGAAGAGGTAGGAAAAGAAGATGGATAAGATGAGCCCGATGAAAATCCCTTTTAGGGCGTCAGAAAAAGATTGTTTTAGCATGATAATTTCTCCTTAATGGCTTTCAAGTAACGACGGGAGGAGTAGGTCAGACTCCCGTTTTTAAGATGGATTTGCACAGATCCTCCACCGGTAAAGTGCAGGTGATCGATGGATTGGGTGTTAATAATTTCAGATTGGGAAATTTTGAGAAAGAAGGTCGGCAAGTCTTCAGATAGCTGATAGAGTGGTCCAGTCAGAATAAATTGATCTGTCATGGTCTCACCAATTACTTGCCGATTTTCAATGTAAAAACGTTGGAATAGCTGGCTTTCGATCAGGTAAGCTTCCCCATCCTTTTTGGCACGTAAGCGCCCTTTTTGATCCAATTCTTCCACAAAGTCACGGATTTTCTCTACACGCGCAGACAGTGCAGGTGCTGTGATTATCACCGCTTCTTCTTGGAAGTGGGAATCAATGTGTACTTCTACTTTCATAAGATATTTTCTCCCTCCTTTGGGTAAAGTCGGTTGGCCTGCTAGCCCGGCTCTTTCTTTACACTACTATTAAACACTTTTTCCAAAGGGAAGACAAGGAGATTTGTCTATGTGGTCGTTTTCTTTGCCTATACGGTTTTTAAGGAAGAAGATGGGACTGGCCTCTATTTTTTAAGAAAGGGAGTCTTGTAGATCTGTGGTATAATAGAGCTACATGTATCGGTGAAAAAATAGGTAAAGGAGCAGACATGTCACAGATTATTGAATTGCCAGAAGTCCTCGCCAATCAGATTGCGGCAGGTGAAGTAATTGAACGACCTGCAAGCGTGGTCAAGGAATTGGTTGAAAACTCGATCGATGCTGGGGCAAGCCAGATTGTTGTCGAAATCGAAGAAGCAGGATTGAAGTCGATTCGGATTACAGACAATGGGGAAGGAATTGCGCACGATGAGGTCGCTTTGGCCCTCCGTCGACATGCGACCAGTAAGATCAAAAGTCAAGCGGATCTTTTTCGTATTCGAACGCTTGGTTTTCGTGGTGAGGCCATGCCTTCCATTGCTTCTGTCAGTATTCTAACCCTTCTAACGGCGCAAGAAGGAGCTGCCAACGGGACCAAATTAGTCGCAAAGGGTGGCGAAATTGAGGAAGTGGAGCCAGCGACAAGTCCTGTCGGGACCAAGATCACAATAGAAGATCTCTTTTTTAATACACCTGCTCGTCTCAAGTATTTAAAGAGCCAGCAGGCAGAGCTATCCCATATCGTGGATATTCTCAATCGCTTGAGCTTGGCCCATCCTGAGATTGCCTTTACCTTGATCAATGATGGAAAAGAAATGACCAAAACAGCGGGGACGGGCAATCTCCGGCAAGCCATTGCAGGTGTCTATGGCCTCGCGTCTGCTAAGAAGATGGTGGCCATTGAAAATCGCGACCTAGATTTTGAAGTGACGGGCTTTGTGTCTTTGCCTGAATTGACTCGTGCCAATCGCAATTACATCAGTCTCTTTATCAACGGCCGTTACATCAAGAATTTCTTGCTCAATCGGGCCATCTTGGACGGCTACGGTAGTAAACTCATGGTGGGCCGCTTCCCGCTCGCGATCATTAATATCCAGATCGACCCTTACTTAGCGGATGTCAATGTTCACCCGACCAAGCAAGAGGTTCGCATCTCCAAAGAACGAGAACTAATGGCCTTGATCTCCCAGGCTATTGCGAACGCTTTGAAAGAGCAGGACCTGATTCCGGATGCTCTAGAAAATCTAGCCAAGTCGACTATTCGTCGAACAGAAAAGCCAGTACAGACGACCCTGCCTTTAAAAGAAAACCGCCTCTATTATGACCGAGAGAGTCAAGATTTCAAGCTTCGACCAGAGGTGGCAGATCCTCAATTGCCTCTAACAGATGAGGTTGTTACTGAAGCTAGAATCCAAGAAAACCCAGTAGAAAAACCGACAAGCGCGATTAAGTTTGCGGAAAGAAAGACTGCGGTTTATGATGAGCTGGATCACCCAGAGCTGGATCTGGCTAGTCTAGACAAGGCCTATGATAAGTTGGATGGGGAAGAACATTCGACCTTCCCAGAGTTGGAATATTTTGGTCAGATGCATGGAACCTATCTCTTTGCCCAAGGCAATGAGGGGCTTTATATCATTGACCAGCACGCGGCCCAAGAGCGGGTCAAATACGAAGAATACCGGGAGAGCATCGGGAACGTAGACGGCAGTCAGCAACAACTGCTGGTGCCTTATATCTTTGAGTTCCCTACAGACGATCTGATCCGCCTGCAACAGCGCAAGCACCTCTTAGAAGAAGTGGGCGTCTACTTAGAAGAATACGGAGCCAACCAGTTGATCTTGCGGGAGCATCCGATCTGGATGAAGGAAGAAGAGATCGAGTCGGGTATCTACGAAATGTGTGACATGCTCCTCTTGACCAAGGAAGTGTCCATCAAGAAATACCGAGCTGAGTTGGCCATCATGATGTCCTGCAAACGCTCTATCAAGGCCAACCACACACTGGACGATTACTCTGCACGAGATCTGATCTATCAACTGTCCCAATGTGATAACCCTTATAACTGCCCTCATGGTCGTCCGGTCTTGGTCAACTTCACCAAGTCGGATATGGAAAAGATGTTCCGACGCATTCAGGAAAATCACACCAGTCTGCGGGAATTGGGCAAGTATTAAACAAACAATAAAGGAATCTTATGTACGAATACATTAAAGGAATTTTAACGAAAATCACCGCTAAATACATTGTGGTAGAAACAGCTGGGATCGGCTACCTTTTGCATGTGGCCAATCCCTATGCCTACTCTGGCAAAATGAATCAAGAGGTGCAAGTCTACCTGCACCAAGTGGTTCGGGAAGACGCCCACCTTCTTTATGGTTTTGCAACCGAAGAAGAGAAAAAGCTCTTTTTAAACTTGATCTCAGTCTCTGGGATTGGACCTGTCTCAGCTCTGGCCATCATTGCTGCAGATGACAATGCAGGCCTTGTCCAAGCCATCGAAAGCAAGAACATCACCTACTTGACCAAGTTTCCAAAGATCGGCAAGAAAACAGCCCAACAGATGGTTTTGGACCTAGAAGGTAAGATCAATCTTGATCTAGAAGATGCACCAGCTCAGTCTAAGGCCAAAGTTGCAGAAGAAAACCAAGCCCTTGAAGAAGCTATGGAAGCCATGTTGGCCTTGGGCTACAAAGCAACGGAACTTAAGAAAATCAAGAAATTCTTTGAAGGAACTTCTGATACTGCTGAAAACTACATCAAGTCTGCTCTTAAGATGTTGGTGAAATAGGAGAAGAAGATGCCAAAACGTTGTGGCTGGGTCAAAATGACCAATCCGTTATATGTAGCCTACCATGATGAGGAATGGGGTCAGGCCTTCCATGATGACCAGGCCCTTTTTGAGTTACTCTGTATGGAGACCTATCAGGCTGGACTATCTTGGGAAACGGTACTCAATAAACGGCAGGCTTTCCGAGAGTCTTTTCATGCTTACCATCTTCAACGCGTCGCAGAGATGACGGATGAAGAACTGGAATCCTTGTTAGACAATCCAGCTATCATCCGCAATCGTGCCAAGATCTTTGCGACACGGGCCAATGCTCAAGCCTTTCTACAAGTCCAGGAGGAATTTGGATCGTTTGATGCTTATCTTTGGTCTTTTGTCGATGGGAAAACCATCGTCAATGATGTTCCAGATTACCGACAGGCTCCAGCGAAGACAGCTCTTTCTGAGAAGCTAGCCAAGGACCTCAAAAAGCGTGGTTTTAAGTTCACCGGACCAGTCGCAGTTTTATCCTTTCTACAAGCAGCAGGCCTGGTCAATGATCATGAGAATGATTGTGATTGGAAATAGGAACAATAAAAAGTCGCAGGTTGCGACTTTTTTAAATAATTTAGGAAATTGTGTTAAAATGAAATGAAAATTACGAATAGTATAAGTAGGAGGCACCATGAAGGCGGAAATTATTGCAGTTGGAACAGAAATTCTAACAGGACAAATTGTGAACACCAATGCTCAATTCTTGTCTGAAAAATTGGCTAGTTTAGGAATTGATGTCTATTATCATGTGGCGGTAGGAGACAATGAAGGTCGTCTCTTCTCGACCATTGAGACAGCTTCAAAACGCAGTGATTTGGTGATTTTATGTGGTGGACTTGGGCCAACAGAGGATGATTTGACCAAGCAAACCCTTGCTAAGTTTTTAGGGAAAGAACTGGTTTTTGATCCAACAGCGCTTGCCAAACTCGACACCTTCTTTGCCAGTCGCCCTGATTATGTCCGGACGCCCAATAATGAGCGACAAGCACAAATGATCGCTGGTTCAATCCCCCTTCAAAACCGTACAGGTCTCGCGGTTGGAGGTTTGATTGAAGTCGACGGTGTGACCTATGTCGTGCTACCTGGCCCACCAAGTGAGTTAAAACCCATGGTCAACGAACAATTGGTGCCTCATTTGACGACAGGGGAAGAGCTCTTTTCAAGAGTCTTGCGCTTCTTTGGGATTGGGGAAAGCCAGCTGGTTACGATCCTAGCAGATATCATTGAAAAGCAGAGTGATCCGACGGTGGCTCCTTATGCCAAGACGGGAGAAGTAACCTTGCGTCTGTCTACAAAGGCGAAGGATCAAGTCTCAGCGGATGCGATGCTCGATGTCTTAGAAAAGGAAATCTTATCACGCCACACCCTGGATCATCAACCCTTGCAAGAGTTGTTTTACGGTTATGGGGATGACAATTCGATGGTCAAGGTGGCCTTTGATCTTTTGAAACAGGCTGGTAAGACCATTACAGCTGCAGAAAGCCTGACGGCCGGCCTTTTCCAAGCGACTTTGGCAGATTTTTCAGGTGCGTCCAGCATCTTCGCGGGTGGTTTTGTCACCTATAGTTTGGAAGAAAAAAGCAAGATGTTGTCTATTCCAGCTCAAGAGTTAGAGCAACATGGAGTGGTGTCTCATTTTACAGCTCAAGCCATGGCTTCACAGGCCCGTAAGTTAACAGGATCCGATTATGGTGTTAGCCTGACCGGAGTTGCGGGGCCAGATAGTCTAGAAGGGCACCCAGCAGGGACTGTCTTTATCGGACTTGCGACTCCGAATGGAGTGGATAGTGTCCAAGTTAATATCGCTGGACGTAGCCGGGCGGATGTCCGCGAAATTGCAGTCCTTCATGCCTTTAATTTGGTGCGCTTGGCTGTATTAAATGGTGAAAATTTGGTATAATGAAGCTTGTGCCAAATGAAGAATAATTCTAAAAATGGATAGGAAATATGCCTTTCAAATGGCGGAAACCGTTGGTGAGTTGCATGAATTTCCTGTATAGTAAAAACATAGGAGAAAAGAATGGCGAAAAAACAGAAAAAATTAGATGATATCTCTAAAAAATTTGGAGATGAGCGTGAAAAAGCGCTCAATGATGCCCTGAAGTTGATCGAAAAGGATTTTGGTAAGGGATCGATCATGCGTTTGGGCGAACGTGCAGAGCAAAAGGTACAAGTCATGAGCTCTGGTTCCTTGGCGCTTGATATTGCCTTGGGTGCTGGTGGTTATCCAAAAGGTCGGATCATCGAAATCTATGGTCCAGAATCATCTGGTAAAACAACCGTTGCCCTCCATGCAGTAGCCCAAGCACAGAAAGAAGGGGGGATTGCTGCCTTTATCGATGCGGAGCATGCCTTGGATCCATCTTATGCAGCAGCTCTTGGGGTCAATATCGACGAACTTCTCTTGTCTCAACCAGACTCAGGGGAACAAGGACTTGAAATTGCTGGTAAATTGATCGACTCTGGTGCGGTTGATTTGGTGGTTGTCGACTCTGTTGCGGCCTTGGTCCCACGTGCGGAAATCGATGGAGATATCGGGGATAGCCACGTTGGTTTGCAAGCGCGGATGATGAGCCAAGCTATGCGTAAACTCGGAGCTTCTATCAATAAGACGAAGACCATTGCCATCTTTATCAACCAATTACGTGAAAAAGTTGGGATCATGTTTGGGAACCCTGAAACCACACCTGGTGGTCGTGCCCTTAAATTCTATGCTTCTGTCCGTCTAGATGTTCGTGGAAATACTCAAATCAAGGGGACTGGGGACCAAAAAGATACCAACGTTGGTAAGGAAACTAAGATCAAGGTTGTGAAGAACAAGGTGGCTCCACCGTTCAAAGAAGCTATGGTTGAAATTATGTACGGGGAAGGAATTTCACGTACAGGTGAGTTGGTGAAGATTGCAACAGATTTGGATATCATCCAAAAAGCGGGTGCGTGGTACTCCTATAACGGCGAAAAAATTGGTCAAGGATCTGAAAATGCTAAGAAATTCTTGGCTGACCACCCAGAAATTTTTGACGAAATCGACCACAAGGTTCGGGTTCATTTTGGTTTGATCGAAGAAGACGAAGCAGTGAAAACCCTTGATAAAACTGAAGAAGCAGCTCCTGTCGTAGAAGAAGTAACTCTAGATTTAGATGACGCGATTGAAATTGAAGATTAATTTTTTTCAAAATAGGTCGCTAGACTGATGGTTTTTGTGTTATAATTTAATACGATAGTATTATCGTGTGGCGAAAGGAGTGCATGCATGATTAAAATTTATACAGTGTCAAGTTGTACGAGTTGTAAAAAAGCAAAGACTTGGCTCAACGCTCACCAGCTAACTTATAAAGAACAAAACCTCGGTAAGGAAGGGATCACCAAAGAAGAATTATTGGATATCCTTACAAAGACTGAAAATGGAGTGGCAAGTATTGTCTCTTCAAAAAATCGATACGCTAAAAGTCTAGGAGTGGACATCGAAGACTTGAGTGTCAGTGAAGTCATTGACATCATCATGGAAACACCTCGTATTCTTAAAAGTCCGATCTTGGTAGATGACAAACGTCTCCAAGTGGGTTACAAAGAAGATGATATTCGTGCCTTCTTGCCACGATCAGTTCGAAATGTAGAAAATGCAGAAGCGCGGATGCGTGCAGCCCTTTAAAACGATTGAAAATCAGAAACAGTTTGTTTCTGATTTTTTCTTGTTCAAAATAGAAATGGATAGTAGTTAACTGCACCGATTTACGAAATCTATGATACAATATTTTAGAAAACAATAACTAGTAAGGAATGGAAAATGAAAAGGAAAATCTTCTTATTGGGTGCGCTTGCCTTGTGTTTGGCTGGATGCAGTCAAAAAAAGCAATCAAAAACTCCTACCTCAAGTGAGCAAAAAGCAATCAAAGCGAAAGCAGAACAGCTACAAAAGGATAATAAGAGTATCTTGCAAAAGGCAGAAGAAAATCAAGTGGTCACAAGAACCTTTGTCTTTCCAACAGATGATAAGGGGACACAACAGACGCAAATCGTCACCTATGTGGGGAATACTTTTAAAAAGTTGGAGACCATTAATGTAACGGCAACCAATGAAGAAATGAAAAAAGGGATTCAACAGGTTGGAGTTGAGGAAGCGCAAAAGCAATTGAGAGATTCCTTTAACAAGGATGATGCCTTTAAGGAAGCGTTGACAGTTCCTGGCTTCACAGCTGATTTGACCTTGGAAAATGAGAATGAATACAAGGTAACGATCACCTATAACTTTGAAGCGATGGATGTGAAGAAGGCCGAAGGTATGACTTACTTCAAAAACAATCACTTACCAGAGTTGTTGAAGCTGACACCGAGCCAATTTGCGGATAATCTCATCAATGCAGGAGCAAGTGAGCAAAAATAAAAAAACAGTTTAGATAAAATAGCTCAAAAATGCTTGAAAAAGCTGTAAAATCAAGGCTTGACCATTGTGGAAAACTCTTGATTATGGTATAATAGTAATATTCTAAGGAAAGAGGGTGTTCTTGTGGGATTTACAGATGAAACAGTACGTTTTAATCTTGATGATTCAAATCGTAAGGAAATTAGCGAGACCTTGAAAGATGTTTACTTGTCACTGGATGAAAAAGGCTACAATCCAATTAATCAAATCGTAGGATACGTACTCAGTGGTGATCCTGCCTATGTACCTCGTTATAATAATGCACGAAACCAAATTCGTAAATATGAACGAGATGAAATCGTTGAAGAATTGGTACGTTATTATTTGAAAGGGCAAGGGATAGACCTCTAATGAGAATTATGGGATTGGATGTTGGCTCAAAGACCGTTGGGGTTGCTGTGAGTGATCCTCTCGGTTTTACAGCTCAGGGTCTTGAAATCATCCAAATCGATGAAGACAAAAGAGAATTCGGTTTGGAGCGCTTAGCCGAATTAGTAGCTCAATACAAGGTGGACCGTTTTGTTGTGGGTTTGCCGAAAAACATGAACAACACCAGCGGACCGCGTGTGGAAGCCAGTCAGGCTTATGGCACGATGATTGCTGAAAAGTTTGGCTTGCCAGTCGACTACCAAGACGAACGGTTGACGACAGTTGCTGCAGAGCGGATGTTGATTGAGCAAGCAGATATTAGCCGTAGCAAACGCAAAAAAGTCATTGATAAGTTAGCGGCGCAGCTTATTTTACAAAATTATTTAGATCGCAATTTTTAGAAAGAAAACGAGGAAGAATAGTATGGCACATGATCATAACCACGACCATGAAGAACGTGAATTAATCACATTGGTGGATGAACAAGGAAATGAAACCTTGTTTGAAATTCTTTTGACCATTGATGGCAAAGAAGAATTTGGAAAGAACTATGTTCTTTTGATCCCTGCAAATGCAGAAGAAGATGAAAATGGCGAAGTTGAAATCCAAGCATATTCATTTACAGAAAACGAAGACGGAACAGAAGGCGACCTTCAACCAATCCCAGAAGACTCAGATGCAGAATGGGATATGATCGAAGAAGTCTTCAACAGCTTTATGGAGGAGTAAAAACATCCAGTGGATGTTTTTACCCCAACTCCAAGAAATTGGAAAGAGTTGGTAAGTCCGGGGGACGTTTTTAGCCCAACTCCTTGAAACTAGAGAGAGTTGGAATGTTCAGTGAACATTTTTACCCTTGCGCTAGAAATGAAGACCGCAAGTAAGTCTGGGAGACTGTATCACCCCAACTCCGAGAAATTGGAAAGAGTTGGAATGTCCGATGGACTTGCTGTAAAAATGAACAGAAAGAAATAACTACAAAAGAAAGGAGCGCAAACGTCAGAAGAGGTTTTGTCGCTTTTTTCTTTTAGGAGGAAGATGTGAATAAGATTGAGCAATGGATGAATAGTCGGATCGGTCTGAATTTTCGATCGGGACTGGATCGTATGGAGCAGGCAGTGAGCCTTTTAGGGAGGCCGGATAAGGCTTATCCAATCCTTCATGTGACAGGAACCAATGGGAAGGGATCTACAATCGCCTTTCTGCGTCAATTATTGATGGCTCATAGAAAAAAGGTTGGGACCTTTACTTCTCCTCATATGATCAGTATCCATGATCGGATTTGTATTGGGGATCAGCCAATTTCAGATGAAGATTTCACTCGGATCGGTCAAAAGGTGCAACATATGGAGCAGACCTTGCTTCAAACTCAGGATCAACTCTCTTATTTTGAGATTATCTGCCTCATGGCCCTCTTGTATTTTAAGGAACAAGCTGTGGATGTGATCTTGTTGGAAGTTGGTATCGGTGGGCTTCTAGATACGACCAATGTAGTGACAGGAGAGCTCGCAGTGATCACTTCGGTTGGCCTGGATCACCAGGAAACACTGGGAGGGACGATTGCGGCCATTGCCCAGCAAAAGGCAGGGATCTTTAAGAAGGGCAAGAAAGCTGTGGTTGGCCCCTTATCGGATGAAGCTGCAGCCGTTTGTCAAGAAAGGGCCGAGCAATTGGATGTGGATCTCCACGCCTTCCAGAAAGATTTTGGGTTAGAGCAGGATTGTTTTTGGAATGAAAGTGTGGAACTTGTCTTGCCGTCTCTGGGCTTGAAGGGTGATTACCAACGGGAAAATACTGCAGTAGCTCTGGAGGCCTTTCTCCTCTATATGGAGGGCCTAGATCAAGAAGTGGATATGGATCAGGTCAAACTGGCCTTACAAGAGACGCGGTGGCCTGGACGTCTAGAGTTGTTTGGTGACCAGGTGTATCTGGATGGCGCCCATAATCCTCATGCTATGTTGCGCTTGATCGAGTTTGTCAATAGCTTGGCAGGAAAACGCGTGAAAATTTTATTTGGGGCCCTCAAGCGAAAAGATTATAGCGGGATGCTCCAAACACTTCAAGCGGGATTGCCAGAAGCAGAATTGATTTTGACGACCTTTCATTACGGAGAAGTGGTAGCACAAGGTGACCGACAAGACTTGCCCTATGTAGCTGACTACAAGGCCTATATCAAAGAATTTATGGATCAGAGTCGTCCAGATGAAGTCTTATTTGTGACAGGATCCTTGTATTTTATTGCAGAAGTAAGGGCATTTTTATTAGAGGGGTAAACAATTGACCTAAAGACTTTCTTGGCGTATACTGGTGGTAGATAGTATACGGTTATGGCGAAAGGAGTCGTTCTTAATGAAAAAAATCATGTCTATACTGACCTTGGCAGTAGCCCTTTTCCTGACTGCTTGTAGCCAGCAAGAAAAAGCGACACAGACTTCGAGCAAACAGACGTCTGCTTCATCACAGACTGTGACTTCAGCGAGTGAAGAACAGAAAGAAGGAGTGTCCATAGATGGCAGTTATCGAGGACAGGACGAGGAAAATACGATTCTCTTAGTTGTGACGGGGCAAAAAGGCACGTTTACGGTACAAGATGCTGATGGCGAAGAAGAAACCAAAGAGGTCAGTATTGATTCGGTCAATCAATCCATGCGTATCGGGGATGAGCCTTATCGCTATCGGATCGAAGGAGATCAGTTATCGCTAGAAGACTTGGAACAGGCAGAGGATGATCAAGGGATTATCGTTTTGACCAAGCAATAAGGGACGAAACAAGAGAGAGTGGGACAGAAATCGGTAATTCGTTAGAATTCGATTTCGTCGTCCCACCTCCGCACAGTTGAGTAGGGCTATAAAAGCTGATGAAATCAGTGTAGTAGAGCCCACTCAACCACTGCGTCTTGCTCGACAATCCAAAAATAATTGAGAGGCTAGGACTTTTGTCCCAGCCTCTTTTTGTTTGTCAAGAAGGGGTTTGGTTGGTCGTTGCATCGGGTAAAAAGAATTGGTATACTAGTAGAAAGAAAAAAGGAGGATGCTGTGACCTTTCGAAAATTACGTCTATTAATGTCCAAATATGGATTTAGTATTTTGTTTATGGGCTTTGAACTATGGGCATCCTTTGCGGCCTTCTTCTGGCTCAATAGATGGTTCCCGCATTGGCTATCTGTTGCAGTCATTGGGCTCTTATATGTGTCGACGATTCTAGCTATTGTTAATCGAAATACCCCGCCTGAAAATAAGGTTACCTGGCTCTTGATTGCGGTCATTCCTGTCTTTGGATCACTCTTGTATCTCATGTTTGGAGAGCGGCGTTTGTCCAAGAAGGAAATGATCCAGTTGGAAAATATGGAGTCCATGAAGTTTCGAGAGGACAATAGTCATCAGTTGCGTAAGGAGCTCAAGCAAGAAAGCAAGGCTGTCTATGGCTTGGTTAAGTCTATTTTATCCATGGACCACAATGCGGATCTCTACAATGGGACGGCATCGACCTTTTACCCTCTAGGGGAGGAGATGTATGCGCAACTACTAGAGGATCTGCGAGCAGCGAAAAAATTTATCTTCATCGAGTTTTACATCATTGATGAGGGCTTGATGTGGAACAGCATCCTAGAGATTTTAGAACAAAAAGTAAAAGAGGGGGTTGAAGTCAAACTCCTTTATGATGATATCGGCTGTATGGCGACCTTGGCCGGGAACTATACCAAACGGTTGCGAAAGATGGGGATTGATGCCCATAAGTTCAACAAGGTGATTCCCCGTCTAACAGTGGCTTATAACAACCGAGACCACCGCAAGATTCTGGTCATTGATGGGCAGATCGGCTATACGGGTGGTGTCAATTTGGCAGACGAGTACATCAACCACATTGAGCGGTTTGGCCACTGGAAGGACAGTGCTATCCGTTTGGATGGACGGGCTGTTAAGGCCTTGACGCGACTCTTCCTCATGAACTGGTACATTAACCGTGGGGAAATCGAGGATTTTGACCGCTACCATATTGAAAACAAGGCAGTCAAAGGCGAAGGACTCTACATTCCCTATGGGAGTGGACCAAAGCCGATTTACAAGTCGCAGGTCGGAAAGACGGTTTATCAAAATATGATCAACCAGGCAACGGATTACGTCTATATCACGACTCCTTACCTGATCATCGATTATGATTTGACAGAGGATATCCGCAATGCAGCCCTTCGTGGGGTGGATGTTCGAATCGTGACTCCGCATATTCCGGATAAAAAATTAATCCAAATCGTAACTCGTGGGGCTTACTTGGATTTGATGGATGCTGGTGTGAAAATCTATGAGTACACGCCTGGTTTTGTCCACAGTAAGCAAGTGTTAGCAGATGATGAAATGGCGGTTGTAGGGTCGATTAACTTTGATTATCGCAGTTTGGCCCATCACTATGAAAATGCCGTCTGGATGTATCGGACGCCTGCCTTGAAAAAGATTCGGGAGGACTTTGACCATATCTTTGAAGTGTCTCAAGAAATTACAGAGGATACCTTCCGCTTTACATGGCACCAAAGCTTAATCAAGGAAATTATGCAATTGTTCGCACCGATGTTGTAATAGGTGTGGACATACAGAAGAAAGAGTCAGAAGCTAAGAGATCTGACTCTTTTTTCGAAGGACTATGTGGCAAGAGGCTGACACGGTCGGCAGAATTTGGTATACTAGAAAAGATAGCGAGCTTTTTTAAAAGGAAAAAGCAGAGGAACATGGAAGAAAAGGAAAAAGAATGAGCGAAAAAGAGCAAGAAATGACTTCGAAAAAGTTAGGGCTTCACGTGGGAGTTAGTTTTCAAGATACACGTGAAATTCGCGAAGTGCTAGATAAATCAGTCTTTCGTGAAGAAGAGCCGACTCATAGCCAGCAGGCAGAAGTATTGGAGGAGCCGGTTGCAATGGAAGGATTAGAGCCCATTAGTGATGCAAAGTCAGAACTAGTAGCAGAACCTGAACGAGAATCAGACCAGGAACCGGAGCAACCGCTCAGTCGGATGAGTCGTCGTTCGCGTAAAGCGGGAGTTGAAGCAACAAAAGCGGAAGTACCTAGCGTAGAAGAGAACACGGAGGAGTTAGAGGCAGATGTAGTAGCTGGGTCTGTGCGCCGTCAATGGAAGCGTCCAGTCCCTATGGAGATTCCTCTTGTGTTGAGTCTCTTGATTAGTTTACTGCATGTCGGGGTGCCATTTTTAACCCGTTTTGCCACCAATCAACAATCTCAAAATTTGTATGCTGGCTGGGCAATGACCAAGGGGCAAGTACCGTTTGGTGATTTTTACGGAACCAATGGTCTGCTCTATTATGCGATCAACTGGTTGGGAAGTTTAGCTGGTGGACATTGGATCTTGATGATCCTCCAAGCGATTGCCCTCTTCTTTGCGGGGACTTATCTCTATCGTGTTGTGCGCTTGCTGGTGTCTGATAAAGATACAGCGAAGAATGTCCAGTTACTCTTTTATTTCTTGGTGCTAGGCCTTGGTTTTGGAGGGACTTATGTGACTCTCTTTAGCCTTCCAATCCTATTTGCCAGCATGAATTTCATTTTGGCTTATCTGATTGGGTATCGTAAGGATGAAGGCTTTATCCTTTATGGTGCGATTGCAGCTGTGGCTTTCTTGATTGATCCGATGACCAGTGCCTTGTTTTATTTGTTGACCTTCCTTGGATTAACAGCCTTTAATATCAAGCAGAAGAGATGGGCACGTGGCTTTTATCAACTGCTAGCAGCTCTCCTTGGTTTTTCACTCGTCTTTTATCCAATTGGCTATATCACCGTTTTGAATCAGACTTTTGGCTATGCCATTAACCAAGTAACCTATGTCTTTAATGCCTTGAATTTCACGAATGGACAGACCTTCAGTAATGTTATTTATTACGGATTGTTGGCGCTCGCCTTTGGTTTAGTCTCTGCCTTTTTGATGTCCTTTACGAAGCAAAGTAGCAGTGCTCGCCGGATCTTCCGCTTTATGGGATGGGCAGGTAGCCTGGTAGTCCTCGTCGTGTCTATTGGTCTTCCTGAACAAGGCGCTTACCAATTGTTGCCAATGTTGCCATTTGTTCTTCCCTTGTTTGCGATCTGGTTCTCACGAGATGGGGAAGAAAACGACGGTATCGAACGTCGTGGTCGGAAGAAGAAAAACAAGGAAGTTTGGGCCGCTTACTTTACGAGCCAAGTTTTCTTACCGCTAGTAGCCCTTGTCTATCTGTTGGCGAATCCAGTGGTTCAAGATGTCGTGCTTCAGTCTGGCCAATCGAGTGAACGGAGCGCTATTGCCAGCTACATTAAACATCATACCAAGTCGAAAGATACCATTTATGCTTGGGATACAACGGCTACCATCTATCAAGAAAGTGATCGTTTGGCAGCTTCTGCCTTATTGACTCCGACGTCTTATCTGGGAATTAATGAAAATCGGACCAATGTAGTCCAACAAATCGATCGGTCTGAACCGAAGTATATTGTGGTCAATAATCAGGTAGAGTTGACCTCCAATATGAAGGACTTGCTCAAAGAAAATTATCGTCTGGTTGAGAAGAAATACAGTCATTTCAAACTCTATCAACGTTCTTAAGAAAATCAATATCTTGTGTTTTAGAAAGTTTTTTAGAATTTTCACCACAAGATATTGATTTTTATTTTTGGAGTGGTATAATACAACTTGTATGTAAATAAATGAAGAGAGGCATATTTGGTATGATCACCTTGAGAGAAGAAAAACTGAGAATGGTCCCGGATATTTTTGTTGAAAAACGAGATGGCCGCCGTGTTCAATTCGATGTTGAAAAAATTTATAAAGCCTTGTTGAAGGCGACAGAAGAAGTGACTTCTCTCACTCCAGTGATGGAAGCCAAACTAGAAGCCATTGTCGATCGTGTGATCGCAGAGATCTTGGAACGTTTTCCAAATGGCGTGAAGATCTATGAGATCCAAAATGTTGTCGAACATGAATTGCTTCAAGCCAACGAATATGCGATTGCTGAGAGCTACATTACTTATCGGACTCAGCGGGATTTTGAGCGCTCAAAAGCGACGGATATCAACTTTACGATTGGAAAACTCCTCAACAAGGACCAAGCGGTTGTCAATGAAAATGCCAATAAGGACAGCGATGTCTTTAATACGCAACGGGACTTGACGGCGGGGATCGTTGGTAAGTCTATTGGTCTTAAAATGTTGCCCAAACACGTAGCCAATGCCCATCAAAAAGGGGATATCCACTACCATGATTTGGACTATAGCCCTTATACACCGATGACCAACTGCTGTTTGATCGATTTTGAAGGCATGCTCAGAAATGGCTTTAAGATTGGGAATGCAGAAGTCGAAAGTCCTAAGTCCATCCAAACTGCAACGGCTCAGATCTCGCAAATCATTGCCAATGTAGCCTCTAGTCAGTACGGGGGTTGCTCAGCAGACCGGATCGATGAAGTCTTGGCCCCTTATGCAGAAAAGAACTACCAAAAACACTTGGCAGATGCCAAAGAGTGGGTGCTTCCTGAAAAGCAAGAGGACTACGCTTGGAGCAAGACTCAAAAAGATATCTATGATGCCATGCAATCGCTGGAATATGAGATCAATACCCTCTTTACTTCGAACGGGCAAACCCCCTTTACTTCGCTTGGCTTTGGTCTTGGAACCAATCGCTTCGAGCGGGAAATCCAAAAGGCGATTTTGGAAATCAGAATCAAGGGACTTGGATCGGAACATCGGACCGCTATCTTTCCAAAACTGATCTTTACCCTCAAGCGGGGGCTCAACCTAGAATCTGGAACCCCTAACTATGATATCAAGCAATTGGCCTTGGAATGTGCGACGAAGCGCATGTACCCAGACGTTTTGTCTTATGACAAGATTGTCGAGTTGACAGGCTCCTTCAAGGTGCCAATGGGATGTCGCTCTTTCCTTCAAGGTTGGAAGGACGAGAATGGTGTGGAAGTTAATTCTGGTCGGATGAACCTAGGAGTTGTGACGGTCAATTTACCTCGGATTGCCTTGGAATCAGGCGGAGACAAGGAGAAGTTCTGGCAAATCTTTAATGAACGGATGAACATCGCTGAAGACGCCTTGGTTTACCGGGTGGAACGCACCAAAGAAGCAACACCAGCCAATGCACCGATTCTCTACCAATATGGGGCTTTCGGGAAACGCTTGGGCAAGTACGATCAGGTAGATCAGCTCTTCCGTCATCGCAGAGCAACCGTTTCTCTTGGCTATATCGGACTCTATGAAGTCGCAACCGTCTTTTATGGTCCAAATTGGGAACACAATCCAGAAGCCAAACAATTCACGATCGATATTATCAAGGATATGAAAGCGCGCGTGGAAGAATGGTCTGACCAGTATGATTACCACTTCTCTATCTATTCGACACCGTCAGAAAGCTTGACAGATCGCTTCTGTCGCCTGGATACGGAGAAATTTGGTAAGGTTCCGGATATCACAGACAAGGAATACTACACCAATAGTTTCCACTACGATGTTCGTAAGAACCCAACCCCATTTGAGAAGTTGGATTTTGAAAAAGTATACCCAGAAGCTGGGGCGTCTGGTGGTTTTATCCACTACTGTGAATACCCTGTGCTCCAACAAAATCCAAAAGCCCTTGAAGCGGTTTGGGATTATGCCTATGACCGGGTCGGTTATCTCGGAACCAATACGCCGATTGACCGTTGTTACAAGTGTGATTTTGAGGGAGACTTCACGCCGACTGAGCGCGGATTTGCTTGTCCAAACTGTGGCAATAGCGATCCGAAGACGGTCGATGTGGTCAAACGGACCTGTGGTTATCTAGGAAACCCTCAAGCTCGTCCGATGGTCAATGGCCGTCATAAGGAAATCGCGGCGCGGGTCAAACACATGAATGGATCCACTATCAAATCAGTTGGACACCAAGTGACAGATTAGAAAAGGACATTATGGGAAAATACCAATTAGATGATAAGGGCAAGGCTCAGGTTCAACGATTCCACGAGAAGCATTCAAAGGGTGGAATCAATAAAAAAGACCGAGTAGCCAGCCTGAGAGAGCAATTTTTAAATAAAAATAAGAAAAAGTGAGAGTTCGCTCTCGCTTTTCTCGTATGGGGGAGGTAAAGATGGAATTACGCAGACCAACATTAGCAGATAAAGAAACCATTCTAAACATGATGACAGAGTTCGAAGAGACCCAGTCAGCCCACGATGGCGGATTTTGGGATGCTGAGAACTTTGATTATGAGGAGTGGCTAGAAACTAACCTTAATAAAGAAATGGGAATAGGATTGCCTGAAAATCGTGTTCCATCAATTCAGTTCGTATTGTTTGATGAATCAGGCCATGCTTTAGGTTTTTTGAATCTACGGCTGAGACTAAATGAGGGATTGCTGAATTATGCTGGTCATATTGGCTATTCCATCCGTCCCTCTGAAAGAGGCAAGGGGTATGCCAAGGAAGCTCTCCGTCAAGGTCTGCGAGTCGCTAAGGAGAAGAACATCCATCGTGCTCTGGTGACATGTAGCACGGAAAATCCGGCCAGCCGAGAGGTTATCTTAGCTAATGGCGGTCAATTTGAAGATGTTCGAATTGGAACGGAGCGTTATTGGATAGAAGTGGAGTAAAAGGATGACATGGAATACACCTAAACCAGGCGAATGGAAGAGTGAGGAACTGAGTCAAGGGCGTATCATTGATTACAAGGCTTTTAACTTTGTCGATGGTGAAGGGGTGCGCAATTCCCTTTATGTGGCCGGCTGCATGTTTCACTGTGAGGGCTGTTACAATGTAGCGACCTGGTCTTTCAATGCAGGTATTCCCTATACCAAAGAGTTGGAAGAGCAGATCATGGCCGATCTGGCCCAACCTTATGTCCAGGGCTTGACCTTGCTTGGAGGGGAACCCTTTCTCAACACAGGCATCCTTCTGCCCTTGGTCAAGCGCGTGAGAAAAGAGTTGCCTGATAAAGATATCTGGTCTTGGACCGGCTACACCTGGGAAGAAATGATGCTAGAGACACCAGACAAACTAGAGCTTCTATCACTGATTGATATTCTGGTCGATGGGCGCTATGATAAGAGCAAGCGCAACCTCATGTTGCAGTTCCGTGGCTCTTCTAACCAGCGGATCATTGATGTTCAAAAATCATTGAAAGAAGGAAAAGTCGTCATCTGGGATAAGCTCAATGACGGAAGGGAAAGTTTTGAGCAGGTCAAGCGGGACGATCTTTTGTAATCGCTTCAAAAAACCGGGTTTTGCACTCGGTTTTTTTGGATTCTCTGCATAAGTATACAAGAGATTTCTCTAGTTTTAGAAAACGCTTATTTTATAAATGTCTATAATGGACAAAATGGTGATAATTAATGCATTTTTTAATAAAAATATGTTACAATAAATATGATTAGGACTAATTGGAGGTATTTATGTCACAAAGGAGACGGTGCCGTCGTTCAGAACATAAGTGGGGGCAATTGCGAATCATTAATTCCGTATTGCTTATTTTTTTGCTTATGAGTGCAAGTTGGGCGACCTATACCATGTTGGCCAATAACATCTTGGCTTTTCGCTATGTTAATATTCTCGTGATTGTACTACTAGCTCTTCTCTTGCTCTTGTCAGCTTGGTTTGTGATCAAAAATCAGGCCAAAAAGACAACGTTCGTCCTGCTTCTTGTCGGCTTATTGGCTAGTTCAGGAGTTTTGTTTGCTAGCCAACAGCTTTTGAATCTGACCAGTAATGTCAATGGCCACTCTAACTATACAGAGTTTGAGATGGCTGTCTATGTCAAGAAAGACAGTGACATCAAAGATATCAAAGAAATCAAGGAAGTGGTGGCACCAAAGGGCAACAATAACGAAGCCAATCTTACTGCCCTCTTGGACAACATCAAAAAGACCAAGGGTCAGGAAATTTCTGTAGTGGATGCACCGACTTATCTAGATGCCTATAAGAGTCTGCAGGAAGGGAATGCCTCTGCTATGGTCCTCAACAGTACCTTTGAGGATACCATTGCCGCAGAAGATGCGGACTATGCGAAGAAGTTGAAGAAAATCTATTCCTACAAGATCCGAAAAGAAGTGGCAGCGACGAGCAAGGTGTCTGCCAATGCGGATGTCTTTAACATCTATGTCAGCGGGATCGATACCTATGGTCCGGTAACCTCGGTTTCTCGTTCAGATGTCAATATCATCATGACGGTCAATCGGAAGACCAAGCAAGTCCTATTGACAACGACACCACGGGATGCCTATGTACCGATTGCAGATGGTGGTAATAACCAAAATGATAAGTTGACCCATGCGGGGATCTACGGAGTGGATGCTTCTATCCATACCCTTGAGAATCTCTATGATATCAAGCTCAACTACTACGTTCGTCTCAATTTCACATCCTTCCTCAAGTTGATTGACCTTCTAGGGGGAATCGATGTGGAAAATGACCAGGAATTCACGAGCCTTCATGGCAAGTTCCATTTCCCAGTTGGCAAAGTCCATTTGAATTCGGAGCAAGCCCTCGGTTTTGTTCGCGAACGCTACTCTCTTCAAGGTGGCGACAATGACCGTGGGAAAAACCAAGAAAAAGTCATTGCAGCTATTATCAAAAAGTTGACCTCTACCAAGGTTTTAAGCAACTACAATGAGATTATTGGAAACCTCCAAGATTCTGTCCAAACCAACATGCAGTTGCCGACTATGATGAACTTGATCAATACCCAGCTAGAATCGGGTGGCTCTTATGATGTGACTTCCCAAGCAATCACCGGTCAAGGACGCACCGACTTACCATCTTATGCCATGCCTGGTTACAACCTCTATGTTATGGAGTTGGATCAAGCCAGCTTGACCAAGGCTAAGGAAACCATTCAAAAAGTAATGGAAGGAAAAGAAAAATGATTGATATCCACTCGCACATCGTCTTTGATGTGGATGATGGACCAAAGACAAGAGAAGATACGCGTGCCTTATTGGAAGAAAGCTATCGCCAAGGGGTACGGACCATTATCTCCACTTCTCATCGCCGCAAGGGAATGTTTGAAACTCCCGAAGAAAAGATTTCTGAAAATTTTCAAGAAGTGAAAAAAATTGCGGCAGAGGTCGCGCCAGATTTAACGATTCATTATGGGGCAGAGATCTACTTTACCAATGATGTCTTGAAAAAACTGGAAGAAAAGATCATTCCACGTTTGGCAGATACGCGCTTTGCTCTGATCGAATTCAGCATGGGAACACCTTACAAGGAGATTCATACCGCTTTGGACCGCTTGCTTCATCTAGGTGTGACACCAGTGGTGGCCCATATCGAGCGCTACAAGTGCTTGGAGAAAAATGAGGAGCGCGTGCAAGAGATGATTAACATGGGCTGCTACATGCAGATCAATAGTTCTAGTGTTCTCAAGCCTCGCCTCTTTGGGGATGAACAAAAACAACTCAAAAAACGAGCTCGGTACTTCTTAGAAAAAGACTTGGTACACTTTGTTGCCAGTGATATGCACAATGTGGATAAACGACCGCCTTATATGGCAGAAGCCTATCGCTTGATCAAGGAAGAATACGGAGAACAAAGAGCACAAGCTCTCTTTGTCAGCAATCAAGAACTCTTGTTAGCGGATGAATTAATCTAACCATGAAACAGGTGGAGAGATCCACACGAAGGAGTAATTAGGAAATGAACAATCAAGAAAATCAAGCAGTGGAAATTGATGTTTTCGCTATGCTGAAGACCCTATGGAAACGCAAGTTCTCAATCGTTTTGGTCGCTCTTGTCTTTGCCATCGCAGCATTTGGCTATAGTGCCTTTTTAGCCAAGAAAGAATACCAAAGTACTAGCCGGATCTATGTGGTCAGTCGTCAAAACCAAGACAACAATGCCTTGACAAACTCGGATTTGCAGGCGGGTTCTTACTTGGTTAAAGACTACCGTGAGATCATCCTTTCTCAAAATGTATTGAGTCAAGCCATCGAAGAATTGAAACTCGATCTGACACCAGCTGAGCTGTCGAAAAAGATCAGTGTATCCGTTCCGACAGATACTCGTATCCTTTCCATCACGGCTAAGGATGGAGATCCAAAAGAAGCGGCCCGCATTGCCAATGGCCTTCGAAATGTAGCAGCTGCAAAGATCATCTCTGTGACCAAGGTGTCAGATGTTACGACTTTGGATGAAGCAGAAGTGCCTCAATCACCTTCTTCACCAAATATCCGACGCAATGTCCTTCTTGGCTTTATTGCTGGAGCTGGCTTGATGGTGGTTCTCATGGTCGTAGCAGAAGTCTTGGACGATCGTGTCAAGAGACCAGAGGATATCGAAGAATTGATGGGCTTCACCTTACTTGGTATTGTGCCAGATATTAAGAAATTGTAGACCGAGGAACGCATGAATACATTAGAAATTTCAAAAAATAAACTACAAGAAATCCATAAGGCAGAGGAGTATTTCAATGCTCTTGCGACGAATATCCAATTGAGTGGTGTGAATCTGAAAGTCATCGCTGTCTCATCTGTTAAAGAAAACGAAGGAAAATCAACCACTTCAACCAACTTGGCCGTTGCCTTTGCGCGTGCGGGTTATAAGACTCTCTTAGTCGACTGCGATATCCGGAACTCTGTCATGACAGGGGTTTTCCGTAGCCGTGATAAGATCCAAGGATTGACTGACTTCTTATCTGGTCGTAGCCAATTGAACCAAATTTTATATCCTACTGATTTTCCAAACTTGGATATCATCGAATCTGGACAGGTCGCGCCAAACCCAACGGGTCTCTTGCAAAGTAAGAACTTCACCGTGATGATGGATGCCCTACGTGAGCATTTTGACTACATCATTGTCGATACACCTCCAATCGGAATCGTGATCGATGCGGCGATTATCGCTCAACGCTGTGATGGAACCGTCTTGATCACGGAATCTGGTGCCAATGGACGCAAGGCTGTCCAAAAGGCGAAGGAACAATTAGAACAAACAGGCACCCCTTTCTTAGGAGTAGTGCTCAATAAATTTAACATTAAAGCTACCGAGTATGGTTCGTATGGTGGATATGGATCTTACGGGGAATATGGGAAAAAGTAAAGAATAGGATCGAGGGAAAATGGGAGAAGAAAGAATTGAACTGGAAAAATTAACGATTGTTCTCTTTCAAAGTTTGGCTGTCCTATTTTCAGCTTACATTGTGAGCTTTTTTAAGAATGCAGAATACACGCCACAGACGATCGCGGTGCTCTATCTTTTGCACTTTGTAGCCTTTTACATTAGCAATGTCTCCTATCGTTTTTACAGTAGGGGTTACCTAGATGAGCTCTTTCAGGTCTTGAAATACAATGTATTTTTCGCTGTTGGGATCACCTTTACCTCTTTTATGCTCGATGGGGTCTTTTCTATCTCTCGACGGGGGATGATCTACTTCTTTCTTTTTAATACCTTTGCCGTCTATGCCATGGATCTCTTGCTTAAGAGATACCGGAAATCTGTTTCACCACGGCGGAAAAGTTCGAGAAAGATCTTCTTGATCACAGCGACCAGTCGGATGGAAAAAGTATTTGATATCTTGCATTCACCCAACCTCTATCATGGAGATCTAATCGGTGTCACTGTCATGGACAATACGGATTTTGCTCATTCAGGTGTCAGGGTGGTGCAGCCGGATCAAATGATGAACTTTGTGACCAAGGAAGTGGTGGATGAAGTCTTTATCAATCTGCCAAGTGAGGACTATAATATAAGTGACTTCGTCTCGGAGTTTGAGAGTATGGGGATCGATGTGTCGGTCAATCTCAATGCCTTTAACTTCGCTTCCTTAGGCAATAAACGGGTTCGAGAAGTCGGGGGACTAAGCGTCGTCACTTTCTCAACCAATTTTTACAAACCGAGCCACGTATTTGCAAAACGTCTCTTGGACATTGCAGGAGCTTTCTTTGGCCTCTTGATTTGTGGACTAGTGAGTATCGTTTTGGTCCCTCTAATCCGCAAAGATGGCGGTCCTGCCTTCTTTGTACAGAAGCGGGTCGGAAAGAACGGACGGTATTTTAACTTCTATAAATTCCGCTCCATGCGCGTGGATGCCGAAGAGATTAAAAAAGATCTGATGGCGCAAAACACCATGACAGGTGGGATGTTTAAGATGGAAAACGATCCACGGGTAACACCGATCGGACGCTTTATCCGTAAGACCAGTCTTGATGAATTGCCACAATTTTACAATGTTCTGATCGGTGACATGAGTCTAGTCGGAACTCGTCCTCCAACGGTAGATGAATACCAAGACTATACGCCAGCCCAAAAACGTAGACTCAGTTTCAAGCCAGGGATTACAGGCCTTTGGCAAGTGAGCGGACGCAGTGAGATTACAGACTTTGACGAAGTGGTCAAACTCGACGTTGCATACATGGATGATTGGACGATCTGGAGAGATATTCAGATCCTGCTCAAGACCGTGAAGGTTGTACTTAGAAAAGAAGGAGCGAAGTAGGCTGTGAGTAAAGTTAGACAGATTCAATTAGGAGAACTATCCTTATTAGAAAAGTATATTGAGATTTGCACAAAACACAATCTTCGATACTATGCTTTAGGGGGCACTTTATTGGGAGCCATTCGTCACAAAGGCTTTATCCCTTGGGATGACGATATGGATTTGGGCATGCCTAGAAAAGACTATGAAAAGTTTCTGGAAATTTGCCAAAACGAATTACCAAGCAATGTCATCTTGAGAATCCATGATGATAATTTAGGCAATACATCCATCATGGATACCTCGCTTCAAATTGAATTTGGTGGGGTTGTGTGTAGTCCTTTTATCGATGTGTTTCCTTTAGATGGTTACCCATCAGATGGCTTCCACTATTTCTTGCACACCAATAAAATTAAGTATTACCGTGCCCTTTCCAAAATATCTGTCATCAATCGATTGCACAATCGCGACCGAGGTTTCTTTGAAAATTCAATTGTGAAGGTTTCTAAGATCCTTCGCCTAGACAAATTACTAAATACTGAAAAAATCAATCAAAAGTTACAAAATACGATTAAAAAATATGACTTTGAGACAAGTGATCTCGTGGGAAATGTCTTAGGATCCTATCGCGAGAGAGAATTGGCCTACAAAGAAGTATTTGGGGAGCCACAACTCCTTGATTTTGAAACAATTAAAATCAGTGGTCATGCTGATCCGGATGCTTATCTGACAAAAATTTATGGCGATTATATGAAGTTGCCAGAAGAATCCGAGCAAAAAGGTCATTTTGAATCCACTTGGGGAGAATAAGCTTGAAAAGTTTTACAATGATGGGGGTCAGAATTGACCCTTTAACAATGGTAGAAACTGTTGCTGCTACAGAAAAATTTGTCCGAGATAAAAAACCACTCCATTTGATGGGAGTCAACGCAGATAAGCTCAATCAATGTGCGACAGATGAGGCCATCAAGAAGATTGTCAATGAATCTGAAATCATTAATGCAGATGGTGCTTCTGTTGTTCTCGCAGCGCGCTATTTGGGTTATGCTGTGCCAGAGCGCGTGGCAGGCATTGATTTGATGCAGGAATTGCTCCATTTAGCCAATGAAAAAGGCTACTCTGTCTACTTCTTCGGTGCAAAAGAGGAAGTATTGACAGATATGCTAACTATCTTTAAAAAGGATTATCCGAATCTCCGAGTAGTGGGGCATCGCAATGGCTATTTCTCTGCTGAAGAGGAGGAGGCTATTCAAGAAGATATTCGTGAGAAGAAGCCAGATTTTGTCTTTGTCGGCATCACCTCTCCTAAAAAGGAGTACTTGATCCAGAAGTTTATGGACAATGGCGTCAATTCTGTCTTTATGGGAGTGGGAGGAAGCTTTGATGTCCTCTCAGGTCATATCAAGCGGGCACCTATGTGGATGCAAAAAGCCAATCTGGAATGGTTGTTCCGTGTGGCCAACGAACCCAAACGGCTCTTTAAGCGTTATTTTGTAGGAAATGCCACTTTTATTAAGAGAGTAGTACATGAAAAACGGAAAGCAAAAAAATAATATTCTTCACATTTCGCGGACCATGGATATCGGTGGAGCGGAACGTATTGTCTATCAGTTGGCGACAGACCTCAAGGATGAATTTGATCAGGTTCATGTCGCATCAACTGGTGGATTGTGGGAAGAAAAACTGGCAGAGAATGGGATTCAACACCATCGGATTTTAGATGTCGATAGCAAACAGCCAGCTACGGTGCTCAAGATCCTTGCTAGTCTCTCCAAGATCATCAAAGAAAATGAGATTACTCTTGTCCACACCCATCACCGGATGGCTGCTTTCTATATTCGTTTGCTGCAGATGCGCCATCCGAACTTGCTCCATGTCTATACAGCTCATAATGTTTTCAAGGATAAATTACCACTTTATAAATTCGCCCTAGGAAAGGCTCGAACGGTTGCTGTCAGTCAAGCTGTCCAGGAAAATATCCTTAATGATGTGAGGTCAAAAAACTCTATTGTGATTTATAATGGAGTAAAAATGAAACAAAGTGAGCATACAGTAAATGAAATTACTCAGTGTGACGGTATCAAAATAGGATGTATCGCTCGCCTGTCCGAACAAAAAGGGTTACCCTATCTGATCGAAGCTATGTCACTAGTGACAAATCCAAGTGTATCCTTGTTTATTGTCGGTGATGGAGAATTGAAAAATTATTTGATAAATCAAACCAAGGAGCTGGATTTGGAAGAAAGAATTCATTTTTTAGGTTATCGGAGCGACGTGGTAGAGTGTATCAATAGCTTTGACTTTTGTGTTCTTCCATCGATTTTTGAAGGATTTGGATTGGTTGCAATCGAGGCCTTTATGAACGGCAAAACCATGATTGCGACAGATATTCCAGGTGTGAACGAAGTGGTGAATTCTGGCAATGGGATCCTCGTTCCAGCTGAGAATCCGCAAGCCTTAGCTCAAGCAATTAAAAAATTGGCAGAGAGTCCTGAGGAAAGAGCCTCTTTAGCTGCTCAAGCAAAGAGAGATTATGAAAGCAAGTATAGCTATCCGATCTTTTTAGACAACTATCGCAACTTTTACCAATTCATGAGGAAGGGTTCAAAATGAAAAAAGTAATGTTGGTGTTTGGGACGCGTCCAGAAGCCATTAAAATGTGTCCTTTGGTGAATGAACTCAAGCAGCACAATACGATTGAAACCGTAGTCTGTGTAACAGGGCAGCACAAGGAAATGTTAGAACAGGTCTTGGATGTCTTCCAAGTCACTCCAGATTATGATCTTGGTATCATGAAGGCCAACCAAACCTTGTTCACCATCACGACCTCTATTTTAGAGAAAATCCAACCGGTATTAGAAGAGGAAAAACCTGATATTGTCCTCGTGCATGGGGATACGACCACCACCTTTGCGACAGCTTTGGCGGCCTTTTATATGGGCATCAAAGTAGGGCATGTGGAAGCAGGTCTTCGGACTTACAATCTTCAAAGCCCATATCCTGAAGAGTTTAACCGTCAAGCTACTTCCATAGTGGCAGATTACAATTTTGCTCCAACCCAGGTTTCAAAAGAGAATCTTCAAAAAGAAGGACGGACCAATATTTTCGTTACAGGAAATACTGTTATTGATGCCCTAAAAACGACAGTCCAAGACGGTTATGATCACCCTATTTTAGAATGGGCGAAAGGGAGCAAGCTCATTATGTTGACGGCCCATCGTCGCGAAAATCTTGGAGAACCTATGGAGCACATGTTCCGTGCGGTCAACCGGATTTTGGATGAGTTTGAAGATGTCAAGGTGGTCTACCCTATTCACAAAAATCCAAAAGTCAGAGAATTGGCCAGCAAGATTTTTGGAGAGAATGAGCGAATGAAGATCATTGAGCCCTTGGAAGTGATTGATTTTCATAATTTCATGAAGCAAAGCTATATGATTTTGACGGACTCAGGTGGCGTTCAAGAAGAAGCGCCTTCTTTAGGGAAGCCCGTCCTTGTCATGCGCGATACGACAGAGCGCCCAGAAGGTGTGGCTGCAGGGACTTTGAAATTGGTCGGAACAGAAGAAGAAAACATCTATCGCAACTTCAAACTCCTTCTGGAAGATCAAGACGAATACGAGAAGATGAGCCAGGCAAGTAATCCTTATGGGGATGGAACAGCTTGTCAACAGATTGTAGAAATTATCATGAAGGGATTAGCATAATGGAAAAGGTTTCGATTGTCATACCGGTCTATAATGTCGAGGAGTATTTACAGTATAGTGTCGGTAGTCTTAGACAACAGACCTATTCAAATATTGAAATCATCCTAGTCGATGATGGATCGACTGATCGATCAGGAGAAATTTGCGACCAGTATGCTCAGGAAGATGATCGTATTCGAGTTTTTCACGTCGAAAATGGCGGGCAATCTCGAGCAAGAAATATCGGGGTCCAACAGGCCTCTTCTGATTGGATCATGTTTCTAGATGCGGATGACTATTATAATACAAAAGCTGTTGAATATTTAGTGGCTTTAAAAGATCAGTATGGTGTCGATTTGGTTGTGACCTCTATCGTAGAAGTGCGAGATCACCAGACTGATTTGATCGCCGGTGACCTTTCGCTGGAAGATAGTAAAAAACTAGATCGTCATGCAGCCCTTCTTCATATGTTTTATGGGAACAGTGTAGGGACTCATCCTGGAGGAAAACTCTACAAGAAAGAGATCTTACTCCAACATCCCTATCCAGAAGGAATGATTTATGAAGATTTGGCCATTGCCTATGAGCATATTGCTGCTTGTAAGGAAATTGCTGTAGGAAGTCAGCATCTTTATAAGTACTATCGAAGAGCGGGTAGTACAGTCAATTCGAAGTATAGCGATCGCCTTTTGAATTTTTACAAGGCTATGGAATGGAACAGAGCCTATGTCGAGAGAGACTATCCTGATGATCCAGAAATGAAAAAAGCGGTCAATACCCGCTATGTCTTTAATGGTTTGCATGTAGTCCATGCGATGTTAGGTTCTCAAATGTATGAGCGGGTCAACAAGATTCGCAAAGAGTATCGTCGCTATTGGAAAGATATTCTATTCAATTCACATATTACAAGAAAAAATAAACTCAAATACCTTCTTTTGCTCCTTTCTCCACATTTGTATCAAAAGGTGAGAGCAAAACTAGGCTAGATTACTAAAAAGCCGTGTTCTAGAGAAGGAAAAAGAGACAATATCAGGAGGTTTAGGATGATTTATGCAGGGATTTTAGCAGGTGGGACAGGCTCACGGATGGGGATTACGGATATGCCCAAACAATTTTTGGATTTGGGTGGACGTCCTATTTTAATCCACACGGTTGAGAAGTTCTTATTAGTCCATGAGATTCAGAAAATTGTGTTAGGGATTCATCCGAACTGGGTGACCTATACGGAAGATCTGGTAGACAAGTACTTGTCTTCTTATAAGGACCGGATCTTGGTTGTAGAGGGAGGAAGTGACCGCAACTCTACCATCGAAAACATCATCCTGGCTATCGATGAGCTGCAGCCTTTGACAGATGAGGATATTATCGTCACGCATGATTCGGTTCGTCCCTTTGTTAGCCTAAAAACCATTCAAGAGAATATTGAACTAGCTAAGAGCCATGACGTTGTGGATACAGTGGTCGAAGCGACCGATACTATTGTTCAAAGCTTGGACAATACCTTTATCACGGATATCCCTGAGCGCCAATACCTCTATCAGGGTCAGACCCCTCAAACCTTTAAAATGAAAGACTTTCTTGCCTTGTATCATGACTTGAGTGATCAGCAAAAAGAAGTCTTGACAGATGCTTGCAAGATCTTTGTCATCAATGGTAAAAAAGTAGCCCTTGCAAAAGGGGAATATTCCAATATTAAAATTACGACGATTACAGATTTGAAAATTGCACGCGGTATGATTGAGGACAATTAATATGTTGAACCAAATCTTTCAGCTGACCCAGCCGAAAAATATCACCATCAAATACCAAGAAGAAGACATGAGCCGTGGAGACAAGGTGTTAATACGCCCTTATTACATGGCTATTTGTCATGCGGACCAACGTTACTATCAAGGGAAACGGGATCCTAAGGTGCTTAAAAAGAAATTGCCCATGGCCCTGATCCATGAGTCGTCTGGAATTGTGGTAGCGGATCCTACAGGAACCTATCAACCAGGACAGATTGTGGCCATGGTTCCCAATCAGCCTCCTCATCAAACAGAGGGTGTCTTCTTTGAAAATTATTTGGAGGGGACGCACTTCTTGTCTAGTGGCTATAATGGCTTTATGCAGGAAGTCGTTGCCCTGCCGCTGGATCGTGTAGTGGCTTATCCAGAAGAAGTTCGTGGTCCCGTGACAGCTTTAGCAGAGTTTAGCAGTGTGGCCATGCATGCTATTCATCGCTTTGACCTCATTGCCCACCAACGAAGAGAGTCTGTTTTGATTTTAGGAGATGGGAGTCTTTCATATGTGGTTGCGACTTCTTTGCACTATCTTTATCCAGAGCTGAAGATTACAGTTGTTGGGCGTAATAGTGATAAATTGCAGTTGTTTAATTTTATCCATCAGGCAATTTTAACCAGCGAGTTGACAGACGATCAACGTTTCGATCACGCCTTTGAGTGTACTGGTGGCCAAGGAAGCGAACCAGCCATCAATGATATTATTGATCATATCAAACCCCAAGGAACTGTGATGTTGATGGGAGTTAGTGACAACCGGGTCGCGGTCAATACAAGAGATGTTCTTGAAAAGGGCTTGACCTTTGTAGGGTCTTCTCGTTCGGGTCGTGAGGATTTTGAGCGGGCTGTAGAGATGCTGGCTAATCGTCGAGTCCAAAGTCGTTTGAAAAACATTATTCACGTTGATGGAGAAGTTCAAACCATTCCAGATATTCACCGAGCTTTTGCGACAGATTTGATCACACCGTTTAAAACGGTCTTTAAGTGGGGATTGTAGCCAATCATGAAAGTGCTAAAAAATTACGCCTATAATCTCTCCTACCAGTTGCTGGTGATTATCTTACCGATTATCACCACCCCTTATGTGACACGGGTTTTTAGTTCAAATGACTTAGGGACCTATGGCTATTTCAACTCCATCGTCACTTATTTTATCCTGTTGGCGACGCTAGGGGTGGCCAATTATGGAACTAAGGAGATCTCAGGACACCGGAAAGATATCCAAAAGAATTTCTGGGGGATTTATACCCTCCAGTTGGGGGCTACGATTTTATCTCTTACCCTCTATGTTCTTTTGTGTCTAACCCTACCTTCCATGCAAAATCCTGTCGCTTATATCTTAGGACTTAGCTTGGTTTCTAAGGGACTCGATATCTCCTGGCTTTTTCAGGGGTTAGAGGACTTCCGCAAGATTACGGTTCGGAATATCACGGTCAAACTGGTTGGAGTCATCTCCATCTTCTTGTTTGTCAAATCTGCCAATGATTTGTATCTCTATGTATTCTTACTGACCATCTTTGAGCTCTTAGGTCAGCTGAGTATGTGGCTACCTGCTCGGGAGTTCATTGGGAAAGCCCATTTTGATATGGCTTATGCACGGGTGCATTTGAAACCGGTTATTCTGCTCTTTTTACCGCAGATTGCCATTTCCCTCTATGTCACCTTGGATCGGACCATGCTTGGGGCTCTCGCCTCTACAAAGGATGTGGGGATTTATGACCAGGCCTTGAAATTGGTTAATATCCTATTGACCTTGGTGACGTCTTTAGGAAGTGTCATGCTTCCGCGCGTGGCGAGTCTCTTGGCTTCAGGAGATCACAAGGCGGTCCATAAGATGCACCAAATGTCCTTTTTGATTTATAATTTGGTCATTTTCCCGATTATTGCCGGCATGCTGATTGTAAACGATGACTTTGTTCGATTCTTCTTAGGGAAGGATTTCCAAGATGCTCGCTATGCCATCGCTATCATGATCTTCCGTATGTTCTTCATCGGATGGACCAATATCATGGGGATTCAAATTCTCATCCCGCATGATAAGAACAAAGAATTTATGCTGTCCACCACGATTCCTGCTATCGTCAGTGTCGGGTTGAACCTGCTCTTCTTACCCCATTTTGGTTTTATTGGCGCAGCCATTGTATCCGTTTTAACAGAATCCTTAGTATGGCTGATTCAACTCTACTATACCCGTCATTACCTCAAGGAAGTTCCAATTATCGGTGCGATGACAAAAATTATGTTCGCATCTGCTCTGATGTATGGCCTCTTGCAACTTGTAAAACCGTTCCTACATTTCACCCCTACCCTGAATGTACTCGTGTATGCGGTGCTTGGTGGGATCATTTATCTGATCGCTATCCTATCTCTGAGAGTGGTAGATGTGAAAGAATTAAAACAACAATTTTTAAATAAACAGTAGAGAGTAGAAAGGAAGGATATGAATTTTTAAGTAAACAAAAGCTTCAGAAAAGAATGCTATAGCAGGGGTGTCCCCTAAGCAGGACTTCTAATCTAGTCAGAATGAGCTTTTCTTTAAAAATTCTTTATCAGGTAATTTAATGATAAAAATGAAATTTGACGATCTACTGGTTGGTTTTGTCGTCTCGATTGTGATCTTCTTTAATACAATATCCACTACGATGTTAAATAAGGGCTTTTTGCATGTTGGTGCGAGCTCCCTCTTAGTGGTTGTAGCTCTCTTATTGCTTCGTTTTTTTAATAAAATCTCGATTCCCTATCATTATCTAATCTTGTCTGCCATGTTATTGATGGTAGCTGTTATGGTTTATTTCAAGACGGATAAGTTAAATTTCTTAGTTTATTCTCTCTTAATGGTTTTACTGGTCAATGCGGATAGGAAAGTCATTTTAAAAACTTATATAGGTGTTGCAGGTACGATTGTCCTTGCAGTATTTCTATTGTCACTATTAAAGGTAGTTCCAAACTTACAATATAGTCGGGGTGCCGTTATCCGTAATTCATTTGGGTTTATCTATCCAACAGATTTCGCATCCCATTGTTTCTACCTCTATGTCGCGATCTCCTATTTGCTAAAAGATCGGTATATTGGCCTACGGTCCCTAAGTGGCGTGCTCTTAGCTTTATTTATTATGAAGTTCTGTGATGCTCGTATGAATGCGATCTCACTATTGGTCGCTGTCTTACTGTTTCTCTTCTTTTATTTCACAAAGGAGAAGAAGCTGAAGTTGTATCACTTGTTGCCCTATTCGATCATCCTTTTTTCAAGCGGAATGATCTATTTAACCTATCATTTCTCTTGGTCATCTCCACTTTATGTCCAAATTAATCAATTCATTACGGGTCGGTTAGCCTTAGGTAAAAATGCTTTTAATTTATATCCTTTGAATTGGTTTGGAACAAGAGGGGTTCAGTTTATCGGATCCGGAGGAAGCACGGAGTCTGTCCTCAATTATAATTATGTCGATTCGTCTTATGTTCAGATGCTATTTACATATGGTATCGTACCGGTTGCTTTATTAGTCGGTATTTATGTCATTGTTTCAAAATATGAATTCAAGAAGGGGCGTTATTTATTTGTTGCAATTTTGTCCCTCATTGCGATTAACTGTATGATTGAAGCATTTTGGTTTGTACCGACTTATAACATCTTTATGTTCACACTCTTTGCAACAGAAGTTGTCAAGAAAAAGCCGGTCAATTCTCTCTCTTATAGTGAGGAAATTGGGGGAATTTGAAGGTCTAATCTATAGCTACGAGTCTAACGAAACGGCTAAGAGTTTAGATATATTTTAAAATAGAAAAATAATGGAGTCTACTATGTACGATTATCTGATTGTTGGTGCTGGTTTGTCTGGAGCCATCTTCGCACATGAAGCTACAAAACGTGGTAAAAAAGTAAAAGTGATTGACAAGCGGGATCACATCGGTGGGAATATCTACTGTGAAGAGGTTGAAGGCATCAATGTTCACAAGTATGGTGCCCACATTTTCCATACGTCTAACAAAAAAGTGTGGGACTATGTCAACCAGTTCGCAGAATTCAACAACTATATCAACTCACCAGTAGCTAACTATAAGGGCAGTCTGTACAATCTTCCCTTTAACATGAATACCTTCTACGCTATGTGGGGAACCAAGACTCCTCAAGAAGTCAAGGACAAGATTGCTGAGCAAACAGCTGATATGAAAGATGTTGAGCCAAAAAACCTGGAAGAACAAGCCATCAAGTTGATCGGTCCAGATATCTACGAAAAGTTGATTAAGGGCTACACTGAAAAGCAGTGGGGACGTTCTGCCACGGACCTTCCACCCTTTATCATCAAACGTCTTCCAGTTCGTTTGACCTTTGATAACAACTACTTTAATGACCGTTACCAAGGAATTCCAATCGGTGGTTACAACGTCATCATTGAAAACATGCTGGGTGATGTAGAAGTAGAACTTGGGGTTGATTTCTTTGCCAATCGTGAAGAGCTTGAAGCTTCAGCTGATAAAGTTGTCTTTACAGGAATGATTGACCAGTACTTTGACTACAAACACGGTGAGTTGGAGTACCGTAGCCTGCGTTTTGAACACGAAGTCTTGGATGAGGAAAACCATCAAGGGAATGCGGTGGTCAACTACACAGAGCGTGAGATTCCTTATACTCGGATCATTGAGCACAAGCACTTCGAGTATGGTACACAACCTAAGACAGTTATCACACGTGAATACCCAGCTGACTGGAAACGTGGGGATGAACCATACTACCCAATCAATGATGAAAAGAACAACGCCATGTTTGCTAAGTACCAAGAAGAAGCAGCCAAAAATGATAAGGTTATCTTCTGTGGACGTTTGGCAGACTACAAATACTACGACATGCACGTGGTTATTGAGCGAGCTTTGGAAGTCGTAGCAAATGAGTTTGATTGAAAGAAACCATAATCTATGAAATACTACTTAAAAGAAGAATTCCTGCATGATGTCAACGCAAAGAACGCGGGAAATAAAGCACGCAATGACGTAGAAAGTATTGTGAAAGAAGAAGGCTATCATCCCTTGGTCCTTTCCGTCGACAATTGGTATCAGATGAGTACCCTTGCGGCTCAACGCCATAAGGCAAAGACTTTTGGACAAGCCTTGGATCAACTAAAGCAAGGAGATGAGTTGCTGATCCAGTTTCCAATGCTTCACCATAGCTTTTTCTCCACCCATTTGGTCAAAAAAGCGCAAAAAAGAGGGATTAAAGTCTATCTTTTGATTCATGATCTAGAAGTGCTTCGCCATGCCAACATGACTTCACTGCCTTTAAAACACAGAATTCGGATGTACCTTCAAGAAGCAAGTTTTCTCAAAGCAGCTGATGGGATCATCGCCCACAACCCGGTTATGAAATCTGTCTTGGTGGATAAAGGGATTGCGGAAGATAAGATTGTTAGCCTTGGCATTTTCGACTACTTGATTCCAAATTTCCAAGAGAAGACTGGTCTAACTAAGAATCAGCCAATTATTGTGGCTGGTAATTTGGCACAAGAAAAAGCTGATTATCTCTATGCTCTTCCTGCAGAACCTGCCTATAATCTCTATGGTGTTGGTTTTGATGAGAGTAGAGCTTTAGAGAATGAAACTTACTTTGGGTCCTTCCTACCGGATGAGCTTCCTGCGGCCCTTGAGGGGGGGTTTGGTCTTGTCTGGGATGGTGATAGTGCTGAAACCTGTAGTGGTGTTTTTGGCGAGTACCTTCGCTATAACAACTCTCATAAAGCATCACTGTACTTGGCCTCAGGATTCCCACTTGTGGTTTGGAAACAGTCAGCCTTGTCTCATTTTGTGCTTGAGAAGGGCTGTGGGATTGCAGTAGAGTCGCTCCATGATTTGAAGGAGACAATCGACAATCTTTCAGACGCTGATTACCAAACCTTGGTGGACAATGCCAAGCGTGTTGGTCAGGAAATCAGAGATGGTCACTACTTAAAGACAGCCTTAAAACATTTATCATAAGATCAAAAGAAGTCAGACGGACTTCTTTTTTAGTTTTTCAAAAAAATATCACTAATTTTAAAAAATTGCCTTATGAAACTTTTCATCGCTGAAACCGTGTGGTAAAATGATTAACGTATAAAATTTGTATAAAGGGAAGTTTATATGAAAAAGAAAGATCTTATTTTTTATGCCGGAGCGGCAGTCTTGATGGCTGTATCTGCTCAGGGAGTCAGTGCAGATGAGCTGGTTTCAAATGAGGCCACTGCTACTGAAGGCAACCAAGTCCAAGCTGAAAAAGTGCCAGAAGTAGCCGTTGCTGAAAAGTCAGTAGTACCTGTTGAAAACAACTATGCAGCACCAGCAACTGTGACCGAACCAGCTGTGGCACCTGTGAGCAAGGCCACCGCTTCAGAAAGTGGGACCCCATCTGTAGAGAAGGCTACAGAAGCATCGACTACTGAGAAAGAAGAAACTCCTCTTCCGTCTGATTCAGGAAGCACGACCTTCTTTAACACAGGCGCTCACGCTCCAGCTGGTCGTTCAACAGATGTGGCGGTTCAGCCAAAATCATTCGTTGATGTGAGTAGCCATAACGGAGACATTAGTATTGGAGACTACCGTACCCTAGCTAATAAAGGCGTGGGCGGTGTCGTTGTCAAATTGACAGAAGACACTTGGTACAAGAACCCAAATGCGGAGAACCAAATTCGTAATGCACAAGCTGCGGGTCTACAAGTATCGACCTACCACTTCTCACGCTATACTTCTGAGGAAGCAGCGCGTGCAGAAGCGCGGTTCTATATTGCAGCTGCACAACGTTTGAGTTTGCCAAAGAATACCCTCATGGTCAATGACTTTGAGGATGCCAAGATGCAGCCAAACATTAATCGCAACACCCAAGCCTGGGCTGACGAAATGCGTAAAAATGGCTACACCAACTTGATGTTCTACACCAGTGCCAGCTGGTTGGATGAAAACAACCTTCGCAAGAAAGGTCCTGTCAACACCGCTCAATTTGGGCTTCAGAATTTCTGGGTTGCGCAATATCCTTCTCCAAAACTGTCTGTAAACGATGCGAAAAGCTTGCGTTACAATGGGAAAGCTGGCGCGTGGCAGTTCACTTCTCAAGCGGAATTGCTTCCAGGAAAACACCTATTTGACCACAGTGTGGACTATACAGGTCGCTTCACAGCGAACGCAAAACCTGCAGCGGATCCAACAGAAGGCAGCTTAAGTGGGAAGATTGACATTGTCAATAACGATACTATGACGGGCCGCTTTGACGTTGTCATCTCAAATGTTAAGGCACCAAATGGGGTTCGAACCGTTTCTGTACCAATCTGGTCAGAAACAGGCGGTCAAGATGACCTTGTTTGGTATACAGCCAATCGTCAAGCAAACGGGACCTATACCGTCAATGTAAAAGCAGCGGACCATAAAAACTCAACCGGTCTTTACAATGTCCACCTTTACTATGTTCAGAATAATGGACAATTGACGGGTGTGGGTGGAACAACGACGACAGTAGCCATTGGAAAGAAAAATCAGACTCCGGTTTCAGCGGATCTGACTATTGTAAAATCAGAAAAAAACGGTACCTTTACCATTATGGCTAAAAATCTTCAAGGTTTCGAAGGCTACAAGGAAGTGAAGATTCCATTCTGGTCTCATGCCAATGGGATGAAGGATATCATCTGGTACACTCCGACTCGTCAAGCAGACGGTTCTTATACCGTAACAGCCAAAGCGAGTGACCACGAAAATGCCGATGGCAAGTACGAAGCACAGGTCTTCTATGTAGATGCTCAAGGCAAAAACAAGTTTGTGAAAAAGGCCTTTATCGATTACACAGCTTCTAAACCATCTGCTGATCTGACCATTACAAAATCAGAAAAAGACGGCATCTTCACCATTACGGCTAAGAACCTTCAAGGTTTTGAAGGCTACAA